>NZ_SIZZ01000003.1:300000-460301 GCF_004322705.1 Dyella terrae | reverse complement strand
ATCCACCGCAAGACGCCCACACAAGTCACCTGCGCACACTGTCAAAGATCAATCACTTGCGACCGTTTCTTCCGATCGCCCCGAAACATTTCGTCCCGGGTGAGCCGCTTACTATACATCGTCTTCCGTATCCGTCAACAACTTTTTCGAAGAAATTTTTCATTCGAGGTTGTTGGGGTGGAACCTCCGAAGCGGTAGCGTCTCGCTGCGGGGGAGGAAAATAATAGCTCCCATTCGGCATGCTTGTGAAGGGGTCATGCGAACTTTTTTTCACGACGATGACACATCGCAGTGACGCTACACTCGCGCGCACCCCAAACCACAAGGCTGCATCTATATATGAAGCGCATGATTGCCCCGCTGCTGTTCGTATGGATGGGAAGCGCCATGGCGGCGCCGACGCCCGCGACGCCTGGCGTCACGCTGCACGGGCAGCGGTTTTCCACTGAGTTCGCGACGACGGATGAGACTCGCGCACTAGGACTGATGAACCGAAAGGAGCTCGCTGCCGATCACAGCATGCTCTTCATCTTCGCGGATACGGATGAGCGCTCCTTCTGGATGAAGAACACGCTCATCCCGCTGGACATCCTTTACTTCGATGCCAACCGCAAGCTCGTATCGATGCAGTTGAACGTGCCGCCATGCAAGGCCGATCCCTGCCCCAGCTACCCGAGCAATGCGCCCGCGCGTTACGTGCTGGAGCTCAAGGCGGGTACGGTCAGCCGTATCGGCGCGCAGGTGGGTGATGAACTATCTGTAGAGGGTTCGCCCGGCGCAGTGCAGTGATTTGCCGGCTGCGTGGCGCAGGGAAGCCCTACGCGGTAAGGAACGAGCGATTCGAGGCTGAGGTTTTCCAGCGCGTCCCAATCATCTTCGAACGGAATGAACTGCTGCATGCGATGACTCCCTTTCTCCTGCGCCAGCGCCTGTAGGCTGACGCAGGGTCATCACAGCACACGGCCCGGTCAACGAAATGACAAATTCGGGCCGATTTGGGATGAGTGCGGTCGAGGTCAGTCGACTTCGATCATCTCGAAGTCATCCTTGGTGGCGCCGCAGTCCGGGCACGTCCACGTATCGGGCACATCAGCCCAACGCGTGCCAGGCTCGATGCCTTCCTCGGGGAGCCCCAGGGCCTCGTCATAGATAAAGCCGCAGACCACACACATCCACTTGCGCAGGTTGCCGGTTTCGGTGGAGCTCTGACTCATTGGTGCACTGCTTTCATCAAGGGAACAGAATGCGCATTCTCGCAACTCACCTGTCCGTGCGAAAGCGTACGGCGTCAATTCACAAAGCTTTATGCCCCATCGATTCCCAACTCGCGGCCTTTACGCCATCACGGACGGCCCCCGTGACGATCTCGTCAATGTCGTTGCCGAAGCCATCCAGGGCGGCGCGCGCCTGGTCCAGTACCGCGACAAGACGCCCGACCAGGCCCGTCGCGTCCTGGAGGCCGGCGCCCTGCATGAGCTCTGCCGCGAGCACGGTGTACCCCTGATCATCAACGACGACGTGGCCCTGGCCCTCACCATCCAGGCCGAGGGCGTGCATCTGGGCGAGGACGATGACGCCATCACCGACGCCCGCGAGGCGCTGGGCCCGGACGCCATCATCGGCGTGTCTTGCTACGACTCGCTGGAGCGCGCCCGGGACCTCGTCGCCGCCGGTGCCGACTACATTGCCTTTGGCGCCTTCTTCCCCTCGCCTACCAAGCCCCAGGCCCGGCGCGCGGCCCTGGACTTGCTGCGGCAGAGCGCCGCGCTCCGCGTGCCACGAGTGGCGATTGGCGGGATCACCCACGAAAATGGGGGATTGCTGGTGGACGCCGGCGCCGATTACCTGGCCGCCATTTCGGCGGTATTTCGCGCCGATGACGTGCGCGCCGCCGCCCAGAGCTTCACCGACCTGTTTCCTGCTAACCCCGGATTGCCTTCATGACGACCAACCACGAACTTTTCCAGCGCGCCCGCCAACTGATGCCCGGCGGCGTGAATTCCCCCGTGCGCGCGTTCAACTCGGTCGGTGGCGAGCCCTTCTTCACAGCCCGCGCCGATGGCCCGTACCTGTGGGACGTGGAAGGCAAGCGCTACATCGACTACGTGGGCTCCTGGGGCCCGATGATCGTCGGCCATAATCATCCGCACGTGCGCGAAGCCGTCGAGCGCGCCGTCATGAACGGCCTTTCCTACGGCACGCCCTGCCCCGCCGAGATCACCATGGCCGAGGCGATCACCCGCCTGGTGCCGTCGATCGACATGGTGCGCATGGTCAACTCGGGCACCGAAGCGACCATGTCGGCGATCCGCCTGGCGCGTGGCGCCACCGGCCGCAGCAAGATCGTCAAGTTCGAAGGCTGCTACCACGGCCACGGCGACAGCTTCCTGGTGAAGGCCGGTTCCGGCGCGCTCACCTTCGGCGTGCCGACGTCGCCGGGCGTGCCCAAGGCCAGCGCGGATCTGACGCTCACGCTGGCCTACAACGATCTCGCCGCCGCCGAAGCGCTCTTCGCCGAACATGGCGACGACATCGCCGGCCTGATCATCGAGCCGGTCGCCGGCAACATGAACTGCATTCCGCCGAAGGACGGCTACCTGCAGGGCCTGCGCGAGCTGTGCACGCGCCATGGCGCCCTGCTCATCTTCGACGAAGTGATGACGGGCTTCCGCGTGGCCCTGGGCGGCGCACAGGCGCACTACGGCATCACCCCGGATATCAGCACCTTCGGCAAGATCATTGGCGGCGGCATGCCCGTGGGCGCCTATGGTGGCCGACGCGAACTGATGGAGCAGATCGCGCCCGCCGGCCCGATCTACCAGGCCGGCACGCTCAGCGGCAATCCGGTCGCGATGGCGGCGGGCCTGGCCATGCTGGAACTGATCCAGGCGCCGGGTTTCTACGAGTCGCTCGCCGCGCGCACGCGCCTGCTCACGGATGGCCTGCAGGCCGTGGCCGATGGCGAAGGCATCCCTTTCAGCACCAACCGCGTGGGCGGCATGTTCGGCCTGTTCTTCACGGCAGAGAAAGTGGAGAGCTACACCCAGGCCACCGCAGCCGACACGACGCTGTTCAACCGCTTCTTCCACGGCATGCTGGAGCGCGGCGTATACCTGGCGCCGTCGGCGTTCGAAGCGGGCTTCGTATCCAGCGCGCACACCGACGACGACATCGCCGCCACGCTGGAAGCCGCACGCCAGACGCTGAAAGCCATCCGCGCGTGAACCTTCGCTGCGTGCTGTTCGATTTCGATGGCGTGCTTGCCGATTACGACAAGCACGTCCGCGTGGCGCATCTTGCCCAGGCGATCGGCAGCACCTTCGCGCGTGTCCAGCACGCCATCTATGGCTCGGGCATCGAAGACGCCGCCGACCGCGGTGAGCTCGATGCCCAGGCTTACCTCGAGGCGCTGAGTCGCGAAGCCGGAGCCGAGATCACCGCTTCGGACTGGATCGCCGCGCGCCGTGCCGCCACTCGCCTGCGCCCTGATGTCATGGACACGGTCGAGCGGGTCGCCCGGCGCGCCGAGGTTGCGCTGCTGACCAATAACGGCGAACTCATGGCGTCCTCACTGGGCGACATCGCTCCCGGGCTGTTCCCACGTTTCACCGCGCGCTGCCATGCGTCCGCCCAGTTCGGCACCAGCAAGCCGGATCCCGCCGTCTACTCGTCCTGCCTGCGCCGCCTGCAGCACGAGCCGGCACGCACGCTCTTCATCGACGACAATGCCGACAATGTTGCCGGTGCACGCATCGCCGGCCTGCACGTCCATCACTACCAGACGTACACGGCCTTCCTTGACGCACTGGCGGCATACGATCTGCTCTGATCACGATGGCGGGATGCCGGCCGACATCCTAAGCTCCACCGCCACACGCATCGCCTATCGAAGACAAGGCGCACCACGATGAACACCACGCCGCGCGGCATGCCGCATCTCGATCTCGGCCCGGCACCGGGCGCACCGTGGCGCCGCCGTTGGTTTGGCATCATCTTTGGACATGACGATCGCGCAGGGCGGCTGTTCGACCTGCTGCTGATGCTGGCGATCCTGTCGAGCATCGTCGTCACCGTACTCGACTCCGTCGCCGACCTGCATTTTCGCCTTGGCACGTGGTTCCTTGCGTTGGAATGGATCTTCACGGTGATCTTCACCGTGGAGTACGTTGCGCGCATCGCCGTGGTCGACAAGCCACGCGGCTACATCTTCAGCTTCTTCGGCGTCGTCGATCTGCTGGCCGTATTGCCGACGTATGCGAGCCTTTTCCTTGCCGGCAGCCAGTACCTGCTGGTGATCCGTGCACTACGCATCCTGCGCATCTTCCGCGTCCTGAAGATGACGCGTTACGTCGACGAATCAAATGTGCTCTGGTCCACGCTGATCAAGTCGCGACGGAAGATCTTCATTTTCGTCAGCACGATTCTCACCCTGGTGCTTATCTTCGGCGCGCTGATGTACCTGATCGAAGGGCCGGACAACGGCTTCAGCAGCATTCCGCGTTCGATGTACTGGGCGATCGTGACGATGACCACGGTGGGATTCGGCGACATCACGCCGCATACGACGCTCGGCCAGTTCGTCACGTCACTGATCATGCTGGTGGGCTACAGCATCATCGCCGTGCCCACCGGCATTTTTGCGGCGGAGCTCGCCGCCGGCATGCGCCAGGCGCAGATGCGGCGCATCACGTGCCACACCTGCCATCTGGCCACGCACGAGCAGGATGCGCGCTATTGCCGGAACTGCGGGACCGCGCTGGAGCACGGTCCCGAGTGACGATCAGGGCTTCTCGCGCGGGAAGTCCTGAAGGGCCGCACGAAAACGCGCCAGGCCTTCGGCAAGATCGGCATCGCTGATATTGAGCGGCGGCACGAAACGCAAGACGTCCGGACCTGCCTGCAACACGAGCAATCCATGGCCTGCGGCGTAATCAAGGATTTCGCCGGCGCGACCCTTGTACGCATCGGCCAGCACGGCGCCGAGCATCAATCCGCGACCGCGCACCTGCGAGAACAAGCCCGTTTCGGCCTGGATAGCCGCAAGGCCATCACGCAATGCCTGCGACTGGCGCGCCACGTTGGCGAGGATCTCCGCTGATCCAAGTTTGCGCAGTGCCACGCGCGCGACGGCAGCCGCCAGCGGGTTGCCGCCGAACGTCGTGCCGTGCGCACCGAACTGCATCACCTCGGCGACCTTGGGTCCGGCCAGCATCGCGCCAATCGGGAATCCGCAGCCCAGCGCCTTGGCGAGCGTCACGATGTCCGGCGTGACCTCGTCCTGCGCATGGGCGAACAAGGTGCCGGTACGACCCATGCCGCACTGGATCTCGTCGAGCACCAGCAAGGCGTTGTACTGATCGCACAGTTCACGCACCCGCTTGATGAAACCGGGTGCGGCGGGCAGCACGCCACCCTCGCCCTGCACCGGTTCCAGCATCACGGCCGACACGTCGCCCTGGGCGAACGCCGCTTCCAGTGCGGGCACGTCGTTGAAATCGAGATAGCGGAAACCACCGGGCAGCGGTTCGTAGCTTTCCTGGTACTTCGGCTGGGCGGTCGCCGTGACAGCTGCCAGCGTGCGGCCATGGAACGAACCGCGGAACGTGACGATCACCCGCTGTTCTGGCGGCCGGCCCTGCTGCGAGGCCCATTTGCGCACCAGCTTGATGGCCGCTTCGTTCGCCTCCGTGCCGGAGTTGCACAGGAACACGCGCGTGGCAAAGCCCGACGCATCCACCAACTCCTGCGCCAGGTGCAGCGGCGGCTCGGTGTAGAACACGTTGCTGCTGTGCCACAGCTTGTGCGCCTGCGTGGTCAGGGCGTCGAGCAGGTCCGGGTCCTGGTGGCCCAGCGCGTTCACCGCGATGCCGGCGCCCAGATCCACGTAATCGCGGCCCTCGGCATCCCACACGCGCGACCCCTTGCCGTGGTCGAGTACGACTTCACGGGGTCGATAGACCGGCAGCCAGTAGCGCTTGCCAAGGTCGATCAGGGGCGTGGACGGGGATTCCGGCGAGTGCATGCGAGGCTCCGGGCGAGGCCTTGGGGCCGCGCCAAAGGTAGGAAAAGGGCAGGTGCGCGCGTAGGGACGCGGCGCTATTCATCGTACGACCTGGGGGTGGGGTTTGCACGCGATGCAGCAACGATGGTGTCGGCCTGCAGCGGCGTCATCTCAAGCCGGCGCGCGACTGTTCATGCCGCAGCGACATGTATCGCCAGCGTTACAGATGTGAAGGCGAAGCTTGTGGAGGCCCATGGATCGCCACTCGAAGGCGGTGCAGGGCCGTCCTGGTGTTCGCTTCTGTTACAACCGGCGCCGACCAATGTCGAGCTATCTCATTGAATTTAATGCGACTTGATGAAGACTCTCGCTTGGCACAACGCTTGCCATCTATTCGGCGAAGCGCCTGCCGGTGCACGCATGTGCCCCGGCGTCGCGACTGACTCTGCAGCCGCCAGGACGGTGGTGATGAGGGCGGTAACCCGGCAACCCCTGTGGCCGGGCAACCAACGGAGGCCCCTGGCTGACCCCTGTAGGCCAGGGGCCTTCCGTCTTTTCCGATGCGGCGCGGACCTACGCCAACGCGCACGCAAAAGCACTCCGGATGCGTCACGCACCGGAGGCTCGCATGGGCAAACCCTTACCCTTAAACGATCAGCGCAGTTCCTCGAGCGCCAGCCGATGCTTCTTGCACAGGCGATAGATGGTGACGCGGGAGACTTTCAGGCGCCTCGCGCACTCGCTGATATTGAAGCGGCACTCGCGCAGGGTGTTGATGACGGCATCGCGTTCAGCCGCCACACGCGTGCTGCCAAGACTGGCGTGCGCCAGTTGCGCGGCAGGAATATCGGCCAGGTCCAGGTCCTCGGCGGTGATCAGATCGCCTTCGGCCACCACCGCCGCACGCTGCACGCGATTGAGTAACTCGCGCACGTTGCCCGGCCACGCGAAATGCCGCATCGCCTGTCGCGCGGCGTTGCTGAAGGCACGCGCCTGACAGTGGTGCTGCTCGCGGAAGGCATCGAGGAAGGTCTGTGCCAGCATCACCACGTCATCTTCGCGCTCGCGCAAAGCGGGCATGCGCAGGCGGAGCACGTTGAGGCGGTAATAGAGGTCTTCGCGGAAGCGCCCCTGCTCCACCGCCTTTTCCAGATCGACGTGCGTCGCGGCGAGTACGCGCACATCCAGCTTGATCGACTGGCTGCTGCCCACGCGCTCCAGCGTGCCTTCCTGCAGGAAGCGCAACAGGCTGGTCTGCGCATCAGTCGGCAGGTCACCGACTTCATCGAGGAAAACCGTGCCACCCGCCGCCGTTTCAAAATGACCGATGCGTCGCGCATTAGCGCCCGTGAACGCACCACGCTCGTGTCCGAACAGTTCGGACTGCACGAGGTTTGGAGGCAAGGCGCCGCAGTTGATCGCCGCAAACGGGCGATCGGCGCGCGTGGACATGCCATGCAGCGCACGCGCGGCCACTTCCTTGCCGGTACCGGTTTCGCCGGTGATCAACACCGGCAGGTCGACGGGCGCGTACTTGCGAATGCTGGCCATCACGATGCGCATCGCCTGGCTGCGGCCGGTAATGCCACTGTCATTGGGTTCGTCGACCGGCAAGTCGCCGCCCATGTGCACGAGCGTCTCGAGCAGGCGATCAAGATCCACCGGGGCGGTAAAGAAGTCCTGGCTGGTTTGCAGGATGCGGCTTATCAGCGGCTCCTGCGTCGGCATGTCGGACGAAATGAGCGCAAGCCAGGGCAGGCCCGGGTAATCGCCCATCATGCGTTCCATGGACGCGATGCTGCGCACGTCGGCATGACGCAGGTCGGCCAGCGCAACGACAATGCTGCCGCTTCGCGTACCCACACCACCCTGCCCGTTGGCATCGGCGATGCGGATGTACCAGCCTGCCTGTGTCAGGCTCTCGTACTCATCCCCTGTGGGTCGACCAAACCAGACGATGCAACGTCTGGCCTCCCCGTTAGTCACAGCCATCGTTCCCTCCCCACCTGCGTATGGGCGCTACAGGTTCTCGGCCGGTTTGGGTGTTGCGTCCGTTCCACACCGGGCGGTGCCTTTCGCAGGTAGTCACCCCTCGGACTGCCGCTAGAGCGTGATGTGCATCACACAATATACATCTGCGCGGGTGACAGTCACTGGACAAAAAGCGCGTTTGCCTCGGCCAGACGGTCGATAGCGCGTGAAGGGGATAGGGCGAGTGGCTAGTGGTGCTTTTGTGGGGTTTCTGGCGCCTGGGGCGCGACAGCTTCGGGTAAGTGAAGGAGGTGTGGAGAGGGGTGTCGCGCCTGCGGCGCTGTGAACCGTGAACAGTAAGAGCGGAGTGAACGGTCGCGCGCCCCTGCTCTTACCGTTTGCTGTTCACCGTTTACAGCCCGCGCAGCGGGCGACCTAACCGGGCGCGTCAGCGCCCCCTCACCAGACGCCGGTGTTGGGCATGGATACCCACGGTTCCATCGGCGGCAGGTGGCCGTCCTGCAGCAGCTCCACGGAAATCAGGTCCGGTGAACGCACGAATGCCATGTGACCATCGCGGGGCGGGCGGTTGATGGTGTAGCCCATCGACTGCAGGCGCTCGCAGGTGTCGTAGATGTTGTCGACGCGGAACGCCAGGTGGCCGAAGTTGCGGGCCGTGCCGTAGTCCTCTTCCGAACCCCAGTTGTAGGTCAGCTCGACTTCGGCTTCCGGTGATTCCGGTGCGGCCAGGAAGATCAGGGTGAACTTGCCCGCTTCGTTCTCCATGCGGCGCATTTCCTTCAAGCCCAGGCCCTGGCAGAAAAAGCGCAGGTTGGCGTCGACGTCGCGCACGCGAATCATGGTGTGCAGGTACTTCATGGTGTCCTCTCTAAGGCATCACGACGCCGGAACGTCGCGGGGGAATCAATCGAGAAAAAGGTCGGGCAGCGGCTTCTGCGAAGCGTCCATCGCGTACCACGAGAAATCGGTGACGCCCGCTTCGTGCAGGACGTCTTCGTCGATCAGGAAGTTGCCGGCGAAACCCTTCGCTTCGCGCGTCAGCACGGCGTGTGCTGCATCGGCGACGATCTCGGGCTTGCGGCAGCGATCGATCGGAATGCCGGGGATCATGTTGAGCGCATCGGTGGCGATGATCGTGCGCGGCCACAGTGCATTCACCGCCACACCTTGCGGACCGAACTCACCTGCCAGGCCCATCGTGACGAAACTCATGCCCATCTTTGCCAGCGTGTAGCCGGTGTGCGCAGTCCACCATTTGGGATTGAGCGACGGCGGCGGTGCCAGCGTCAGGATGTGCGGATTCGCGGCCTTGAGCAGATGCGGCATGCAAGCCTGGGCACAAAGAAAACTACCGCGCGCATTGACCTGCTGCATCAGGTCGAAGCGTTTCATGGGCGTATCCAGCGTGCCGGCCAGCCAGATCGCGCTGGCGTTGTTGACCAGGATGTCGATGCCGCCGAAGGCCGCCACCGTGGCACCGATGGCCTCCTGCACCTGTTCTTCCTCGCGGATATCGCACTGGATCGCCAGTGCCTTGCCGCCCGCGGCCTTTACCTGAGCTGCCGCCGTATGGATGGTGCCCGGCAACTTCGGATTGGGCACGCTGCTCTTGGCAGCGATGGCCACGTTCGCGCCGTCACGTGCCGCGCGCAGGGCAATCGCCAGGCCGATGCCGCGCGATGCGCCGGTGATGAACAAGGTCTTGCCCTGAAGGCTGCCCATGGCGGTTGGTCCCAGTGGAAATGCGCACAGTGTAGAAGCGCGCCCGGTGTGCGCAAAGTGAGTCGGGCAATCAGGCTTTCTGGAAGCGTGGGAGCAGGTCGCGCAGTTCAGCCAGGCGCAGCATGGGATGGGTGATTTCCAGCATGCGCTGCTGTTCACCCGGTTCCAGCGGCAACAGTTCGGCGAGGCGGAAACCCAGCCAGCTGGCGTCCTCGTACATGGATGGCGACGCGTGGCGCCAATGGGGCGCCATGTTTTCGATCAGCCGCTCGGCAATGGTCTGCAGCAGGGCAAACTCCACCGGTACAGCGCACGTCCCTTCCGGCTCCCAACGCTCCACATCGCCGGTGACCAGGCCGTCAGACCGCACGCGCGTCTGCGTCACCCGAAAGCGTTCGCCACCTTCGGCAAGGATGCCGAGCAGGCCGTCGTCGCGATGGTGGAAGTCCACGATGCGGGCCTCGGTACCCACCGCCGCCGGCAAGGCCGGCTCGCCCACTTCGTGACCTTTGAGAATCAGGCAAACGCCAAAGCCACCGCCCGTGCGCGCGCAGTCGCGAATCATGTCCAGGTAGCGGCGCTCGAAGATGCGCAGCTGCAACTGCCCCCGTGGAACGAGCACGGTGGACAGCGGAAACAACGGCAAGGTGGTGCGGTTCGCCTGTGCAGCCATGCGACCAGTCTAACGCGTGCCGTCGGTCAGCCGCGAAGCACCTGCGCAAACCGGCGCGGCGCACCTTCGAACCCACCGTTGGACATGAAGACCACATGGTCGCCCGGTTGAGCCTGCACGCGCAGTGCATCGATCAATGCATCGACCGTAGGCACCGCGGAACCACGTCCCTGCAGCGCGTCGGTGACACGCTTGGCGTCCCACGGCAGCTCTGGGCGATGCAGGAATACCACCGCATCGGCGTCGGCAAGCGACGGCGCCAGGCCGTCGGCGTGCGCGCCCAGGCGCATCGAATTGGAGCGCGGTTCGAGCGCGACCAGAATGCGCGCCTTGCCCACCTTGGCGCGCAGGCCCGCGAGCGTCGTGGCGATGGCGGTGGGGTGATGAGCGAAGTCGTCGTAAACGCGGATGTCGTTCGCATCACCGACCAGTTCCATGCGGCGCTTGACGCTGCTGAAGGAGGCAAACGCCGGCAACAACGCGCGCGGATCGGCACCGGCGGCCGTCGCTGCTGCAAGCGCCGCCAGCGCATTCATCACACTGTGGTTGCCCAGCAGCGACCAGTGAATGTCACCGATCACTTCGCCGCCACGGCTGACTTCGAACGCCGAACCATCGGCCTCGATCAGACGCGCCTGCCAGTCACCTTCGCCAATGCCAAAGGATTCCACCGGCGTCCAGCACCCCATCGACAGCACCTTTTTCAGATGCGCATCGTGCGCATTGACGATCAGGCGACCGTTGCCCGGCACCGTGCGTACCAGGTGATGGAACTGGCGCTCGATGGCTTCGACATCGGGGAAGATGTCGGCGTGGTCGTATTCGAGATTGTTGAGGATGGCGATACGCGGACGGTAGTGCACAAACTTCGAGCGCTTGTCGAAGAAGGCACTATCGTATTCATCCGCCTCGATGACGAAGTGTTTGCCCTGCCCGGCGCGCGCGGACACATCAAAGTTGCCCGGCACGCCGCCGATCAGAAATCCAGGTGCCAGCCCGACGCTTTCAAGCAAGTGCGCGAGCAGGCTGGTTGTCGTGGTCTTGCCGTGCGTGCCAGCCACGGCCAGCACATCGCGGCCGGCCAGCAGCGTTTCGCCCAGCCATTGCGGGCCGGACACGTAACGCATCTGCTCGTTGAGCATGTATTCGACGGCTGGATTGCCGCGCGTCATGGCATTGCCGACCACGACGAGGTCCGGGGCGGGATGCCCTTCGGCCGCCTGCAGGTGCTCGGCGCGGTAGCCCTGCATCAGCGTGATGCCGAGTGCTTCGAGCTGGTCGCTCATGGGCGGATAGACGTTCGCGTCGGAGCCTTCGACCGGAAGGCCGAGCTCACGCGCCAGCGCGGCGACGCCGCCCATGAAGGTGCCGCAGATGCCGAGAATATGCAGACGCATGAAATGCCCTGAAGGGAGTGCGAGGGTGGCGATGCTGACGCTTGCCACGGGCGCCGCAAGGGCGGCGGTTCCAGGCGAGGCCCCGCGCGCAGGCGGGGCTTCGCCGATCGGGCCGCGCGCAGCGGCCCCGGTCGATCAGCCGTTGGCGGCTGCCGACTCCTGCTTGAGGGCTTGCTTGACGCGTGAGGTCACGTCGTCGAGTTCGCCCACGCCGTCGATCACCTGCAGCTTGCCGCGGCGGGCGAAGAAATCCGCCACCGGCGCGGTCTGCTCGGCGTAGACCTTCAGGCGGTCGCGCACGACGTCCGGGTTGTCGTCCTTGCGATGTTCGGCGGCAAAACGGATTTCGCAGCGGCCGATGATGACTTCGTTCGGCACGTCGAGCTTCACCACGGCATCCAGCGGCTGGCCAATCTTCGCCAGCAGGTGATCGAGCGCATCGGCCTGGGCCAGGTTGCGCGGATAACCATCGAGGATGAAACCGTTCTTGACGTCGTCCATGGCCAGGCGCTCTTCGAGCATCGCCAGGAGGATGTCGTCGGAAACGAGGTTGCCGGCATCCATCACGGCCTTGGCCTTGAGGCCGGTGGGCGTACCCGCGGCCACGGCGGCGCGCAGCATGTCGCCGGTCGAGATGTGCGGCACGCCGAGTTCCACCTTCAGACGAGCGGCCTGAGTACCTTTGCCCGAGCCGGGCGGACCGAGAAGGACGAGTCGCATAATGCTCCAGGAAATCCGCGGGCCGCCGCACCTTGCCGCGGTCGCTGGATGCAAGAAAAGAGCCGTCAAAGTAGCTTCTGCACAGGGTGCCGTCAAACGATTGTCACCCCTACTTTTAGCTAAATACCTGTTGCACAAGCAATCTTGGCCTGTCACAAATTGTCGCATTGCACCAGCCGTCACCCGGAGTAGCCCTATGAAGCCACGTTCCCGTTCCTCGCAAGGTCGCCTGCTTTACGCACAGTCCGGCGGCGTCACCGCCGTCATCAATGCCACGGCGGCCGGGGTCATCGAGGCGGCGCGCGCCCAGGGCGTGAAAGTCTACGCGGCGCGCAACGGCATTCTCGGCGCGCTGCGAGAGGATCTCATCGATACCTCCAAGGAAACGGCCTCGGCGATCGCGGCGCTTCGCCACACGCCCGGCGGGGCCTTTGGCTCATGCCGCTACAAGCTCAAGTCGCTGGAATCCCATCGCGCCGAATACGAGCGTCTCATCGACGTCCTGCGCGCCCATGACATCCGCTGGTTCCTTTACAACGGCGGCAACGATTCGGCCGACACCGCGCTGAAGATCTCGCAGCTGGGTAAGGCCATGGGCTACGACATCCGGTGCATCGGCGTGCCCAAGACGGTGGACAACGACCTGGCCGTCACCGACTGCTGCCCGGGCTTTGGCTCCGTCGCCAAGTACACCGCCGTGTCCACGCTTGAAGCGAGCCTGGACGTCGCGTCCATGGCCGATACCTCGACCAAGGTCTTCATCCTCGAAGTGATGGGCCGCCACGCTGGCTGGATTGCGGCCGCCGCGGGCCTGGCCGGCGAAGGCGCCGATGCGCCGCCTCACATCATCCTGTTCCCCGAGCGCACGTTCGACGAGGACGCCTTCCTGGCCAAGGTGAAAGCCACGGTGGAGCGCGTGGGCTGGTGCACGGTGGTGGCGTCGGAAGGCATCCGCAACGCGGCTGGGCAGTTCCTCGCCGAGGCGGGGACGCGCGACGCCTTCGGCCACGCGCAGCTCGGTGGCGTGGCGCCGGTGCTGGCCGCGCTGGTCAAGGAAAAGCTCGGCTACAAGTATCACTGGGCCCTCCCCGATTACCTGCAGCGCTCCGCCCGTCACCTTGCCTCCAAAACGGACGCCGAGCAGGCCTACGCCGTCGGACGTGCGGCGGTCGATTACGCCATGGCGGGCCAGAATGCGGTCATGCCGGTCATCGAGCGCCTGGCGGATGCGCCTTATCGCTGGAAGATTCGCTCCGCTCCGCTGGACAAGATCGCCAATCGCGAGAAGAAACTTCCCAGCAGCTACGTCACGCGCGATGGCTTCGGCATCACCGCTGCCGCGCGCCGATACCTTTCGCCACTCATCCAGGGCGAAGCGCCGCTGCCTTATGGCAAGGATGGCCTGCCCAAATACGTGCAGCTGAAAAACATCGCGGTGGAACGGAAGCTGGCGCCGTTCAAGACCTGATCAGCGCGACGATGCCGGGGCGGCGCTGGCCGCTTCGGCGATATTCTCAATGCGCGTGAGCTTGCCCGACTTCATGGTCAGGCGGACCTGGCCGGGAAGGCTGGCGCAATCGTCGGCCGGGCCACAGCTCGTGCGGTCCAGGCGCAAATGCAGCACGCCGCTGAACCAGTCCGCCAGCCAGGGCGCCTTGGCTTCGGCGCCGAACAACGACCGGATGCTGACGGGCCGACAATCCTGCTTGCCGGCCGCATCGGCGCATACCCAGGCGGTGACGTCCTGGAGATAAAGGCGATCGTCATCCAGTTGCCATTGCGCCAGATAACCCTGGTGCGCCGCCTCCCGCGCCGTGGGTAGCGCAACAAAGTGCGTAGCGCTTCGCAGTTCCGGCATGCGATCGGAAAGGGGCTGTTCGGCGAGCCGGTAAGAGCGCCCGTGCCAGCGCACCCACTCCCCGCTCAAACCGTTTGCGCAGGCGCGACCCAACGGCTGCGCGGCCAGGCAGCAAAACGCGATCAGGCAAAGACTTGCGCGCGTGAGTCGTTCCATCCGGCGCAGATTGCCACAATGTGACAGGCCGTCATCTAGCCCGTTCGGCCAGCTGACCGAAAGATAAAACCCGGTTTTCGCCACAAACCTTGCGTTCAGGCGTGCGTTTTTACGATCCCTCTCAATCGACCTCTTCACGAAGTCGACACAAAAGGAGGACGTGACGCATGAAGACCATCCCTGCCCTGCTCGCCGGCCTTGCGCTGATGTTCGGCGCCGGCACCGCGCTGGCCGATCCCGGCCACGATCATGGTCACGACCGTGGACGCGGTCATGGCCGTCACGACTCCCGCCACGATTACCGCCACGACGACCGGGGCCACTGGCACGGCTCGCGCGAGGTTCGTTACTACGGCCCGCCGCCGCGCTATCACCACCCGCACCGCTGGGCGCGCGGCGAACGCTACTACGGCCCGACCTACGTCGTGCGCGACTACGGCTACTACCGCCTGCGTCCGCCGCCGCACGGTTATCACTGGGTACGCGATGACCGGAACTACCTGCTGGTGTCGCTTGGCTCAGGGGTCATCCTGGACATGGCGTTCCGGTAAACCCACCCAAAAAAAAAGAGGCCGCCATGCGCAAGCACGGCGGCCTCTTTTTTGTCTGCGTCATTGGCGACGCATGCCGGCCAGGCTGAGATAGCGCTGGCTGTCCCGCCACGCAGGTGATCCCGCCCCGTCCACCCAGTCGCGATGGCAATCACGCCAGGCTTGCAACGCGGTGGACGGGAGCTTCCCGCGCGATCGCCACGCCCTGACGAAGTATCCACAGGCCTTGGCCACTTCCCTGTCACGCGCAGCCTGACGGGCGAGCACCAACGCTGAGTCGCCATCATCGATGGGAGCGATCAGCGCCAGGCATTGCACAAACACACGACGTTCGTGGTCATCGCCTATGGCGAGCAGCGCCTCCAGCACACAATGCAACGCGGGAATCGCCACCGACGGCACCGCCGTCAGTGGCTTCGCCAGTATGACCGACCGACGCTGGGCATCCGTCCTTGCCGATGATTCACCGCAGTGCCTTGCACGCACCAGCGCGAGGCGAGCGGCTTCCAGGGTGAGGTCCGCCTCGCCATCCTCGACAAACGGAGCCAGCAGTTCCTGCATCCGGTCCAGCAACGGCAACCGGGCTGCTTCGTCCACATGACGCAACCGACTGCGCACGAGGCGCCAGGCGGCGAGCACATGCCAGCGCCCGGCCCCTTCGATATCGTGGATCCGATCGACCGCAGCGCTGGCCTCTTCGACGTGATCCACGGCGCCAGCACCCACCATCGCATCAGCCATCGTGCATGCCAGGTGCACCCACGCACAGAGCACCTCGGCCGATGTCTCGCCATGCATGGCCCGCACATGCCTGGCATGCAGCTTCTCCAGTCGCTCGCGACGCTCGGTTGCGCTCAACGATGATTGCATCGCGGCCTGGGTGTCGCTCTTGAGCAACGCCGCATGCCACCGGGCGCGATGCAAGGTTTGACTTGAGGCGCGGGCGCCGCGCTCGAGAAGGCGTCGCGATTCGCTCACCCGCTCCGATCGGGTACTCGCATCCAGGCCATGCACGGACGCGGTGAGAACGCGATGGAGCCACCATGCGGCATCCGAATCGTCCGGCAAGCCATCCTTGAGCGCGCGCCGCAGATAGGCCTCAGCCTCATCGACCGACGCAGGGTCGACGGAAAGATCGAGCATCGCGCGACGCGCCCTCGCCTCGCCCAGCATCGCCACCGTGGCGACCGCCGGAGCGTCGTCCTGTGCTGCGATGGGGCGAAGCAAGTTCAGGCAATACTCAAGATGCCGCGCCTGTTCGATTTCATCGCGCGCCCGTCGCGCCAATTCCAACTGGCAGCACGCCATCCGGTGCGATGCCAGGACATCGTCCGGACACAGGGACAACCACGCCCGCAGCGCATCCACCGCGTCGATGACGTCATCAGGTTCGCGGGTGCGGTCGGCCAGGCGCCAGGCCGTATCGGCCGCGTCGCGCAGCGCCAGTCGCTCGCCGTGCAGCGCAGCCTCGACGTCCGCTTGTTCGCGAACACGACGAAGACCGCGTAGTGGCGCGAACTGCACGGCTTCGGGTGGGATCGAAAGGGCCGGCTGCGGCACCGGATACGCGGCGGAGACATCGTAGGGCGCCGTGCGCTGGGGGATCTGCAGGGGACCGGGCCCCGGGGGCATCTCGACCGCGGGCATGGCCGCAGCGGGTTCATCATCGTCATCCCCAAGGCGAGCGCCGATGTCTTCGTCGGTGTCGGCATCGCCTGTTTCCGGTTCGACCGGTGCCGCCAAAGACGCGACCGCATCATGCGGAATATCGAAGGAAGGCATGGCCGCCTCCGCAGCGGGGGGCTCGTCTTCGCCTTCGTCGTCGTCGATCGGCAGAGGACCAAAGGCGTCCGCCAACGGCATGGCTCCGACCATCCGGCGTGGCGAGCGCGCACGGCTCCTTTGGGCGGCATGGGAATCGGCGAGTAGCGGGTGGTCCGACAGCGGCGCTTCCGGCTGCTCGGTTACCGCCGCAGGTTCCGAATTGGATGGCGACGCCGCCTCTTCCGCATGCACCGGTTCGGATGGCGCGCCGTCCCGGGCAAAGCGCTCGTGTGGCATATCGAAAAACCGTCGCCACAACCAGGCGCCCAGCAACATGCCTGCGGTGAAGCTGGCCGCGAGGGCGAGCCAGAACCAGTGCAGCGCAACACCGGTGTCGGGCACCGTGCGCCCGGCCAGATCGGGCCAGCCCTCGTCAGTCATCGGCGCCTGCACGACCGGCGGCGTGGCCCTCACCGTTTCAGCAGCGCGATCGCCTTCCGATGCAGCAGCGGCGGGTGCGGCCACCGCAGGATCTTCCTGCGGTGACGATGCATGAACCGCCCCCTCCATCAGCAGCGCGAACAGCCCCGCAGCCACAGGCATGCGCCTGGCTGCCGACCGCACATGCCTGCGGCGATGCCCGCCTTCGGCGGCCTTCCGTCGATCGGTCATGGGTTACAGCTCGGACAAATGCTCGAATTCCGCCGCCATGTCCTCATGCACGGCAATCACGTTCTGGTGCACCCAGCCCGGGAACAGATTGGTATGGGTGCCCGCGGCATTGCCGGCGTTGTGCAGGTACGGCAGGTGCGACCAGCAGCGGTAACCGAGTTGCTTCAACGCGGCGATTTCCTGCGCGGCGACATCCATCGATGACAGGCGGAAATAGATGGCGGGACGATGATCACGCAAGGTTTCACTGCCGCCGGCCACGACGTCGAGCAAGGTACCCGGGAGATTGAGCTTGAGGAGAACCAGCGAATCGATGGCCAGATCGTCCAGTCGCTCGCCGCGACTGGCCTCGGCCGGACGTCCCGCCTCGGCGGGCAGCTCCACGACATCGTTGCCAGCGCCCAGCACGGCATGGTTCGGATAAACCTGCGTAAGCCGGTTCAGGCCGATCGTCGTGCAGAGGTCGATGAAAGCCAGGCGCCGTGGTTCGATCACATGGATCTGGCCTGACGTGCCCACCAGGCGGGAGAGCCACAGCGCGTGGGCGCCGTATTCGGCGCCGTACTCGACCACGACATCGCCCTCGCCGACGACGGCGCCAATGGTATCGAGCTCTTCAACGGACCACTCGCGATACGCACGGAGCGAGCGGGCCACGGTGTCGTCGCCGAGCGCGGCCAGGATCGCGCCATGGCGCGTCTCCCACAGTTCGGGCAAGGCTCCGGCTTCCGGGGCCGTCGAGGCACCGGCGGGCTTCGGCGCGCCGGCGCCATGGATTTCAAGGATCGACTGGTCAAGTTCGTCGTAGGTCATATCGCGCTCGCGGGTTCTCCGATGGATGGTCCGGTGGGTGACGGCCGCAACCGGCCGGGCCAGTGCACACGCACCGGCGCCCTCGGGGCACCCTTTCCGGAGAAAGCACGATAGTCACTGGATGCGACTTGTCCTATCGGACGAGTCCTAAATTGCGTCGCATCGCCGGCGTTCATGACCGTTGCGTTGCACAACGTCGATTCGGCCGCCGTCTGCCTATACTCGACCGGTCAGCCCGCAACGGGGCGACGCCCGTTCCGCCCTTCAGGGCGCGGGTACAACGGTTACCACCGATGGGGAGGCTTCGATGCTGCAGCAGTATGGCTTGTGGATCGTGCTCGCATGTGCGGTCGTGGCGGTTCTGTATGGCGCGCTTTCGGTGCGCTGGGTCTTGGCAAAATCACCAGGCAATGAGCGCATGCAGGAGATCGCCCACGCGATCCAGCAAGGTGCACGGGCCTACCTCAACCGGCAATACACCACGATCGCCATCGTCGGCGTGGTCCTTTTTCTGATCATCGGATTCGCGCTCGACTGGGGCACCGCCATCGGCTTCGCCGTCGGCGCCATCCTCTCCGGCGCTACCGGCTATATCGGCATGAACGTGTCGGTGCAGGCCAATGTGCGTACTGCCGAAGCCGCGCGCGGCGGCCTGGCGGCGGCGCTCAATGTCGCATTCCGTGGCGGCGCCATCACGGGCATGCTCGTCGTGGGCCTCGCCCTGATAGGCGTGGCGGGCTATTACGCCGTACTGCAACACATGGGCTACGAGAGCATGCACGCACTGCATGCGCTGGTCGGGCTCGCCTTCGGTTCCTCGCTCATCTCGATCTTCGCGCGCCTGGGTGGCGGCATCTTTACCAAGGGCGCCGACGTCGGTGCCGACCTGGTGGGCAAGGTCGAGGCCGGCATTCCCGAGGATGACCCCCGCAATCCGGCCGTCATCGCCGATAACGTGGGCGACAACGTCGGTGACTGCGCAGGCATGGCGGCCGACCTGTTCGAGACCTACGCCGTGACGCTGATCGCCACCATGCTGCTGGGCGGCGTGATGGCTGAGCAGACCGGTGAGTGGGGCGTGCTGTATCCGCTGTTGCTTGGTGGTGCATCGATCATCGCTTCGGTGATCGGTACCTTCTTTGTGAAGGCGCGTGGCCCGAAGATCATGAATGCCTTGTACGCGGGCGTGGCCGTGTCTGCCGTGCTGGCGGCCATCGCCTTCTGGCCGATCACCACGCAGCTGATGTCGACCTCGGCCTATGGCGCGACCAACCTGTTCGGCTGCGCGCTGATCGGCCTGGCGCTCACCGGCGCCATGGTGGTGATCACCGAGTACTACACCGCCACCGAATACGCCCCGGTGCGCCATGTCGCCCAGGCATCGACCACGGGCCACGCTACCAACATCATCGCGGGCATTGGCGTCTCGATGAAGTCGACGGCGATGCCGGTGCTGGCCGTGTGCGCGGCGATTTGGGGCTCGTACACGCTGGCCGGCCTTTATGGCATTGCGATTGCCGCAACCGCCATGCTGAGCATGACCGGCATGATCGTGGCGCTGGATGCCTATGGCCCGATCACCGACAACGCCGGTGGCATCGCCGAGATGGCCGAGCTGCCGCCTGAAGTGCGTGGCGTCACCGATCCGCTCGACGCCGTGGGCAACACCACCAAGGCCGTCACCAAGGGTTATGCCATTGGCTCGGCCGGCCTGGCCGCCCTGGTGCTGTTCGCCGACTACACGCATAACCTCAGCCAGCATCTGAACGTCACCGACTTCCGCTTCGACCTGTCGAACCACTACGTGATCATCGGCCTGTTGATCGGCGGGTTGATCCCGTATCTGTTCGGCGCAATGGCCATGGAAGCCGTGGGTCGCGCGGCGGGCTCCGTGGTGGAGGAAGTGCGCCGCCAGTTCCGCGAGATCAAGGGCATCATGGAAGGCACGACCAAGCCCGATTACTCGCGCGCGGTCGACATGCTCACGCGCTCGGCGATCAAGGAAATGCTCGTTCCGTCCTTGCTGCCGGTGCTCGTGCCGATCGTCGTGGTGTTCCTCTTCAAGTGGCTCGGTGGCGCCGAAGCCGGCGCACAAGCGCTCGGCGGCGTACTCATCGGCACCATCGTCACCGGACTGTTCGTCGCCATCTCGATGACCACCGGCGGCGGCGCGTGGGACAACGCCAAGAAGTACATCGAGGACGGCCACCATGGCGGCAAGGGTTCGGACGCCCACAAGGCGGCTGTGACCGGCGACACCGTGGGTGATCCCTACAAGGACACCGCCGGCCCTGCCGTGAATCCGCTGATCAAGATCATCAACATCGTCGCCCTGTTGCTGATCCCGCTGCTCTGACGGTCCCGATGGCCGGAGCGACACGTTTCGCTCCGGCCATCTCCAGGCGCCCGACATACGCCCGCCACCCCTCGCGAAGCTTGCGCGAGGCATTCGAAAGTCCTTGCGCACCATGGCTCCCGAGGTCTTCATTTTCGGTCGAGCCCATCGCAACTCCCTGCGCCGAAAGTTCTCCGCAAGCGATGTGTCAGTCCCCCGAAAGCTTCGAATCACCCTTGTTTTCAAGGGGTTTTCTTGCAAGTGGCTGATTGCGCGCGGGTATCGAAAATAGTTTCGAACTTTTGTGAAAAACTTGTTGACGCTTCGCAGGTTCGTACGTAGAACCGGATTCGGGCCGATACTTTCGGCCTAGGGGGAAGTCATTCGCCAACGCATTTTTTCTCTGGACCGGGGAGGTCTGGAGCGGGCTCGTGCAGCCCGAAGTTTTGCAAGCGATGACACGTCGATTCGAACAACGTCAGGTGCGGATGCTTCCGCCCGACGTCTGCAATATTTCACCGGGGAGTTGAAGTAATGCCTTTTGCCAATCACTTGGCGGCCCGCGTCCTGCGGCCGTCCGCGCTGGCTTTTGCCGTGGGTATGACCCTCGCAAGCAGCGCCGCCTTCGCACAGTCCAATACGACCGGCTCGATCTTCGGCCAGGTCGCCAGCCATGAAGGCAATGCCGTCGTCATCACCAGCGATACGGGCCTTACCCGTACCGTGCAGGTGGATGAGAACGGCCGCTATCGTTTCAACTCGCTGCCGGCGGGCAAGTACAGCGTATCCCTGCAGAACGACGGCAAGACCGTCAGTTCACGCGACAACATCCTGGTCACCATTTCGGCCGGTTCCGAAGTGTCCTTCGGCGCGGGTTCCGCGTTGGCCAAGAACCTCGAAGGCGTGCAGGTCATCGCCTCGTCGCTTCCGGCCATCGACGTATCGTCGGTGGATACGCGCACGGTGCTGACGTCCGAACAGCTGAGCAAGATTCCCGTGGCGCGCGGCATCGGCGCCGCCGCCCTGCTCGCGCCGGGCGTCGTCGAAAACTCCAGCTACAGCACCAACGGCTTCGGCAACATCCCGAGCTTCGGTGGCTCCGCTTCGTCCGAGAACGCGTACTACATCAACGGCTACGCCGTGACCAACCCGCTGACCTCGCTGGGTTCGACCACGCTGCCGTTCGACGCCATCGACCAGGAACAGGTCCTCACCGGCGGTTACGGCGCTGAGTTCGGTCGTTCCACCGGCGGCGTGATCAACATCGTGACCAAGCGCGGCTCCAATCAGTGGCACGGCGGCGCCTATGTGATCTGGCGTCCGGAAGGCCTGCGCGCCAACCCGCGCAACAACTATTTCCCCAACACCGGCTACTACCCGAAGACGGACGGCACGCTCTACTGGTACCGCAACAAGAACCAGTACACCTACACCACCTACGGTGCCTACGTCAGCGGCCCGCTGATCAAGGACAAGCTGTTCTTCTACCTGGCCGGCGAGCAGAACAAGCAGAACGGCAACAGCGTCGCTTCGTTCTCCAACTCCACCACGGCGGCCGCCACGGGCTGGAACAGCTACGGCTACAAGCTGCCGCGCTGGACCGCCAAGGTCGACTGGAACATCACCGACCAGCACATCCTCGAGCTGACCGGCGTGTCCGACAAGGTCGAGTATGACTCCAGCCGCTATCCGTACAGCTATACGACCCTCGCGAAGTCCAACACCAAAACCGGCGGCGTCTACACCAAGGACGGCGGCAACCTCTACATCGCCAAGTACACCGGCTACATCACCGATGACCTGACGATCTCCGCGCTCTACGGTCGCCAGACCCTGGAACACGTGCAGAAGCCGTTTGGCTACGTTCCGAACTGCCCCTTCATCAACACGGCCGCCAACCACTCGACGGTCCCGGGCGTGGCGTATCCGTCCTGCCAGGAAACCGCCGTCTCCGGCATCCTGCTGCCGGGCTCGAACGACAAGACGCATGGCTATCGCCTCGATATCGAGTATCGCCTCGGCGAACACGATCTTCGCTTCGGCATGGATGACCAGACGGCCGAATCGCTGACCGGTTCCGCCTTTGCCGGTGGCTATTCGTGGGTCTACAACTGGCAGGCCGACCCGAGCGTTGCCATCGATTCGGGCTCGGGCGTGGCATCGCCGGCATCCGCGGGCGGCTACGGCACGCAGGGTTACTTCGTGTCCCGCGCGTACAACACCCAGGCGGCCAACGTTAAGACCGAACAGGCCGCGCAGTTCATCGAAGACCGCTGGCAGATCAGCGATCGCTGGTTCATGCAGATCGGCCTGCGCAATGAACAGTTCACCAACTTCAACGGTGACGGCAAGCCGTATGCGCGCCAGCGCCACCAGCTGGCACCGCGCATCGGTGCAACGTGGGATGTGTTCGGCGATTCGACGCTGAAGGTGTTCGCCAACGCCGGTCGCTACCACCTGGCCATGCCGAACAACGTCGCCGTCCGCGGCGCCTCCGGCTCGCTGATCACCAACGAGTACTTCACCTATACGGGTGTCGATTCCAGCGGCAATCCGACGGGCCTGACCGCCGTTGCCGTGGACAAGAGCAAGGGTCGCACCTGCCCGGGCGGCAATGCCGTCTCCACCAACCTCGAGTGCGGTCAGTCGCGTGATCCGCGTCTTGTTGCCGCCAAGGGCCTGAAGGCGCACTTCCAGGACGAGTACATCGCGGGTATGGAGCAGCAGCTGAGCTCCACCTACAACTGGGGCGCCAAGCTGACTTACCGCAACCTACGCAGCGCCATCGACGATACCTGCGCCCAGGTGCTCGGCGGCGAGTGCTTCATCTTCAACCCGGGTGTGAAAAACACCTTCGTGACGCTGAATCCGGACGGCAGCTACAAGGAAACGACGTACACCAACGCCCAGCTCGGCTTCCCGAAGCTGAAGCGTCAGTACTACGCGCTGGACATGTTCATCGAACACCAAATGGCGGATCGCTGGTACGGCCGCATCGACTACACCTTCTCGCGCAGCTACGGCAACACCGAAGGTCAGCTCGCCTCCGACCTCGACACCGGCGCAGGTGGCCAGGCGGACGTGTCGACCACGCAGGACTGGGACTTGCCGCAGCTCATGGTCGGTGCCAACGGCGTGCTGCCCAACGACCGTACGCATCAGCTGAAGGCCTTCGGCTACTTCCAGCTGACGCCTGAGTGGCGCTTCGGCGGCAACGCACTGGTCCAGTCGGGTCGTCCGCGCAACTGCACCAGCCATTACCCGACGGCCGACGCGGGTCTGTACTCGGGCGCCGCCTACTGGTTCTGCGGCCTGTCGGGCAGCGGTACCGCGCCGGGTTCGACCGGCTACAAGGCTCCGGCTGCGGATTACGCCTTCTCGCCGCGCGGTTCGCATGGTCGTGCACCCTGGTCGTACTCGTTGAACCTCAACGCGGCTTACACGCCCAATTGGCTGGACAACAAGCTCACGTTCCAGATGGACATCTTCAACGTCCTGAACCGTCAGGTGGCGACCACGTACAACTTCCGCTACGAGACCAGCGCACGCAACACGCCCAACAGCCTGTACCTGCGTGAGCTCAACGTGTCGGAACCGCGCTACTTCCGTTTCACGGTCCGCTACGACTTCTAAGCACAACCACAAACACGGTCGCCTGGTTCCTTCCCGTACCAAGGCGACCGGATCTCCCCATTCACGCCGCCGGGCCACCGGCGGCTTTTTTTTGCCCGGAGAAACCCCGCAGGTGACGAACAGGGCCGGGCCTGCTTGAATGGCCGGACCGGGACACCCCAGAAGGACTCGTACGTGACCAAGCAACCGCTGGCCTTTCTTTTCTTGATGACGATGGCAGGCATGACCCAGGCAGCCACCCCTCCGGCCAAGGCCGACAACGCTTCCACCGATCCCTATGCGTGGCTGGAAGACATCGATGGTGCGAAGCAGCTCGACTGGGCCAAGCAGCACAACGCCGAAACCGTGCAGAAGTATGCGCAGTCGGCACAGTTCAAGCAGCTCGATGCGAGCATCCTCGAAGTGCTGGATTCGCGCGACCGCATTCCGGCGGTGTCGCTGCTGGGCGACAAGCTGGAGAATTTCTGGCGCGACAAGGAACACCCGCGTGGCCTGTGGCGTCGCACCACGCTGGCCGAATACCGGAAGAACCAGCCGGCCTGGGAAACGCTGATCGACCTCGACGCGCTGGCGAAAGCGGAGAACGAGAACTGGGTATGGCATGGCAGCAGTTGCCTGCGTCCGCAAGAGCGCCTGTGCCTGGTGTTCCTGTCACGCGGCGGTGCCGATGCGAACGTGGTCCGCGAGTTCGACGTGGTGACCAGGCAGTTCGTGAAAGGCGGCTTTGAGTTGCCCGAAGCCAAGAGCAACGTCACCTGGAAGGACGCCGATCATCTGTATGTCGCCACCGATTTCGGCGCCGGCTCGATGACCACGTCCGGCTACCCGCGCATCGTCAAGGAGTGGAAGCGCGGCACGCCGCTTGCCTCGGCCGTGACGGTGTACGAAGGCAAGAACGATGACATGAGCATCTCGGCGCATCGCGACAACACGCCGGGCTTCGAGCGTGACTTCGTGCATCGCCAGATCGCTTTCTACAACAGCGAAACCTTCTTTCGCGGCAAGGACGGCAAGCTGACGAAGATCGACGTGCCTAACGACGCCGACACCGATGTCGAGCGCGAGTGGATGCTGATCACGCCGCGCAGCGACTGGAGCGTGGGCGGGAAACAGTACAAGGCCGGTTCGCTGCTGGCCGCGAAGTTCGACGATTTCATGGCCGGAAAGCGGGACATCACCGTGCTGTTCGAACCCAGCGACACGACGGCTTTGGACGGCTATTCGTGGACGCGCCACCACCTGATCCTCAACGTGATGGACAACGTGGTGAACAAGCTCGAAGTGCTCACGCCGCAGGCAGGCGCCTGGAAGCGTGAAGGCCTCGGCGGCGCACCCGCCCTGTCGACCATCAGCGCATCGGCGCTCGACACGGACCACAGCGACGAGTACCTGCTCACCGTCAGCGGCTTCACCCAGCCGACCACGCTGTATTACGGCAGCGTTGACAAGGGCCAGCCGGAAGCGATCAAGCACAGCCCGAGCTTCTTCGATGCATCGAAGTTCGAGGTGAGCCAGCACTTCGTGACCTCGAAGGACGGCACGCGCGTGCCGTATTTCCAGATCGCGCCGAAGAACCTCAAGCTCGACGGCACGAACCCCACCTTGCAGTACGGCTACGGCGGTTTCGAGATCTCGCTGCAGCCGGCCTATAGCGGCACCATCGGCCGTGCATGGTTGGATCGCGGCGGCGTCTATGTCATCGCCAACATTCGTGGCGGTGGCGAGTACGGCCCGCGCTGGCACAACGCCGCGCTCAAGGCCAATCGCCTGCGCGCCTATGAGGACTTCGCCGCGGTGTCCGAAGACCTGATCAAGCGCAAGGTCACTTCGCCCGCGCACCTTGGTGCCATGGGCGGCAGCAATGGCGGCCTGCTGATGGGCAACATGCTGACGCTCTACCCGCAGCTCTACGGTGCCGTGGTCAGCCAGGTGGCCCTGCTCGACATGCAGCGCTACACGCACTTGTCGGCGGGTGCCTCGTGGATTGCCGAGTACGGCGATCCGGACAAGCCGGAAGAGTGGAAGTGGATCCAGACCTTCTCGCCGTACACCAACGCGAAGGCCGGCCAGAAGTACCCGCCGGTGCTGTTCACCACCTCCACCCGCGATGACCGCGTGGGGCCGGTCCATGCCCGCAAGATGTACGCCAAGATGGCAGGCCTGGGCTACGACACCAGCTTCTACGAGAACATCGAGGGCGGCCACGGTGGCGCGGCGGACAACAAGCAGTCGGCGTTCATGAAGGCCCTCGAGTACACCTACCTCTGGGAACACGTAAAGTAAGGGCTCCCTCACTGGCGCGGGGAGGCTTCCACCTCCCCGCTTGCGGACGCATGAAGCACTTTCACAAGACCCGCCCTGAACTGCGCGAGTGGATCCTCAACGTGTCGCGGGCCGGCCACGCCCCCGTGGACGTGATGCGGTTGATGAAGGAAGCCGGCTACGACGTACACCAGAGTCGTCGTGCCATCTCCGAGGTGCTGAATATCCCGATGTCAGCGCTGATCGCCGCGCCAGCCAAGGGCACGAAGCGCCCGAGGCATCCGACGGCGCCGCGGATGGACGTTGCCGGTCGGCAGGTGCACGTCACCACGTGCGTCGAGGCACCCGTCGTGCGCGTGCTGCAAGGCCTCCTGTCCGATGAGGAATGCGCCCAGCTGATCGAAACGGCGCGCCCGCGCCTGGCCCGCTCGCTCACGGTGGACGAAAGCGGTCGCCACCAGACGGACGAGCGCCGCAGCAGCAACGGCATGTTCTTCCGCATTGGCGAAACGCCGTTGGTGAAAACCATCGAAGAACGCATCGCGAAGATGCTGGATATCCCGGTCAACCACGGTGAAGGCCTGCAGATCCTGCATTACCTCCCGGGCCAGGAGTACGAGCCGCATTACGACTGGTTCGATCCCACCCAGCCGGGTTTCGCGGCAGTGACCGAGCGTGGCGGCCAGCGCATCGCCTCGGTGGTGATGTATCTCAATACTCCCGAGGAAGGTGGCGGGACGGGCTTCCCGAACGTCAACCTGACGGTGACGGCCATCACCGGTTCGGCCGTCTATTTCGCCTATGAGACGGGCGAGGAGGCTTCGCTGCACGCGGGCCTGCCCGTCATCAAGGGTGAAAAATGGATTGCGACCAAGTGGTTACGCGAGCGCCCCTACCAGCGCTGAAGCCGTCCCCGGGCTGAGTTGCCGCTTAAGACGTTTCACGGCGCCTGCTGCGACGCAGCAGGCTTTGGCGTATCCTTGCGAATTCTTTTCATCGCATTCCAGCAAGGAACCACCATGGGTCTGCATCTCGTCTCCGCCGGCCGCGACGTGCCGAACGAAATCAACGTCATCATCGAAATCCCCAAGGATTCCGAGCCGGTCAAGTACGAGGTGGAGAAGGAAAGCGGCGCGATCTTCGTCGACCGCATCCTGTCCACGCCCATGCGCTACCCGTGCAACTACGGCTACGTGCCGGGCACCCTGGGCGGCGACGGCGACCCGCTGGACGCACTGGTGATCCTGCCGCTGCCGCTGGTGCCGGGCTCGGTGATCCGCTGCCATCCGGTGGGCATGCTCAAGATGACCGACGAAGCCGGTGCCGACGAGAAGCTGGTGGTCGTGCCGGTGTCCAAGATCTTCAACGGCTACGGCCACATCAAGGACATCAAGGAAGTCTCGGCCCACTGGCTGGAGCGCATCGGCCACTTCTTCGAGCACTACAAGGACCTGGAGAAGGGCAAGTGGGTGAAGGTGGACGGCTGGGTCGGCGCCGACGAGGCCAAGGCGGAAATCATCGCCGGCATCGCGCGCTACAAGGCTGACACCAAGAAGTAAGAAAAAAGGCCCGCCAAAAGCGGGCCTTTTTCTATGCAGACTTCAGTGAACTCAAAACCCTTCACGATCCGCCTTTCTCTGTTTACCGTTCACCGTTCACCCATTACCACGTATTAACCACCCCACCGTCGACCCGCAACGCCACGCCCGTCGTGGCGGACGCCTGGGGCGAACACACGTACACCACCATGTTCGCGATTTCCTCGGTCGACGAAATTCGCTGGATGATGGAGGTCGCGCGCTCCTTGCGCACGAAATCGTTGCCGATCTCCTCGTAGCTCGTGCCCTCGCGCTCGTGCTGCTCGCGCACCATCTCCCGGAATCCGTCGGACAGCGTCGGACCCGGCAACACGCTGTTGACGGTGACGCCGCTGCCGGCGGCGAGTTTGGCCAGCCCGTTCGCCAAAGCGATCTGCGCGGTCTTGCTCACGCCGTAGTGGATCATGTCGGCCGGAATGTTGAGGCCGGACTCCGACGAGATGAACACCACGCGACCCCAGTTCCGCTGCAACATGCCTTGCATGTAATAGCGCGAGAGACGCACGCCGGACATGACGTTGGTCTGGAAGTAGCGCTCCCAGGTCGCATCGTCGACGTCGAAGAAGGGCTCGGGGCCGAAGATGCCGGCGTTATTGACCAGGATGTCGAGGCTGGGCACGGCGTCGATCACGCCCTGCACGCCCTTCGCCGTCGAAAGATCGGCCGCGACGCCTTCAACATTCGCGCCGTGCAGTTCACGGCGCAGTTTTTCCACAGCCGCCTGCACCACCTCCGGCTTGCGCCCGTTGAGGATGACGTTGGCGCCACTGGCGGCCAGGCCTGCGGCGATGGACCAGCCGATGCCGGCGGTCGAGGCCGTGACGAGGGCATTCTTGCCCGACAGATCGATGTTCATGCGTTGTCCTTCAGAGGTTGCGAATACGTCAGGCGATGGCGCCGCCACCATCGACCAGGACCGTCGATCCTGTCGCAAAGGGCGTCGCGGCGAGGTAGAGGATGGCGTGGGCCACGTCTTCGGGCTGCCCCATGCGCCTGGCCGGCAGCTGGGCAGCGGCGTTGGCAAACATGGCGTCGCGCGCGGCATCGCTCATGCCCGACCACAGCGGCGTGGCGATCAGGCCCGGCGACACGGTGTTGACGCGTACGGGCGACAGTTCGAGCGCCAGGCCGCGCGCCAACGATTCGAGCGCGGCGTTGATCGCGCCCTGCAGTACGGCGGAGGGGCTCGGCCGCACGCTGAGGTAACCGGATACGAACGTCAGCGACCCATGCGGTGCGATGCGTGCCGCGCGCGCCACGTGGTAAGCGCCCCAGAACTTGCTGTCCATGGCGGCGCGCGCCTTGTCCAGCGGCAGTTCGCGCAGCGGACCGCTGGGTGTCTGCGCCGCGGAGATGACGACATGATCGAACGCCTCGCGACCGCTGAAGAACGACTGCACGGCGTCGACGTCGGCCGTATCGAGTACGGCCACATCGACCGAACCTTGAAGTCGCGCTGCGGCCGCATCGAGCTTGTCTTTCGACCGCGAAGCGATCGCGACCTTGGCGCCTTCCGCAAGAAAGGCCTGTGCGGCCGCTTCGCCGATGCCGGAGCTGCCGCCGACGATCAGCACATGTTGTTGTTCGAAGGCCTTCATGGGGATACCTCGGAAAGGGTGAAATTCAAACGTGCATGCTAGGCGCGGTGGACGATCTCAACGACAGGCGCGGCGGAACAACTGCTTTTCCGCCAGGGCGAAGATGACGCCGCCCCGGCACCTGCCCCCTTACAATGCCGGCCGACGTTGTTGCCATGAGGCCATTGACCATGATCGTTCGCGAGCGCCCTGGCCTGCGGGACATCTTTTTCGCCCTGCGTGGCTCGATCCTGCCGCGCGTGGCACCACGCCTGGCGGTCATCGGCCTGGTGAGCCTGGCCGCGGTCTGGCTGGTCCGCGCGCATCCTGATGTGCTGTCGCCACTGAGCGGCATTCCCTTCACGCTGATCGGCATCGCCCTGTCGATCTTCATGAGCTTCCGCAACAACGCCTGTTACGACCGGTGGTGGGAAGGCCGCAAGCTGTGGGGACAGCTGATCATCAGCAGCCGCTCGCTGGCGCGACAGACGGCGACGCTCGACGAAGCATCGCGCGCGCCGGTCCTGCGCGGTCTCTGTGCTTTCGCGCATGGATTGTCCGCACGCCTTCGCAGCCAGCCGGAAGCACCGCGCATGGCGCCCTGGGTCACGCTGGACGATGCCGGCGCGCTGCCCAATCCGACCGATGCCGTGCTGCGCGAGATCGGCGCGCACTGCCAGCGTCTCGTCGCGCAGAAAAAGCTCAGCGATATCCATTATTCGATCCTGGAAACGCAACTCAGTGAGCTGGCGCATGTGCAGGGCGCGTGCGAGCGCATCGCCGGCACGCCGCTGCCGTTTGCCTATTCGTTGCTGCTGCACCGGACGGCGCATCTGTTTTGCCTCGCCCTGCCTTTTGCCATCGCGGGCACGCTGGGCTGGTGGACGCCGCTGCCAGTGCTGCTGATCAGCTACACCTTCTTTGGCCTCGATGCGCTCGGCGACGAACTGGTGGATCCGTTCGGTGTCGAGCCCAATGATCTTCCGCTGGATGCCATGGCGCGCACCGTCGAACGCGACATGCGCGCGGCCATGGGCGAAACCGACCTGCCGCCGCCGCTGCAGCCGGACAAGTTCGTCCTGCTCTGATTCAGTCCCAGGCCGGCGCAAGTCCGGCTGGATTGGCCTGACGTTCGTTGCGATCGAGCGTAGCGATGCGCGCCATGTCTTCATCGTCCAGCGTAAGTTGCTGCGCGAGCAGGTTGCTTTGCAGGTTTTCGCGGCGCGTCGACGACGGAATCACCGAGTAACCGAGTTTGAGCGCCCATGCCAGCGCCACCTGCGCGGTTGACGCGCCGTGCTTGCGGGCGATCTCCTCCATGACTGCATCCTTCAGCACCTTGCCGTAGGCCAACGTCATGTACGACGTGAGATGGATGCCTTGTGCCTTCGCGAACGCGGCAAGCTTGCTGTTCTGCAGATAGGGACTGATCTCCACCTGGTTGGTGGCGATGGCGTCCGCACCCACGATGGCGATCGCGCGACGCAACAGATCAATGGTGAAATTCGATACGCCGATCTGGCGTGTCAGGCCCTGCGCCTTCGCCTCCGCCAGCTGGCCGAGATAGTCCTCCATCGGCACCTCGTCCTTCGGCGACGGCCAGTGGATCAGGGTGAGGTCCATGTAGTCGGTGCGCAGCTTCTGCAGGCTGTCCTTCAGGCTCGGGATCAGACGGCCGCGGCCAAAGTGATCCGTCCAGATTTTCGTGGTGAGGAACAACGACGCGCGCGGCAGCTGGCTGTCGGCGATGGCCTGACCGATGGGCGCCTCGTTGTCATAGATCTGGGCCGTGTCGACGGCGCGATAGCCCAGGTCCAGGGCCTGGGTGACCGAATCGATCACGGCCTGGTCCTTGAGGCGGAAGGTGCCCAGGCCAAAGGCGGGAATGCTCATGGGATCGTCTCCGTAAGGCGGATGTGCCAGGCGCTTAGTCTGGGGACAGGACTCTTTCAGAAAAACATGCTAAACAGCGAAACAGTCTTGCCCTGGAGTCAAGAATGAAGACCAGCCTGGATGAGCTGCAGACCTTCATCACCGTCGTGGATGCCGGCTCCATTACGGCGGCGGCCGAACGGCTGGGTCAGACGGTGTCCGGCATCAGTCGCGCCTTGCGACGGCTCGAGGACAAGCTCGACACCACGCTCCTGCGTCGGACAACGCGCCGCATCGAACTGACCGAAGAGGGGCGCTTCTTCCTGGAGCGCGCGCGCCAGATCCTGGCCGCCGTCGACGACGCCGAAGACGAAATGAGCGCGCGACGCCAGAAGCCCGCCGGACGCCTGCGCGTCAACGCGGCGTCGCCCTTCATGCTGCATGTGATCGTGCCGCTGGTCGGCGGGTTTCGTGCGCGCTTTCCCGAGATCGAACTGGAGCTCAACAGCAGCGACCAGATCATCGACCTGCTTGAGCAGCGCACCGACGTGGCGATTCGCATGGGCAGCCTGCGCGACTCGACGCTCCATGCCCGCCCGCTGGGACTGAGCCGGCTGCGGGTGCTGGCCAGCCCTGCGTACCTCAAGGCGCGAGGCACGCCACGCCATGTGCGCGAACTGGGCAAGCACAGCCTGCTGGGCTTCAGCCAGACCGAAACGCTCAACGACTGGCCCTTGCGCCATAGCCAGGGCGACAGCCTGCGCATCAAACCGAGCCTGCTGGCCTCCAGCGGCGAAACCATCCGCCACCTGGCCATCGCCGGCGAAGGCATCGCCTGCCTGGCGGATTTCATGACGGCACAGGATCAGTCGTCGGGCGCGCTGGTTCCCGTGCTGACGCGCGACACGGTCGACGTGCGCCAGCCGATCCACGCGGTGTACTACCGCAATACGCAGCTGGCGTCGCGCATCCGCTGTTTCGTGGACTACGTGGCCGAAGTGATGGACGAGGCCGGCGCTCCGCGCTAACCGCGGCGCAACAGCTCACGCAAGTCGATCAGCGCGGCATTGGCGCGCGAGACGTAATTGGCCATCACCAGCGAGTGGTTGGCGAACAAGCCGAACGGCGAGCCGTTCATGACCATGGGGCTGCGGAAGGGCTTCTGCGCCTCTTCGAGTTCGCGGATCACCTGCTGCAGGCTCATGTCCGCGTTGCGCGTCTTGAGCACCGGGCCGAAATCGCGCTGGAAGGCTTTGAGTTGCGCCAGCAAAGTCCAGGTGTAGCCGCGCGCTTCGTAGAAATTGTCGTCGACATGCGTCCAGGGCGTCTTCACCAACTGGCCGCCACCGGGCGCCGCGACCGTGGAGGCACCTGCCGGAATATCGGACGACGGCACGTTGTCGATGCGAATCTGGCCGACGCTGGCTGACAGGCGCTGCGACAACGAGCCGAGGCGCGTCGATGCCACTTGCAGGTAATCGGCGAGATTGTCGGCGCGCGGGTAGAAATGGGCGTTGCTCGGATCGTCGTCCGTGAGGCGATCGAGGTAGGCGCGCAGATGATGCACGGCTTCGCGGTACTGGCTCTCGGTGCTGGGCATCAGCCAGCGATCATGGGGACTGGACAGCAGCGGGTCGGCTTCGGCCAGGTCCTTGTCCTCGGTGGACTGCGTCTGCGAGCGGCTGAAGTCGTTGCGCAGGGCCCGCACCAGGTCGCGATCGGCGGTGAGCGAACCCAGTTCCCAGTTGGGAATGTTGTCCATCAACACGCCGGGCGGCAGCTTGTCGTTGCTGAGGTAGCCGCCGCGCTTGTTGAGCAGCACCTCGACGGAGTGGATCAGGGTGATCGTGGTTTCGGCACCGGCGGTACCCGGCCGCTTGAGCAGCATCAGCTCGCTCTGGGTCACGGCGGTCGGATCAAACGGATCGGGCTCCGTATCCCACCACCACATGGCGATGCAGATCAGCAGCACCAGTGCGGCGAGCACAGCGAGCACAAGGCGCAACACGAGGTGGTTCGAGCGGACGGTGGGATCCTTCGACGACATCGGCGACTCCTTCGGCGGTGTTCCAGGCACAACGCACCGGGGGCTGTAGCGGATGACCGGCGGGTTGCCGCGATGCTAGCCAATCTTCATGTGGCGGAAACGAGAAAGCCGCGCAGGGAGACCCCGCACGGCTTCTTTTCCGAGACTTCTTACGAAAGTCAGGCGCGGTGATACACCTCGGAGCCCTGTTCGCGGAACTCGGCGGCCTTTTCGGCCATGCCCTCGTCCAGCGCCACGATCTCATCCATGCCGTGCTCGGCCGCGTAGTCGCGCACGTCCTGGGTGATCTTCATCGAGCAGAACTTCGGCCCACACATGGAGCAGAAGTGGGCCGACTTGTGCGCGTCCTTCGGCAGGGTCTCATCATGGAATTCGCGCGCCTTTTCCGGATCGAGGCCGAGGTTGAACTGGTCATCCCAGCGGAACTCGAAACGCGCCTTGCTGAGCGCGTTATCGCGCACCTGCGCGCCCGGATGCCCCTTCGCCAGGTCGGCCGCATGCGCGGCGATCTTGTAGGCGATGATGCCGTCGCGGACGTCCTGCTTGTTGGGCAGACCCAGGTGTTCCTTCGGCGTCACGTAGCAAAGCATGGCGGTACCGAACCAGCCGATCATCGCTGCGCCGATGGCGCTGGTGATGTGGTCGTAGCCCGGCGCGATGTCGGTGGTCAGCGGCCCCAGCGTGTAGAACGGCGCTTCGTGGCACTTCTCCAGCTGGCGCTCCATGTTTTCCTTGATCAGCTGCATCGGCACGTGGCCGGGGCCTTCGATCATGGTCTGCACGTCGTGCTTCCACGCGATCTGCGTCAGCTCGCCCAGCGTATCGAGCTCGCCAAACTGGGCCGCGTCGTTCGCATCAGCCACGCAACCCGGACGCAGTCCGTCGCCGAGGCTGAAGGAAACGTCGTACGCCTTCATGATTTCGCAGATGTCCTCGAAGTGCGTGTAGAGGAAGTTCTCGCGGTGATGCGCCAGGCACCACTTGGCCATGATCGAGCCGCCACGCGACACGATGCCCGTCACGCGCTTGGCGGTGAGCGGCACGAAGCGCAGCAGCACGCCGGCATGGATGGTGAAGTAGTCGACGCCCTGCTCGGCCTGCTCGATCAGCGTGTCGCGGAACAGCTCCCAGGTGAGCTCTTCGGCGACGCCACCGACCTTCTCCAGCGCCTGGTAGATCGGCACCGTGCCGATCGGCACCGGCGAATTGCGGATGATCCACTCGCGCGTTTCATGGATGTGCTTGCCGGTGGACAGATCCATCACGGTGTCGCCACCCCAGCGGATTGACCACACCAGCTTTTCCACTTCCTCGGCGATGCCCGACGACACGGCGCTGTTGCCGATGTTCGCGTTGATCTTGGTGAGGAAGTTGCGACCGATGATCATCGGTTCGCTTTCCGGATGGTTGATGTTCGCCGGAATGATGGCGCGACCGCGCGCGACTTCGTCACGCACGAATTCCGGGGTGATCAGGCGCGGCAAAGCGGCGCCGAAGGCTTCGCCCGGATGCTGGTTGCGCAAGGCGCTTTCACGCAGCGCGTCGATGCGCTGGTTCTCGCGGATCGCGATGTATTCCATTTCCGGCGTGATGATGCCCTGGCGCGCGTAATGCATCTGCGTGACGTTGGCGCCGGCCTTCGCGCGCAGCGGTTGGCGCAGGTGATGGCTGAAACGGATGCTGTCGAGCTTGGGATCGCTGGCGCGGTCGCGGCCGAAACGCGAACTCAGGCCATCCAGGCGTTCCACATCGCCACGCTCTTCGATCCACGTGGCGCGCAAGGCCGGCAGGCCGGCGGCGAGATCCACGCGATAGTCCGGATCGGTGTACGGGCCGGAGGTGTCGTACATGGTGATGTTCGGATTGCTTTCGCCACCGAAGAGCGTCGGCGTCTGCGCCTGGCACACCTCGCGCATCGGCACCTTCAGGTCCGCGCGGCTGCCCTGCACGTAGATCTTGTGCGAACCGGGGATGGGGCGGGTGACCGCCTCGGAGAGTTCCTGCGCGGCGCGCGCGAGTTCGGAGGGCTGGGCATTCATCGGCAAATCGTCCTTCGTGAGGCGGGGGGACGAAGCGACGGCGCCGGACGCACGGAATCCACCCCGTGCGGCGAAGCTCCCTACACCGGTGCTAACCGGATCAGGTTCGAAGGGACTCTCTCAGCCGAATGTGGTCGGCACCCCCGCTTCTGTAGGGGACGATTGAAGCACGAAGTGGGGATGGGGCGTTAGTGGCGCGTGCTTGCGACCGGCTGGTGGGGCCGGGCGCTGCGCGCCCTGTAAACGGTGAACAGTAAACGGTAAGAGCAAGAGCCCGGTGTCATCGCAGACCCCGCCGTTGCTTTTACTGTTTACCGTTTACAGCCCGCGCAGCGGGCGAATTCACCGGGCCGCGAAGCGGCCCGCACTCACCGCGGCAGGTAGGCGCGGAGGAACGTCGTGACACCCGCGCGGGCGTTGGACTCCATCTCCGTGGCGAACGCTTCCTGACAACCGTCGCAGCCGAACATGCGACGCAGGACCAGGTCGCCCTTGATGAGGGCGAAAAACTGCACGCTGGCTTGCTGGACGTCTTCGATTTCCAGCTTGCCGTGGTCAACCGCCTGCTGCAGCAGGCGTTCCAACAGCTTGTGCGTGCGGGTGGGGCCTTCTTCCCACAGCAGCTTGCCGTAGCGGGGGTTGCCCTGGCGGCAGTCGCTGAGGATGGCGCGGAAGGTGCCGACGTTCTGCGGGTCGCAGTCGATATGGGCGTGCGTCAGCGCGATCCGCAGGAGGATCTCGCGGACGTCCTGGCTCGGGTCGAACTCATAGATGTCCTCGGGCAGGAGGTCCTGGATGCGCGCGCGGATCACCTCGCGGAACAGGTTGTCCTTGTCGCCGAAGTGGCTGTAGACGGTCAGCTTGGAAACCCCGGCCTCGGCGGCCACGGCGTCCATGCTGGTACCGGCGAAGGCATTGCGCACGAACAGGGCCTTGGCGGCCTCAAGGATCGCCGCACGTTTCTCCATGTCCTTCGGGCGACCGGGACCCTGGGGCTTGGATTGCGGGATCGAGTTCATTGCCAGCACCTTCACAAATGAGATAGCTCGGGTTTAGTATACGAGCCGGTTTACTTATTTTCCACAGGCGTCCTGAACGGCCGACCTATGCCCTCTACTATCGCAGAACTCCATCTCAGTGGCCCCTACCGCCATGCCCAGCGCGCCCTGGCGGCCTGGCTGGACCTGGGCCATGCGGCCGCCCGGCGCAGCCTGTTCCAGGTCCGTGCCGCCCTGGCGGCCCTGAATGCCGCTGAGCGGCACCAGCTGGCCCGCTGGCTGGCCTGGCTGGCCGTGGCTCAGCAGAGCCGCCAGCAGGCGACCCCCCAGGGACGGATCCTGCGCCTGGACCATACCCTGCTCCAGGCGATGGAAGAGGCCATGGCGCGACTGCCTTCGGGCTTTGCCCAAACACAGACGCAGACTCGACGTCTCAGCGCCTAGTGTCCGCGGACACCGCGCCGCGCATGACTTCCGTCAACGCGTTCCGGTGACTTCCGGCACTTCGAGTACCGCGGGTCACCCCGCAGGCTTTGCACATTGTCGGAAAGAGGCTAAGCGCTTATCCTTTTTGACCTTTTTTATTTGTACGGGACGTAGTCTTCAGATGGCGATGAACTTCGAACAGGCGCGGCAAAACATGGTTGAAAACCAGGTGCGCCCCTGGGAGGTACTGGACAGCCGCGTGCTGGAAGTACTCAGCCGCTTGCGTCGCGAAGACTTCGTCGCCCCGGAGCATCGCAAGCTGGCCTTCGCCGACCTGAGCCTCCCGCTCGGCCACGGCGAAGTGATGATGAAGCCGGTGATCGAAGGCCGCGTGCTGCAGGCGCTGGAACTCACCGAGAACGACCACGTGCTGGAAATCGGCACCGGTTCGGGCTTCCTCACCGCCTGCATGGCGAGCCTGTCGGCGCATGTCACCAGCGTGGATATCCATGCCGATTTCACGGCCGTCGCGGGCCAGCGTCTTGCCCAGGCCGGCATTGCCAACGTGAAGCTGGACACCGGTGAGGCGGTCAACGCCTGGCAGCCGGCGGGCCAGTTCGACGCGGTGGTGATCACCGGTGCCGTGCACGAGATCCCGCCGCGTTTCCTGGGCTGGCTCAAGCCGGGCGGCCGCCTTCTGGCGGTGCGCGGCCAGTCGCCCGCACAACAAGTTGTACTGCTCACCCACGAAGGCGAAGGCCGGTATCGCGAGGAAGGCATTCTGGAGACGGACCTGCCGTACCTGATCCACGCCGAACCGCCCCGCCGCTTCGTGTTCTGACCCCGCTACCCATTTCGAAAGAGGCACCCCATGCGTTTGAAGCTTCTGACCCTTGCCCTGGCCCTGACGACCTTCCCACTGGTCGGCCACAGCGAGGATTTGCTGGATGCATACCGAGAAGCACGCGCCAACGATCCGGTGCTGTCGCAGTCGGACGCCCAGCGTCTGGCCACCGGTGAAGGCGTGAACCAGGCGCGTGCCCTGCTGTTGCCGCAGGTCAACGGCACGTACGGCATCAGCCAGACCACCGGCGGCCGCAGCGTCAACACCGATCCGGTCACCGGCATCGTCACCATTGGCAGCGACAAGCTCGGTCACTCGCGCACCCGCAACCTGTCCGGCACGCTCACGCAGAGCGTGATCGACATGAGCCTGTGGGCTGGCCTGAAGACCGCCCAGTCGCAGCGCAGCGCGCAGGACGAACAGTACGAAGCCGCCCTGCAGGCGCTTTACGTGCGTGTCACCACCGCCTACTTCGGCGTGCTGACCGCGCAGGACCAGCTCACCTTCGCCCAGGCCAATGAAGAGGCCTACAAGCAGGCCTACGAGCAGTCGGACCAGCGCTTCAAGGTCGGCCTGTCGGCCGTGACCGACGTCTATCAGGCGAAGTCGTACTACGAGCTGGCTAAGGCGCAGACGATCTCCGCCCAGAACACGCTCAACGATTCGCGCGAAGCCCTGACGCAGATCACCGGCAAGCCCACGGGCGAGCTGAAGAAGCTGCGCGAGGAGCTGCCGATGGACGCGCCGACCCCGGCCGATCCGAACCAGTGGGTTGAGCAGGCGCTCAAGAACAACCCGCTGGTCCTGTCGCAGCAGTACTCGGTCGATGCGGCCGAGCACAGCGTGAACCAGGCTCGCTCCGGCCACCTGCCGACCATCGATGCCTCGGTGAACTACGGCAAGAGCGGAACCTGGTACAAGAACGGTACCCCGGCCGCTATCGCCGCCCAGAATGAAGTCAGCGGCGGCACCACGGTCGGCCTGACGCTGCGCGTGCCGATCTTTGCCGGTGGCGCCACGCAGTCGCGCGTGCGCCAGTCGATCTACGAGCGTGACGCGGCCCAGGACTCCCTGGAATCGCAGCGCCGCCAGGTCTCGCGTGACACCCTGAACTTCTACCGTTCGGTGGGCGCCGGCATCCTCCAGGTGCAGGCGAACAAGGCGTCGGTGGACTCCGGCCAGAAGGCCCTGGAAGCCACGCGTGCCGGCTTCGACGTGGGTACGCAGACCATGCTGAACGTGCTCAACGCGATTCAGACGCTGACCCAGGCCGAGAGCAGCTACTCGCAGGCCCGCCACCAGTTCATCCTCAACAAGCTGCAGCTGAAGCAGGCGGCCGGCACGATCGACCTGAAGGATCTGGAAGGCGTGAACACGCTGCTTCAGTAATCCTCTGGATGGCTCTAAACGCACAAAGGCCGGGCATAGCCCGGCTTTTGTGTGTTTAGAGCCGTGATATCGCCCGCTGCGCGGGCTGTAAACGGTAAACGGTGAACAGCAGAAGCGAAGGCGTTGCCTGCTCTTACCTGTTGACCGTTTACAGCCCGCTCAGCGGGCGAATTCACCGCTCGCGTAGCGAGCGCCCTACTCCTGCAACTGGCGGTCAATCAGTTCCATCACGCGCTTCACCGCGCCGCGCTCACTGTCGAACACCACTTTGGCGCGCGTGCCCATCTGCGCGCGGCGCCCCTGGTCCAACAGGAGTTTGAGCACATCGCCGCCAAGGGCATCGCTACTGTCGACCCTGGCACCGGCACCCTCGCGAATCAGGGTGAGCGTGATTTCCTCGAAATTGAACGTGTGCGGCCCCACCAGCACCGGCTTGGACAGCGCCGCCGGCTCGAGCACGTTGTGGCCACCGATGGGCACGAGACTGCCACCGACAAAGGCGAGATCGGCCGCGGCGTAGAACTGCATCAGCTCGCCCATCGCATCGATGACGAACACCTGGTGCGCGGCCGTCGGTACGCGATCGGTGCTGCGCGTGGCCGTGGAAAACCCAAGGCTGCGAACGGAGTTCTCCACCATCTTGAAGCGCTCGGGATGCCTCGGCGCGATGAGCAGCAAGGCGTCCGGCAGTCGCTTGAGCACTTCGAGATGTGCCTCGAGTATCGCCAGCTCCTCGCCTTCGTGCGTGCTGCCGGCAATCCAGACCGGCCGCAGCCTGCCCCATTGCTGACGCAGCGCGTCGCCCGCCGGCACCGCGTCATACGGCACCGGCATGTCGAACTTCAGGTTGCCGCTGACCAGGATGCGCGAAGGATCCATGCCCAGCGAGCGATAGCGCGCGGCATCCGTGCGCGATTGCGCGGCGATCTGGCGCACGCAGCTCAGCGCCGAACGCACCAGTCCCTGCATCGGTCGATAACCGCGCAGCGATCGCTCGGACAGTCGCGCATTGACGATCATCAGCGGAATGCCGCGTTTTTTGCACGCGAAGTACAGGTTCGGCCAGATCTCGGTTTCCACGATGATCGCCAGGCGCGGACGCACGCGCTTCATGAATCGCGACACCGCAAAGGGCAAGTCGTAGGGCAGATAGACGTGAGAGACACTATTGCCAAAGAGCTGGCGCACACGCTCGGACCCCGTCGGGGTCACCGTGGTCACCACCAGCGGCGCGTTGGTGTACTCCTCGCGCAAGGCCTTGATCAGCGGCTCGGCAGCATTCACCTCGCCTACCGACACCGCGTGGACCCAGATGCTGCCGCGCACGGGCGGCAGATCGTAGAAGCCGAAGCGTTCGCGCCAGCGCCGGTGGTAGTCGCGATAGCGAACGCCACGCGCCAGCAGACGCAGCACGATGATCGGCGTCACCAGGTACATGGCCAGGGTGTAGAGATAGCGCAACGTCGAGCCCCTTCAGCGAAGCCAGCAGTATAGCCAGCCCCCGATCAAGGCCGGCTGCTACAATCGCCGGCCTCATGCCCGGTGCCCCTCGACCCCGCTTCCAACGCAGCCTGCTCTGGCCTTCCCACTGGCCGGCGTGGATCGGCGTGGGCGTGCTCAAGCTGGTGGCGTCGCTGCCCCGCCCCTGGCTGATGGCCGCCGGGCGCGGGCTGGGCTGGCTGATCGAGCGCTTTCCCTCGCCGCGCCGACACATCGCCGAGGTCAACATTGACCTTTGCTTTCCGGAACTGTCGGCCGCCGAACGGGCCAGACTCGTCGATGCGCACCTGCGCGACATCGGCCTGATGATGGTGGAGTTCGCGCTGGGCTGGATGGGCTCCGATCGCGCCATTGCCAACGTGCCGCTCACCTTCGAGGGCGTCGAGCATCTTGAACAGGCACGCGCGCAAGGCAAGGGCGTATTGCTGGTCGGTGGTCACTTCTCCCACCTTGAGCTGTGTGCACGCCTGGTCTCGCGGCATATCCGCATCTCCGGCATGTATCGCCGGATGGACTCGGACGTGTTCGAGTGGGCCGTGTTGCGCGCGCGCCTCGGTTACGCGGAGGCCATGTTCGACAAGGATGACATCCGCGGCACGGTGAAATATCTCAAGCACGGCGGAACGCTCTGGTATGCGCCGGATCAGGACATGCGCAGCAAGGACAACGTGTTCGTGCCGTTCTTCGGCGTGCCGGCGGCGACCATCACGGCGACGCACCACCTGGCCCGCATGTCCGGCGCCGTGGTGATCCCTTTCTTCCATCGCCGCCTGCCCGGCAACCAGGGCTATGCGCTGCGCCTGGGTGCACCGCTGAACGACTTCCCCGGCAAGGACACGCTGGACGACACCGCGCGCGTCAACGCATGCATCGAGCAGATGGTGCGTGAAGCGCCCGAGCAATACCTCTGGGTGCACAAGCGTTTCAAGACGCGTCCGCCGGGCATGCCCAACGTTTACTGAGCGCAAGCCTCGCGACACTTTGTCGCAAGGAATTCCGCGTCAGTGAGACCGCAACTGAACGCATGCGACGCATGACAGGCCAACGACAGATTGCTCGCGTAGAAAGCGCGCGGATCACTGCAATTGTTGCGCACCTTCATGTCCATCCGGCTCTTCCTTCGCTCGCTGCACGGTCGTCATGACTGGCGCGGGTCAACGACCAAGCGAATTGCATCCGGCCTGAAATACCTTGGCCGCAGCCTGCGCATGCCCGGCCGCCAGGGGACATGGCTGAAAACCATCTACGGCTCCGATCGACTCAGCGCCATGCTTGCGCACGACCCGCGCCTTCTTGAACGCTGGCATCACGCGTACATCAATCGTCGCCTCGGCCGTGCCCGTCGCATCGAAATTATCCAGGGACATTTTCAGTACGTCTTCGCGAACTTTCCGCGCCCTATCGTTGATGCGATCTACCTGCAAGGTCGCTCCGTGCTGGGTGCGGTCAGCCTGAAGGACGGCAGTGAACTGCTGATCGAATTGCGTCGTCCCACCGGACGCAGTCGCGAAGGCGAAATGGCGCTGTGCCTGGCCAATACGCAGGGCCAGGTGCTCTCGTCGATGATCTTTACGGTTGCCGACAACGGCCGCACGCTGATGATCGGCTGCGTCCAGGGCGCCGCGGCCGAACTGGGTCGCGATGCGGTGCGCGAGCTCACCAAGCAATGCCACGGCCTGCGCCCGAAGAACCTGCTCTACTCCCTGGTCCTTGCCATTGGCCAGCTGACCCAGGCCGTGCAAGTGCGCGGCGTGAGCAACCACGCCCACCCGTTCGCGCTCGAGGCGGACAAGATCAAGGCCGACTACGACAGCTTCTGGACGGAATGCCTCGGGGAGCCGCTTGCCGATGGCTTTTATGCCTTGCCCGTGCGCGAGGCCTTGCGCAGCGAAATGGACGTGGAAAGCAAGCACCGCTCCGCGTTCCGCAAGCGCGAAGCCCTTCGTCAGGAAGCCTGCGCCCTGCTCGCCGGCGCCCTGCACCATCAGCCGGTGCCGGTGGTCAAGGCAGCCTGATCAGTCGGCGTCGTTGCCGGGCAGGCGCTGTTCCCGCGCGTTCGCACGCGTGGCCTCGTAAAGCTTGGCGTACTTGAGGAACGCGTAGAAGGCGTGGATCCGGGCGGCAATGAAACCTGCCCAGCCCGAGCGCCAGTGGCCGCGCAACAGGTAGTAACGAAAGAACGCTGCCGTGGCATTGGTGAGCATGCGCATCCGCACGCCGCGCCGGCCCTTGCCCCCCAGGTCCGCGACCTGCAGGGTGGAATAGCGATTGGCTTTGTCGACGCGCCCGGCGATGTCACGCTCGCCGTAGTGGTCGAGCACCACGTCCAGCACGCCGACACGCCCGTCGACCTGCACTTCCTCGTGCACCTGGTGGTTGCTCATGCGCGCGCGCTGGCGATCGAACAGGCGTACGTAGTGATTGAGGCGGCTGCGCGACGATTGCCACTGCCAGAAAATCCATTCGCGCCGCCAGATCAGGAAGCCCGCTTCCGTCGGATGGACAAGTGCCTGGCGAATCGTCTTGCCGGCATCGGCAGGCACGGCCTCATCCGAATCCAGCAGCAGCACCCAGCGATGCAGGGCCAGGTCGATGGCCGCCTGTTTCTGCGCGCTGTAGCCAGCAAAGGGCTGCGTGGCTACGCGTGCGCCGTAATGCGCCGCGATGGCCAGCGTCGCATCCGTCGATCCGGAATCGAGCACCACGATGTCATCCGCCCACCGCACGCTGGCCAGGCAGGCATCGAGCGTCGCCGCGCTGTTATACGTGGTGACGACGACGGACAACGACTCAGCCATGCACTTTCCCTCGCGGGGCGCCGGCAAAGACGAACAGCGCCGCACACCACAGGCCCAGCAACCAGGCGAACAGCAAGCCCCACCAGGACGAATAGAAGGCCAGATGCGTGTTCAAGGGAAACAGCATGGCCAGCAGCGCCACCGTGGGCACAAACGCATGGCGTCGCGCCTGCGCACCTGCGCGCACATAGGTGGCGATTGCCAGGCCCAGCGCACTCAGCCACAGCAGCAGACCCAGGACACCCGTTTCGGTCAGCACTTCGAGTACCCACTGATGCGCGTGGCAGGCACCTTCGCCCGCGCCGCAAGCCTCGTCAGAGACGACGAAGTGATCATTGGCCGGGGCGAACTGCGGATACGCATAGCGATACGCGCGCACGCCAACGCCGTTGACGGGATGCGCTTCGAACATGCGCACGCTCGTGCGCCAGATCGCAAGGCGACCGGTCAGCGCTTCATCAACCGCCTGGTCGGAACCCTTCAGGGCAACCAGCGTGCGATCCATGCGCGCCTGGAAGCGCTCGGACGTTTTCCAGGCGATGCCACCTGCCGCGAGCGCGGCCAGCAACCCCGCCATGCAGATGATCAGGAACCGACGCGGCGAACGCGCCTCATGCCAGGCGAACGCCACGGCGACAACGGCATAGCTGATCCACGCGGCGCGCGACCCGGCAAGCAACACGGGACCGAGCATGATAAGGAACGCACCGATCAGGCCCCACACGCCCCAACGCTCCCGCGCGGCCCAGAGTGCGAAAGGCGCGAGGACGGCCAGCACGGGACCGAGTTTCAGATGCTCGGCGCCAAAGATTCCGGAGACGCGCTCAGCCTGCGCATGACCGCCCAGACTCCAGCCCGTCAACGCCTGCACCCAGGCGTCGACCACCCACAAGGCGATCACCGCGGCCACGGCGTAATAGAGCGCATGCAGGCGCGACTCCCAACGAATCGCGAAACACGCATAAAGACCGAGCGGGACATAACGCAACAGCGAAGCCACGGTCGACCAGCTTTTCCCGGGAGCCACCGAGTCGATGGAAGAAACCAGCGCGGCAACGATGTAAGCGCCCATTATCCACAGCAGCACCCGCGCGCCCGTGTGATCGCTCAGCGCCCGCGGCTGCCGGACAAACAAGAGGATGGTGCCCAGCAAGCACAGGAACGTGCCCAGCTCGGAGCTGCGACCGATCGGCAGCAAGGCGATGACCAGCCAGAAGGGCAACAGGGGCGAACGAAGGGCGGACGCTAGGGCGCGCATGGAAGTCCTTGGCATGGGCTGCCCCATTGTAGGCGCTGCACCACCTTTCAACGCGCAGCTGGCGGCACGTGGCGCCGCCGAAAGGCTCAGGCGACGACTTCGTCGTACAAGGACAAGGTGGCCTGCTGCATGTCGGACAGGCGATAGCTCTGCAGCATCGGGATGGGGGGTGCGACGCGAAGCAGCTCGGCCGCGCGCTCGACCAGGCGCTCGCGGTCACCCACGGGCACGCGGCCAGCGGGATACAACTCGGCCAGCAGCTCGCCGACGCCGCCATGTGCATAGCCCAGCACCGGACGGCACAACGACAGCGCTTCGACGACGGTGCGGCCGAAGGATTCTGGCTTGTTCGACAACTGGAGGATCAGCGACGAAACGGCGTACACATCGCGCACGTCGCCACGCGGCGGCGTCAGAACCACCTGCGATTCCACGCCACGCGCACGAATCAGCTCACGCAGCTCGGCCACGTAATGCTCGCGACCGGCCTCGATCACGCCCAGCAGGAGCAGGCGCGCATCGATGCCGCGGCGCTTGAGTTCCGACACCAGCTCAATGGCATCGTGATGACCCTTCAGACGCGTGCCGCGACCCGGCAGGGTCAGCAGCGGTGCGCCCGTGAGAGCCGGGAATTCTTCGAAGAATGCCTTGCGCCAGGCATCGTCCGGGCGGTGGCCATACGGAAAGGCCTGCGGGTCGATGCCGCGCGGGATGACTCGCACCTTGGACGGCTCCAGCCAGGGGTAATGGCTGAGCACGTAGTCACGCATGGTCTGCGAGACCGCGATAACCCGCTCGCCGCGCAGCAGGATGGCGCTGTAACGACCGGGCGAGTTCAGCCCGTGCACCGTGGTCACGAAATGCGCGCGCTGCGGCAGACCCTTCAGCGCCCACCAGCCCAGCCAGGCCGGAAGCCTCGAGCGTGCGTGGACGATGTCGGGCCGGATCTCGGCCAGCGCGCGCCGCAAGGCACCCACGCGGGTCAGCGTGCGCAGCGACTTGGTACCGATATCGAGCGTGATGTGCTCGCTGCCCTCGGCCTTGAGCTGCTCGACCAGGCGACCGCCGGCCGAGACGACCACCGAACGATGGCCGGCCTGAACCAATGCCCGTGCCACCTCCAGCGCAGACCGCTCCGCCCCGCCGGACTCGAGGGCCGGGATCAGCTGGACGACGGTCAGGGACCGGGTTGGTGCGGCGACGGCGGACATGATCGGTTCAATAAATGCCTTCATCCCTGGAGACAAGCAGAAATCATGCCCAAATTCACATTCTGTAACATTTCCGGGTCATGGACCCGGTGGCCGGTCAGTCGCGCAGCACGTAATGGGCGCCACAGTAGGGACAGGTCGATTCACCGCCATCTTCGACCACCGGCAGGTAGACCTTCGGGTGGGAGTTCCACAGGGCCATGCCGGGCATCGGGCAGGACAGCGGCAGGTCCTTGCGCGTCACTTCATAACGATTTTCGGCATTGGCCGGGATCAGCTCTGCCGCCGCAGGGGAACGCGACATGGGACAAACTCCAGACTGGACATCGGGTCGACAATGGTAGCAGGCTGCGGCCCGGTAACGCTGCCAGAGCGCGGGCGTACGCGCCGTCGGCGAACGGGGGCGGGGCGGCCATCGAACGACCCCGTCGCACCTGCCAAAGAGCCTAAGCCCGGCAGCCAGTTCGATTTGTCACGCGCGGCGCCCAGAATGCGCCGGATGCAAACACGCCATTGATGGGGAGCACCATGGATTTCGGAAAAATCATTGCACGCGCCAAAGCCGTCCTGACCACGCCGCAGACCGAGTGGCCAAAGATCGGCGCCGAACCGGCCACCATCCAGGGCCTGTATACGGGTTACATCCTGTGGCTCGCTGCCCTGCCCCTGGTGGCCCGCTTCATCAAGGACAGCCTGCTGGGCACCAGCGCCCTGGGCATGTCCTTCCGCGTGCCGGTCGGCGCCGGCATCGGCATGCTGATCGTCAGCTACGCCCTGAGCCTGGCCGTGCTGTACGTGCTGGCCCTGATCGTCAGCGCCCTGGCGCCGAGTTTCGGCGGCCAGAAGAGCAGCGTGCAGGCGCTGAAGGTCATCGCTTATTCGTGGACTGCCTACTGGGTCGCCAGCGTCGCGGTGCTCATCCCCTGGATCGGCTGGCTGGTGTCGATCGCCGGCCTGGTCTACGCCATCTACCTGATGTACCTGGGCCTGCCGCACACCATGCGCAGCCCGGTCGAGAAGTCGGCCGGCTATACGGCCGTTTCGGTGATCATCGGCATCCTGCTGTCGCTGGCCGTGGGCGCCATCGTTGGCGGCATCTTCGCGTCCGCCGTGATGGGCGGCATGAACCTGCCCAACCAGACCGGCCACGTCACCTTCGACAAGGACAGCGCCATGGGCAAGCTGGCCGCCATGGGCGAACGCGCCGAAGCGGCCAACAAGGAACTCGAAGCGGCCCAGAAATCCGGCGACACGGCAGCGCAGAACGCGGCCATGAGCAAGGTGATGGGCGCCGCCATGGGCAACGACGGCAACGTGCAGTCGCTGTCGGCCGACCAGATGCGCGGCTTCCTGCCCGATAGCGTGCTGGGCTGGAAGCGCGAGAATCTCAGCGCCGAACGCAATGCCGCCATGGGCATGCAGGTCACCACGGCCCGCGCCCAGTACACCGACGGCAACCACAGCATCGAACTGGAAGTCGTCGACACCGGCAGCATGAAGGGCATGATGGAAATGGCCAGCGCCATGGCGCCGGAACAGGAACAAAGCACCGAGCACGGCTACGAAAAGACATACAGCCAGAACGGTCGCCTGGTGCAGGAATCCTGGGACAAGCAGAGCAACGACGGCACCTTCAGCGTGGTCGTCGGCAAGCGCTTCACGGTCAAGGCCAGCGGCCAGGTGGACAGCGTGGATCAGCTGAAGGAAGCGGTCGGCACTGTGGACCTGTCCAAGCTGGAAAGCCTCAAGGATGCCGGGGTCAAGAATCAGTAACCCTTGCACTGATGCAAAAAAAAAGGCCGCCAGCGATGGCGGCCTTTTTCGTGGGCGGGCGCGGATGCGCCGGATCCCTTACTTGGCGCTGGGCACGGCCGCTTCGGTCGTGATGTGGATCTTGATCTCGTCGCTGACGTTCGGCACGTACATGGCGACGCCGAAATCCGAGCGCTTGATGGTGGTCGTGGCATCAAAGCCGATCGCCTGCACCTTCATCATCGGATGCGGGCCGACCTTGTTGAGCGTGGCGTCGAGCACGACCGGCTTGGTCACGCCGTGCACGGTCAGGTCACCGGTCACCTTGAACTTGCCATTGCCGGCGGCTTCCACCTTGGTGCTCTTGAAGGTGACGGTCGGGAATTTCTCGGCATCGAAGAAGTCGGCTTTCTTCAGGTGCTCATCGAGCTTGGTGACGTGGGTGTCGAGATTCGACAGCGGCAGGGTCACTTCCACCGAGGACTTGGCCGGGTTCTTCTCGTCGAACACCAGCGTGCCTTCGCTGATGCCGAGGTTGGCAGTCGGGTTGGAGTAGCCGAAGTGGTTCCAGGTGAACAGCACGTTGGTATGACCCGGGTCGAGCTTGTAGGTCACCGGATCGGCATGGACACCCACGGCAGCGCCGAGCAGGCCGGCGAGAACGACATAACGAAGTGCACGCATGGAATTCCTCCAATAAATCGAGTCAGGGGTGAGAGCGTACGCCCTCGTGGAATGGGGACGGCGTGAAGCGGGTGCCAGCACAAGACCGGCGCCCGCCAGAGAAGTTCAGGCGATGCGCGCGGCCTCGTCGAACGACAGGCGCGGGCTGCGCGGGAACAGGTCGCGGCTGGCATCGCCGTAACCGATGTTGATCAGGAAGTTGCTCTTGATCTGGGTACCGGCAAAGAACGTGGCATCCACGCCGGCATTGTCGAAACCCGACATCGGGCCGCAATCCAGGCCCAGCGCACGCGCGGCGATGATCACGTAAGCGCCCTGCAAGGTGGCGTTGCGGAAGGCGGTGGTTTCAATCAGCGGCTGGTTGCCGGCGAACCAGCTGCGCGCGTCCGTGTGCGGGAACAGCTTGGGCAACTGGTCGTGGAAGGCGTGGTCCATGCCGATGATGGCCGTGACCGGGGCGGCCAGGGTTTTGGCCCGGTTGCCTTCGGACATGAAGGGCGAGAGCTTTTCCTTGGCCTCCTGCGACTTCACGAACACGATACGCATCGGCGACGAATTTGCGCTGGTCGGACCGAACTTGGCCAGGTCGTACAGCTGATGCAGCTGTTCGTCGCTGACTTCGCGCGGCAGCCACGCATTGAACGTGCGGGCGTTGCGGAAGATCTGGTCCAGGGCGGTATCGGAAAGCTTGTCGCTCATGGTTATCCTTCAAGAAAAGACGCGCCTCGCGTGGCGCCGCAGCGGGACAGTGTAAACCGCACGCCGCGCCGCAGGACCCCGGGGAATGGAACGTACTGTGTTGTCTAGGGAAACAATCATGAGGGCGGGTCGGCCATGAAGCTCCACGGCAATGCCTGGGTCATCACCGATGGCAACGCGGGAAACGACCGCCAGGCACTGGCCCTGGCCGAGTCGCTGGGCCTGCCGTTTCGCCATATGGTGTTGAGTGCCCGGCCTCCCTGGTCCTGGTTGTCGCCCCGCCTGATCTTTGGCGGTCGCCTCGCCCTCCCCGCCGCCGAGCGCCAGGGTTCCCTGGAGCCGCCGTGGCCGGCCGTCGCCATCGGCTGCGGCCGCCTGTCCGCCCTGTACACCCGGATGTTGCGCGACCTGTCGGAGCACAGCACCTACACGATCCAGATCCTGGATCCGCGCATGAACCCGTCCGCATGGGACACCGTGATCGCGCCGCGCCACGATCGCTGCCAGGGCCAGAACGTATTGCAGACCGTCGGCTCGCTGAATCTGGTCGACGACGCATGGCTCCAGGAGGGCCGCGAGGTGTGTCCCGAGTTCGCCGAGTACCCACAGCCCCGGATCGGTGTGCTGGTGGGCGGCCCGCGCAAGGGCATTCCGCTCGACGCTGATTACGCTACGCAACTGGCCGACCGCCTGCGGGACGACATCCAACGCGAGGGAGGTAGCGTGATGCTGGTGACGTCGCGCCGTACACCGCCCCAGGTACTGGCCGTGCTGCGCGAGCGACTGGCCGGTGTGCCTGGCATGGTGTGGGGCGGCGACGATCACGAAGGCATCAATCCCTATCCCGGCGTGCTCGGATGGTCTGATCGACTGGTCGTGACACCCGATTCGGTGAACATGCTTTCAGAAGCGTGCGCCGTGGGATGCCCGGTGCAGACGTTCGCGCCGCAGCCGCTACCGGACAAGATTTTCCGGTTCCATCGAGCGCTGCGGGAAGCCGGTTTGCTGTACGACCTGGCCGACGACGACCTGCCGAAACGGCAGGTACCACTACGGGAACTTGCCCCCGTGGTGGAGGTGTTGCGCGGGAGGATCGATGAGCATCAGTGGAAGCGCGGTGGCGTGGGGTGACATCCCCGCAGCGGAAGGTCAGGTAACGCACCGATAAGCCTCGCGGCCACTGGATGCCGGCCTTCGCCGGCATGACGGCAGAGTGGAGGGGGCGCGACGGTCATCGAGTGTGATCGCCACTGGGTGCCTGCCTTCGCAGGCATGACGGTGTGGTTGGGGAGGAGGTCAGGTTAGGTCGCGCACCGATAAGCGTCGCGGCCACTGGATGCCGGCCTTCGCCGGCATGACGGCAGGGTTAAGGGGGCGCGACGGTCATCGAGTGTGATCGCCACTGGGTGCCTGCCTTCGCAGGCATGACGGTGTGGTTGAGAGAGCGCGATGAAAACCGGACGTTGTCTCGGATGGACTATTCGCTGCGCCCACCTCTTCCGGGCCGACCGCCGATCGTTCTGCGCCCCGCTTTCAGCGGTGGGGCGGATAGCCAACGGTCGGACGTTAGTTGGCCTCACCGGTGATGACTTGAGCCTGCGTGTCCCGTGAGACACGTCTCTAACGTGAGCGCGCACCCCGCTCTCAGGCCATTTTCTTTGGGTTACTTTTATTTTGGGCCAGCAAAAGAAAAGTGACTCGGCCGACGGCAGTCGGTCGAAACGCCCGCTGCGTAAGCGGCCCGGTCGCGATATCGCACAGATGAGCCTGATCGCCCCTGGATGCCGGCTTTCGCCGGCATGACGACGTGAGAGGGTGGGGCGACAACCGTGTGTGGTCGCCACTGGGTGTCTGCCTGCGCAGGCATGACGGTGTGCTTGGGGCGTGCGGTTAAAACCCGACGTGGTCGCGTGTGGATGGCGGCTTTCGCCGCCATGACGACCTTGGGGGAAGGTGGCGACAACTACGCCTGGTCGCACATGGATTATTCGCCGCGCTCACCCTTTAAGAGTCGACGCCCGGCCATTCTCCGTCGCGCTTTCAGCGGTGGGGCGGATAGCCAGCAGTCGGACGCTAGTTGGCATCGAGGGTGATGACTTGAGCCTGCGCGTCCCGTGAGACACGTATCTAACGTAAGCGCGCACCCCGCTCTTAGGCCATTTTCTTTGGGTTACTTTTATTTTGGGTCTCGGCCGGCGGCAGCCAGGTCGAAACGCCCGCTGCGTAAGCGGCCCGGTCGCGGTATCGCACAGATGAGCGTGATCGCCCCTGGATGCCGGCTTTCGCCGGCATGACGACGCGAGAGTGTGGGGCGATAACCGTGCGTGGTCGCCACTGGGTGCCTGCCTTCGCAGGCATGGCGGCCATGACGATCATCGAGCCTGAGGTTGGGTATGGAAAACGTCGCGCGCACGCCTGCGATGGCTAGAACACAAACCCCAACGCCTGCGTAACCTGCGAGACCTCGGCGCTCAAGGCATCCAGGCCCGCGTCCCTGGGCGCAATGCGCGACCGCAAATCCAAGGTGCACGCCAGCGCCCGCCTCAGCATCTCCCCATGCGCCCGTGCCAGCACTTCCGCCTGTGCGTCGCTCAGCAAACCCACATCGCGACAGCTTCCGATCAGCGCCGCATTGGCCGTGCTGTCGAGCAGCAGCGGTGCTTGGGAACCGTGCGCCAGCACCAGGCCTTGCAGCGCAAACTCGATATCGAGCAGACCACCCACGCCCTGCTTCAGATCCATCTGCCGCTCATCAGACCGGTCACGCTCCGCACGCCAGCGTTGCCGCATGCTGCTGACTTCCTTCAGCACGTTCTCGCGGTCGCGCGGCACCGACAACACCTCGCGGCGCACAGCGGCAAGCTCGGCATTCAGCACCGCATCGCCGGCCACGGGTCGTGCGCGCAGCAAAGCCTGATGCTCCCAGGTCCAGGCGCGGCTCTTCTGGTATTCGGTGAACGACTGCAGGCTGCTCACCAGCAAGCCCTTGGAGCCATCGGGACGCAAGCGCGTGTCGACTTCGTACAGTCGCCCCGCGCGCGTCAGGACGGTCAGCCAGTTCATCACGCGCTGCGCGAGTCGCTGATACCAGCGCGAACCTTCGATGGGTCGGGGGCCGTCGCTCATGGCATGCGCGCGGCGCGTGTCGTAGACGAACACCAGGTCGAGATCCGAGGCGAAACCCAGCTCCTCCCCGCCCAGACTGCCGTAACCCATCACGGCAAACCCCGAACCTTCGCCCGGCAGGCGACCATGCTGCGCCACCAGCTCGCGCTCAGCCATGGTGGTCACGGCCAGCACGACCGACTCGGCCAAAGCCGCCAGGCGGCGCGCCGTCGCGACGGCATCGGCGCGGCCATCGTTGAATGCCATGCCCAGACGGAAAGCCGTGCTGGCCTTGAACTCGTTGATGCGCTCGAGCTCCGCCTCCGCTTCACGCTCGTCGAGCGTCGACAGCACGCGCGCGATCTCGCTGCTGATGTCGGCCCGCTTCAACGGCAATTGATCGATGCGCGGATCGAGCACATCGTCAAGCAACAGTGGCTGGGAAATGACGCGTTCGGCCAGGAAGGCGCTGGAGGCGAACAGTTGCGCCAGCCGTCTGCGTGCTGCCGGCTGCTCTTCCAGCAGGGCGAGATAAGACGAGCGTCGCGCCACGTTCTGGATCAGGCGACACAGCCGCAGCAGGCACGGCGTCGGCGCCACGCTTGCGCGCGCCAGCGCCAGCAGCTGCGGCATCAGGCGATCAAGCTGCTCGCGTGATCGCGACGACATCGCGCGGACGGCTGCCGCCTGCGGCAATTTCTGCAGGGCATCGGCGGCCTCTTCGCCCGGCACGAATCCCGATGCTTCCATCGCAGCGGCGTCGAGCGATTCGGCGCACACTCGCTGCCACAACGCCACGTCTTCCACGGGCGCACTCGCGGCGCGCCCGCCTTGCGGCATCAGCACTTCGCCGAACTCTTCGCTGACCACGGCGCGATGCCGCGCCAGCTCTGCTTCCAGTGCATCCCACGAATCAAGGTCCAGCCCGACCGCAATGCGTTCACGGCTCAGCGCGTCATCGGGGATGTCATGGGTCTGCGCATCGCGCAGCATCTGCACACGATTTTCGACCCGGCGCAGGAACACATAGGCTTCGCGCAGTGACTTCGCGCGCGCCGCAGGAATATGGCCGCGCGCTTCGCACGCCGTGAGTGCGGGCAATAAGCCACGCACGCGCAGACTCGGTTCGCGCCCGCCGCGAATGAGCTGCGTCAGCTGCACCACGAACTCGATTTCGCGAATGCCGCCAGGACCCAGCTTCAGGTTGTCGGCCAGGTCCTTGCGCGCGACTTCCGCATCGATCAGCGCCTTCATTTCGCGCAGGCCGGCAAACGCGGTGTAGTCGAGGTACTTGCGATACACGAAGGGGCGCAACAAGTCCTGCAACTGCTTGCCGGCGTGGCGATCACCCGCGACCGGCCGCGCCTTGATCCACGCGTAACGTTCCCAGTCGCGACCTTCGCTCTGGTAGTACTGCTCCATGGCGCTGAATGGCAGAGCGAGCCTGCCGGCATTGCCAAAGGGACGCAGGCGCAGGTCCACGCGCGCGCAGATCCCGTCGACAGTGGGCTCGTTGAGCAGGCGCACCAGTTGCCGGCCCATGCGAACAAAGTATTCGCTGTTATCGAGCGAGCGGGCGCCATCGCTCTCGCCGCCACTGGGATAGGCGAGCACGAGATCGATGTCGGACGAGAAATTCAGCTCGCTGCCACCGAGCTTGCCGAAGCCGACGACCACCATGCGCTGGCGCTCGCCATCGTGGCCGCGGCTATGCCCGTAACGGGCGACGAGAGCGTGCTCCGACCAGGCCAGCGACGCACCAAGCAGCACTTCGTAAAGCACGCTGGTGGCCGACAAGGTATCGGGCAAGGTATCGAGGCCATTCACGTCGCGGAAGACCAGCCGCAAGGCTTCGGCATGCCGGAAGCGACGCAGCGCCGTCATCGTGGACGCTTCGTCGTCATCGAGCTTCAGCGCATCGATGCGCGCGCTGGCGTCGCTGGCGGCACGCAGGCGCTCCAGTCCCTGGGGACTGAGCAGCTGCGGCTGGCGTGACCAGGTATCGAAGGCGAAATCACTCGCCAGCAAAGTGCGACGAATCCGCTCGGCGACGCCGGCGTCGTCGTGAAGCGGGACCCCCGCCTGGCGACAGCGGGCGATCAGTTCAGCGTAGCGGTCGTCGATCAGGGCGCGAAGCGCCGGGGATTCCTTGGGCATCGGTCCATTGTGCCGCATGCCGGGCTTCACCTGCGGACTGCATCCATGACCGGGGGATGACCGCCGCCACGTTCCGGCCGCACTTTCCCGGTACACCCCAGAGGCCTCTCACCCGTTTCTACCGGGGCGTTTCCCAGCTCGAACAGCGATCTATCCAACAATTGGTTCAGACCCGGATCATTACAGTCCGGTGTCCAAGCCATGACAGCGCTAGCGGAACTGCCATGACCGAGATGCAGCCCCAAACCGTCCCCAGCCACCGCACCCGCTTGATTCGCGTGGGTATTCCGGTCGCCCTCACCCTGGTCTTCCTGCTGATGACCGGGGTTATCGACGGTGGTGAAGGGGTTTCCCCGGGCCAGCTGTTCTCCCAGCCCCTCTACCTGCTCGCCAACGCCCTGCCTGGCCTCTTGCTGGCGGGGCTGTTGCTGGTACTCACCCGCCGGGTCTGGCTTTCCTTCGGCCTGGCCTTTCTGAGCCAGGGCCTGATCTACGGCATCAATGCGCTGAAGGTACGGCAACTGAGCACGCCGCTGATGCCGGCTGACTTCCGCATGGTCGGTCAGCTCCGCAAGGGCGGCTGGCATCTGCTCGCCAGTTACCTGCCCGCGTCGCCCCTGCCTTACCTGATCATGGCCGCGGCCGTGGTCGCCGTGGTGATCGCGTGGCGCAAGGAGCCGACGCTGTTCCCGCGCCGCACCCATGGCAAACGACTGCTCGCGGGCACGGCGCTTGCCCTGACGCTGGGCTCGCTGCTCGGCGGCATGCCCGCCTGGGCCAGGGTGTACGACGGAGAAACCCTGTGGATGGAGCCGTGGTCGGCAACGTCCACCGCGCAACACTCTGGGCTGGTCAGCTCGCTGCTGATGTTCCACCTGCACTACAGCCAGCAGCGTCGCAAGGCCGACCCGGCCGCCGCGCTGCAGTTGATCGGCGATTCCGGCCAGGCCCTGCGCGAACGGATGCAGTTGCCGCCGGACGAAAACAATACCGGCGCGCCGGATATCGTGGTCGTACAGAGTGAGTCGTTCTTCGATCCGCGCATCCTCAAGGGTTACGAAGACAGCGACTTGACGCCCAACCTGCGCCGCCTCGCAACCCAGGGCGCCAGCGGCGCGCTGCACGTACCGACCTTCGGCGGCGGCACCATCCGAACAGAATTCGAAGTGCTCACCGGACTGTCGCTGCGCTACTTCGACGACCTGCAGTTTCCGTACCTGCAAATGAACAGCAAGGTCGTGCCAGGCCTGGTGCGCACCTTGCGCACCCATGGCTACGAAACGGTCGCCATCCACGGCAACAACGCCGCCTTCTGGAACCGCAACACGGCCTTCAAGGCGATCGGCTTCGACCGTTTCGTCTCGGAACCCGCCTTCCCGCACGGCGCTGCCATGGACGGCCAGTTCATGGCCGACAGCGCCATGACCGACGAAATCATGTCGCAGCTGAAGGACGCAGGTCCGCCGCAGTTCCTGTTCGCGATCAGTATCGAGGCGCATGGCCCCTACGACGTGGCGCCGGCGGACGCGGCGGCGCGCGATGCGATCCCGGTACCAGCCGGATTGAGCGACAGCGACGCGCTCGAACTGAAGAACTACCTCTATCACATGCAACACGCCGACCAGGAACTGGGTCGCCTCGCCGAACTGCTGGCGCAGCGCGACCGCCCCACGTTGCTGCTGTTTTACGGGGATCACCTGCCCGCGCTCGGCGGCGCTTACGAAACGCTTGGCTTCGTTGACGGCAAGGACATGCTGAGCCAGTCGGGCACGTGGCTACTGGTCGATCCGCGCAATGGCGCGCGCGCCACTCAGGAAAGCCTTGCCTCATGGATGCTGCCCGGCCGCCTGCTGGAACGCGCCGGCATCCACGACGACGCTTACTTCGCGCTGACGCAGGTGCTCGCGCCGCAACTCGCTGCACTGACGCGCGCACCCGGCGCCGAGCCGAACATCGAGGACGCGAACGAAAAGCGTACCGACGACGCGATGGCGAGCGTCGCCCTGCTTCGCATGAAGGGCAAGCTCGATCGCCTGTTTCCTGTCGCCGATGGCGGCACGCGCGGACTGGCCGGGGAAACCCGTCCCGATGCCTCGGTCAACGCCGGTGCTCGCCAGTAACAACCCGCGTGGCGCCTTGCACGCGACGAAAAACAAGTGGGCGCGATCACCCGAATAGACGTCCAAATAACCGCGATTCAGTCAGCTAACCGCCGGTTGAATGCGCTTGGGAAAATTCAGCATCCAGCAGGGAAAGCGGGAATAGCGTCCACCTCACCGCGGCACTTTCGCCACGGATTCCTCCCGGAGGTTGTACCCATGCGCAAGACTGTCCTCGCCGCCCTGATCGCTTCTGCCAGCCTGCTGTCCGCTCCGCTGTTCGCTCAGGATGCAGCGGGTGCCTCCGCCAAGACCGCGACCGAAACCAGCGCCGCTGCCGCGCCGGCCAAGGACGCCACCCAGACCACCACGCACAAGGCTCACAAGGCCAAGCACAGCAGCCACAAGGCGGCTGCCAAGACGGAAGCCGGCGCCGAAGCCGCTCCGGCCAAGGCCGACGTCAAGACGGACGCCGCTGTCGGCGCCCAGTAATCGGCTGGCAGGCAAGAAAAAAGCCCGGGAGATCGCTCTCCCGGGCTTTTTCATGCGTGCAGGCTACAGTTCGATGTCCGAGCGATCGCTCTCATCTTCGAAGCGAAGGTGCTTCACGCTGCGGCCATTGCGGCGAACCAGCTTCAGCGCCTCGATGCCGATGCGGATATGACGCTCGACGTACTGGGCGGTGACGCTGCGATCGCTCGCTTCGGTCTTCACGCCTTCGGGAATCATCGGCTGATCGGACACCAGCAGCAGCGCGCCGCAGGGGATCTTGTTGGCGAAGCCCGCCGCGAAGATGGTGGCCGTCTCCATGTCGACCGCCATGCAGCGGGTGCGACGCAGGTATTCCTTGAATGCCTCGTCGTGTTCCCAGACGCGGCGGTTGGTGGTGTACACCGTGCCGGTCCAGTAGTCGTAGCCGAGGTCACGGATCATGGTCGACACGCCGCGCTGCAACTGGAACGCCGGCAATGCCGGGACTTCCGGAGGCAGATAGTCGTTCGACGTGCCTTCGCCACGAATGGCGGCAATCGGCAGGACCAGGTCACCGATGGCGTTCTTCTTCTTGACGCCACCGCACTTGCCCAGGAACAGCGCGGCCTTGGGCGAAATGGCGCTGAGCAGGTCCATCACCGTGGCGGCGTTGGGGCTGCCCATGCCGAAGTTGATCAGGGTGATGCCATCGGCCGTCGCGTTGGGCATGGGCTTGTCCCGGCCCTTCACTTCGACGCCATGCCACTGTGCGAACAAATCAACGTAGTGGCCAAAATTGGTGAGCAGGATGTGCTCGCCAAACTCCTCCAGCGCAGTGCCCGTGTAGCGCGGCAGCCAGTTGGAGACGATCTCTTGCTTGTCTTTCATATGACCCCTTGAGGCCAGGCGCGCGGTTACCGTTCCGCTCGCGTTACCGGCGACGCCACGCCGGCGATATGCCAGTTATTCGGACTATTCTACCTGGATGCGTCGCAACATTCCTGTATGGCCAGTCAGCCAGGAGGCCATGGGTGCAGGCTTTCGGGGCTGCGGCGACGCAGCATTCGGGAAACGCCTGTTTTCCGCGGCATCTAAGAATTTTTCCAAACACGCGACCCCAACTTGTGACCCGGTCCGCAGCGCTCGCGCCGCGTGATATGTTGCGCCCGCCGATCACAAGGGGAGTGACCTGATGCGCATGGGCCTGGCCATCGACGCGTCCTGCGATTTGCCGCAGACGTTCCTGCAGGAACACAACATTGCAGTGATGCCCATTACGGTCCGGGTCGACGACGAGGTCTTCCTCGACGACCGCAGCCAGGTCGAAATCCATCGCTTCCTCGACCGCAAGCTCGGCGACCGCAGCCACTCAGCCGAAACCGAGCCGTGCACGGTCGAAGACGTCCAGCGCCTGTTCCTCGACAAACTGGTACTGGAGCAGGACTGCGTCTTCTGCCTGACCATCACCGCCACGCGCAGCCCGATCAACGACCACGTGATCAAGGCCAGCTTCGCCGTCCTGAAGAACTACCGCGGCGTGCGCGAGAAGAATGGCCTCACCGGCCCCTTCCTGATGCGCGTGATCGATACCCGCAATCTCTTCGCCGGCGCGGCCCCGACCATCGTGGAAGCCACGCGCCTGATCGCCGCCGGCGAAGCCCCGGCCGCCATCCGCGAACGCCTGACCCACATTGCCAACAACAGCTACGGCTACATGCTGCCGCGCGACCTGTACTACCTGCGTGCCCGTGCCAAGAAAAAGGGCGACCGCAGCGTGGGCCTGTTCAGTGCAGTACTCGGCTCGGCGCTGGACATCAAACCGCTGCTGCGCGGCTACCGTGGCGAAACCGGGCCGGTTGGCAAGGTGCGTGGTTTCGAACATGGCGCGGAAACCCTGTTCAACTATGCCGCCGAACGCGTGCAAGCCGGCCTGCTGGTTCCGGCCGTGTGCATCAGCTACGGCGGCGAATTGAGTGAAGTGGCCAAGATGCCCGGCTACGACAAACTGCGCGCCGCCTGCGAGGAGGCTGGGGTGGCCCTGCTGGAGTCGCCCATGAGCATCACCGGCATGGTCAACGTGGGCGAAGGCGCCATCACGCTCGGTTTTGCCGCCGAGGAGCACGTGGCCGACTTCTGACGAACCCGGGCGGCGCTATGATCCGCCCATGCGCCCCTCCCGCCTGTCGCTCCTGCTGTTGTTGCTGAGCACCGCCGCACTGGCGGACGACGCCGTGTACAAATGCACGGCATCCAACGGCAGCGTCATCTACCAGGACAAGCCCTGCACCGGGACGCAGCGCCAGCAAGTGATGGACATGCCTCCGCCCGGCCCGGCGATGCCACCGCCGCGCGCACCGGCACCGGCCGCCACGGTGGCGCCGGTCGAGGAGGCTCCTCCGCCGCCCGTCGAACGGCCACCGCCGCCTCCGCAGATGTTCGCCTGCGTCCGCGCCACTGACGGCAAGGTGTACCTGAGCAACAGCGGCTACCACGAACCGTACATGGCACCCTGGGGCATGCTCGGTGCCGTGCAGATGCCACTGGCGCAGGCCTATGGACCCAGCGGCGGCGCCGGCATCTCGGCCCCGGAAGCCAACCGCGGCAAGATCACGCCGGGGCTGATCGCCAGCCGCTATGTCTGGGTGCAGGACCAGTGCCGGCCGCTCTCGTACGAAGAAACCTGCCGCGCGCTGCGCGACGAGTTCGACGACAACGCACGGAAGTTACGCCGCGCCTTCAAGAGCGATCGCCCGCCCCTTGAGCGGCGGGAGAAAGAACTGCAAGGGCAACTGGCGGGCTGTTAGACGCGCTGCGCACTTTTTGCGCAAGGCGATACAAGTCATCGCCACGCTTGTCGTTTTCGCGACTATCCACAGGCTTTTGGACAGGTGTTCCACATCCGGTGTGGATAACCACGTCGGCGCCCTGCGTGCGCAAAAACTGCGCAACGAGATACAAGCCACCGGCACGCCTGAAGTTTTCGAAGCTATCCACAGGCTTGCGAACAGCTGTTCCACATCGCGTGTGGATAAGCTCGCGCGTGCCATGCGGCGTTGGTCAAAAAGTGCGCAATACGATGCAAGACACCGGTACCACGGGTGTTTTCCCGACTATCCACAGGCTTGCGAACAGGTGTTCCACATCGCGTGTGGATAAAGCGGATCAGAACCCGTAGTTGAGGAAGCCACCATCCACCGCCAGCACCTGGCCCGTGATGTAGCTGGCTGCGGGCAGGCACAGAAACGCAATCGCGGCCGCCACTTCTTCTGGCTCACCAATGCGCCGCAGAGGCGTGCGATCGAGCACTTCGTCGAGATAGTCATCGTTGGCCAGCGCCGGATCCGTGCGCTGCGTGCGGATGTACCAGGGGGCCACGGCGTTGACGCGAATGCCGTCGGTGGCCCACTCCGCCGCGAGGTTACGCGTGAGCTGATGCAGGGCGGCCTTGGTCATTCCGTAAGGAGATCCAGTGCGCACGTGCGTGATGCCGGAGACGGAGCCGACGTTGACGATGGCGGCGTTGGCGTGTTGCACGAGATGCGGATGCGCGAGGCGACTCATTTCGAACGCCGAGAACAGGTTCAGCTCGAAGATGTTCCGGTACGCGTCCTCGCTGTAGTCCAGCGTCGGTGCCGGCTGGTTGCCGCCGGCGTTGTTGACCAGCAGCGAGAGCGGTGCACCAAGGTCGGCTACCCAGTCGAACACGGCCAGGCGGTCTTCCTGATCAGCAAGGTCGGCGCCGAAGGCAAGCACTTCGATGCCTTCGAAGTCGTCGCTCAGCTCGACGCGGATCTGCTCCAGGTAATCCTCGTCCCGCGCTACCAGCAGCAGATCGGCGCCAAGTCCGGCCAGTTCACGTGCCGCCGCGTAGCCAATGCCCTTGCTGGCGCCCGTCACCAGAGCGGTATGGCCTTGCAGCTGCCAGGCATCGATGCGGTTGTTCATGGTTCATCTCTGACGAGTGAGGCACGCGGAGGTTACCAAGCTCTTGCCCCCACCGCCTCCAGGCAGGACACTCGGACCCAACCTCCGTGGAAGGAACCCGCCCATGAAATGGCTGACGCTTCCGCTGTGCACGCTGGCTCTCGTCGCCTGCTCCGGCAAACCACCCGCCCCCCAGGCCGCCCAGGCAACCCCACGCGTCGCCACGCCGCTGGACCAGCTCAAGAAGGACGAGCAGAAGGCCAGGGACGTACAGAAGACCATTGACGACCAGGCTGCCGAACAGCGCAAGCAGGTCGACGCGGCGGAGCAGTAAGCCATGCAGGCCACCGAACCTTATGCGGTCCCTGCCCCGGTGCTGGAGCTCGACCAGGCCTGCGTCGCCGGCGAAGGCCGGCTGATCCTGGATCACGTCAGCCTGCGCATCGAGGAAGGCCAGCACACGGCCATCCTCGGTGCCAATGGCTCCGGCAAGTCGACGCTGGTGAAACTGGTCGCCCGTCAGCTTTATCCGCTGGCTCGCGACGATGGCGCCAACAGCGTGCGTGTCTTCGGCCGGGCGCGCTGGCACGTGTCGCAACTACGTTCCCTGCTCGGCATGGTGTCACCGGCGACGCAACTCGACTACACGACGGATACGCCGCTGGAAGTCTTCGATGCCGTGGTGTCGGGGTTCTTTGCCGCGCGGGGCCTTGGCCTCGACCACCAGGTCACCCATGCCATGCGCGAGCGAGCGCATGAAGCCCTGGAACTCATGGGCGCCGGCCGCCTGATCGGACGCAGCATGGCGAGCCTGTCGACCGGCGAGGCACGACGCGTGCTGATCGCGCGTGCGCTGGTGCATCGTCCCCGCGCCTTGCTGCTGGACGAACCGACGGCGGGCCTGGATATCGCCACGCGACGTCGCTTCCTCGAAACGCTTCGTCATCTCGCTCAACATGGCACGACGTTGTTACTCGTCACCCACCACATCGACGAGATCATTCCCGAAATCGATCACGTGGTGTTGCTGCGCGATGGCAAGGTCATGCGGCGCGGCACGAAAGCCGACGTGCTCAGCAGCGGCGTGATGAGCGAAGCATTCGACATGCCGCTTGAAGTGCGCCAGCGCGGCGAGTTCTTCGACGCCGCGCCGCTGTAAGCGCTCCCTCTCCCGACAGGGAGAGGGAGGTACCGCCGATTACGGCTGGCAGAAGCAGTAGGCGTAGATATTGGGCGTACTCGACTTCGCCGTACGCAACAACTTCAGTTCCGGCGCCATCGACGGCAACTGGGCCACCCAGCTGGGCAAGCGCACGCCGTGCGCCTGCAGCGACATCATGGCCGAGCTGTCGTTGAGCCCGACCAGGAACTGCTCGAATCCGCCCATCGGGGCTTCGACGTAACGCACCGGTGCATTCTTGCCGAGCTTGGCACGACGCGCCGCATCGGCGATTGCGTCGCCCAGACCACCCAATTCATCGACCAGGCCACGCTCGAGCGCCTGCTGGCCGGTCCACACGCGGCCCTGGGCCACGGTGTCGATCTGGTCGTAGTTCTTGTTGCGCGCCTTGGCCACGCTGCCGACGAAATCGCGATAACCCTTGTCGATGATCGACTGGATCAGCGTGCCCACCTTCGGATCCAGCGGACGGGTGATGTTGAAGGCGCCGGCCAGCGGGCTGGTGCCCACGCCGTCGGCCTTCACGCCCAGCTTGTCCAGCGCACCCGGCACGGTGAAATACATGCCGAAGATGCCGATGGAACCGGTGATGGTGTTCGGTTCGGCGTAGATGTGATCGGCATTCATCGAGATCCAGTAACCACCGCTCGCCGCGACGTTACCCATCGACACGACGACCGGGATGCCCGCATTGCGCGTGAGCTCGACTTCGCGGCGGATCTGCTCGGCGGCGTACACCTCGCCACCCGGGGAGTTCACGCGCAGCACGAGTGCCTTGGTGTGGTCGTCCTCGCGGGCCGCCCGAATCAGCGCGGCGGTGGACTCACCACCCACCGAGCCCTGTGGCTGCTTGCCACCGACGATTTCACCTTCGGCGACCACCACCGCGACACCGTTGGCGCTGGAGATTTCTTCGCCAACGCCTGCGCTGTAACGCTGGAATGCGACCTGGCGGAAGCCTTCGCCTTCCTTGCCAGCGGGCACGCCTTCCTTGCGCATCATCGTTTCCATCTCATCGCGCGTGGCCAGGCCATCGACGAGATGCTGTTCGAGCGCCAGCTGCGCGAGGTCACCCTTGGCGGTCACGACCGCTTCCGGCAAGCCGTCGATGTCGGCGCGGAACTTCGCCGGATCGAGCTTGCGCAGCTTGGCCACTTCATTGATGTAGTTGTCCCACAGCCCGCCCATCCAGAAACCGTCCGCTTCCTTGGATTCCGGCGAAGCGTGATCGAGGATGTAAGGCTCGGCGGCGCTCTTGAACTGGCCGACGCGGAACAGATGCACGTCGACGCCGAGCTTGTCGAGCAAGTCCTTGTAGAACAGTCGATAGCTCGCCAGGCCGGTGAGCATCACGCCGCCCTTGGGATCGATCAGCACGCGATCGGCATGTGCGGCCAGGTAGTACTGGCCCTGGTCCATGCTTGGCGCCCACACGATGACCGGCTTGCCCGCCGCACGGAAACGATCGAGCGCGCCACCCACTTCGCGCAACGCGGCAAAGCCACCGCCCTGCATGTTGCTCGGGTCGAGCAGGATGCGCGTGATGCGTGTGTCCTTGGCGGCCATGTCGATGGCGCCCACCAGGTCGCGCAACTGCACCTGACGCGGTTGCTCACCGGACAAGCCAGCCAGCGCGCGCTGCAGCGGCTCGATGCTGAACTGCTCGACGAGCTCGCCCTGCGGGCGGATCACCAGCACGCTGTCGCTCTGCACGATGCGCGCGGCGTGGCTGCCCATCGAGAAACCTGCCCAGATCAGCAGGATGAACAAGAGCAAGGTGAAGAAAACCAGGTTGATGATGATCAACCGAACGACATTGATGCCTCGGCCAAAAGCACAAAGAAAGGCCCAGAAACCGTTTTGGCGCTGCTGCGTCATGCAATCTTTTCCTCAGAGCCTGTGATCACCGTCCCCTGTATGCGGCGCACACCCGGGAATCCAGGACTATCCGGGCAGCATGCCCGGAAGAGCGCCTAGCGTAGCCGTTTGCCGTTGCACGGTCACGGAGATGGATCAGGCTGGGCGCAGGGCCCGGCCGATATCAATGGAGGGCCGTCACCCGGGTGTCGCCCTTGGCCTCGCGCCAGCGCTCGCTGCGGGAGCTGCGCCAGAAGCGGGCGAACAGCAACACGGCCGACACGCTGAGGCCGGCGACCAGTCCCATCCACATGCCCCGGGCGCCATAGCCCTGGTGGAAGGCCAGCCACGAGCCCACCGGCATGCCGACGATCCAGTAGGCGAACAGCGTGAGTGCCATCGGCACCCGCGTGTCCTTGAGCCCGCGCAAAGCACCGTTCGACGCCACCTGTATGCCGTCGGGGAACTGGAACACGCCCGCGAGGATGATCAGCTGCGAGGCCAGCGCGATCACCGCCGCATCGCGGGTGTAAAGGGTAGCGATGAAGTGCGGAAAGCTCAGCATGATGCCTGCCGACACCGCCTGGGTGATGAGAGTCAGCACGATGCCGCAGAAGCCGGCGTAGCGGACGCCTTGGGCGTCCCCGCGACCCACGGCGTTGCCCACGCGCACGGTGATCGCCATGGCCAGGCCCAGCGGGATCATGAAGAAGAACGAGGCGATGTTGAGCGCCACCTGGTGGCTGGCCACCACGTCTTCGCCCAGCGTACCCAGCGCCAGCGCGACGGCCACGAACAAGCCGCCTTCGGCCAGGAGGGTCACGGCCATCGGCAGGCCGATCCACAGCAGCTCGCCGATGCGGCGCCACTGCGGCCAGTCGAAGCGTTCGCCCAGATTGAGCCCGCGGTAGTAGTGATGTTTTGCGATGAACAGGGCGAAACCCAGCATTTCCAGCCACAGCACGATCGCGGTAGCCGTGCCCACGCCGCGTGCACCCTGGGGCGCGAGCCCCAGCTTGCCGAACATGAAGATGTAGCCCAGCGGCGCCAGCACCACGAGGCCGCCGAAGCTGAAACACATCGACGGCCAGGTCCGGGACAGGCCCTCGGACAGGCCACGCAGCGCGAAGTAGCAGGTCAGTGCCGGCGCGCCCCAGCTGATCGAGAAGAGGAATTCATCCACGTCATGACGCAGGCCCGGCGACACGCCGATCAAATCGATCAGCGACCCGGCGTGACGTACGCCAAACCACAGCAGGATGCCCATGCCGATGGCCAGCCACATGGCCTGGCGGAATACCGCGCCCACTTCGGCACGACGGCCCGCGCCATCGAGCTGCGACACCGACGGCGGCACGGCCATCATCATGCCGATGCCCGACACAATGGCCAGCGCCCAGATGCTCGCGCCCACGGCGACGGCTCCCAGGACATGGGCGCTGTAATGGCCGGCAAGCATGGCGTCGACCATGTTGGTGCCCACGGCGGCGAGCTGGGCAGCGATGAGGGGAAGCGCGAGACGGACGGTCGCGCCGATCTCGTGCGCCACGCGGGCGCGATCGGGACGGAAGGGGGACATAGAGGGACTCCTGGTCGCCATTGTAGCGCTTGCCTCGGTGCGGCGCTTGTGACGACAGGGGTCGTGCCCGGCGCGGTGGTAAGCGCCGGAGGATATTTCCCCGGTGAATCGCACTACTCACCCGTCACCCTGGCCGCTTAGAATCCCCCCCTTCACGGGGAGGGGTAGCGATGAAGGAAGTGGTCGCATTCGAGGGCGTGCACTGCGCCAATTGCAGCGCGCCGATGCAGGGTGAGTTCTGCCATCACTGCGGGCAGTCGATCCATACCGTGCTGCGCCCCATGCATCACATGATGGAAGACACCATGGACATGTTCCTGCATGTCGATGGTCGCGTGGTGCACACCCTGCCCCCGCTGATGACCAAGCCGGGCTTCCTTACCCTGGAATACTTTTCGGGCCGCCGTCAGCGCTATGTCGCGCCGTTCCGCCTGATGTTCGTGATCTGCCTGCTGGCGTTCTTCACGCTGCATATCGCGGTCAACCGCATCACGGACCGCATGGAGACCGCGGCCGAGGTGACCACCGGCGAATTCGCCAAGGACACCACGCCCGACGCCGTGCGAGCGCGCATGAGCCAGCTCGAAACCGGCCTGACCGACGCGTCGGCGGACAGTGACATCGGCAGCAAGGCCGCGCGCAAGCTGATCAAGTCGCAGCGCGCGCAGGCCAACAAGCGCCTCACGGAGCTGGGCGCGCCGTCGCTGGAAGGCAAAAAGAGCGACGAGGAGTCCTTCTACGTCGAACCGGTCCACATCTCGTGGCTGCCCGATGCGATCAACAACAGCCTGACCCGCACGGCCCGCCATGCCGCCGCCAACATGTCGGCCGCCATGTCCGATGGCGAAGCGGCACAGCAGGCGCGCGAGCGCATGGTCGCGGGCGCCTTCAGCGCGCTGCCCCAGACCATGTTCGTGATGATCCCGCTGTTCGCCCTGCTGCTGAAGATCGTTTACATCTTCAAGCGCCGGCTCTACATGGAACACCTGATCGTGGCACTGCACAGCCACGCCTTCCTGTTCGCCACCCTCCTGCTGGTGGCGCTCACCGGCATGCTCAGCACCTGGCTCAAGCCCCACGCGGCCTGGACCGGCTGGATCTTCGGCATCATCCAGTTCGCCCTGTGCACCTGGGCGCCGGCCTACCTGCTGATCATGCAGAAGCGGGTCTACCGCCAGGGCTGGTTCATGACCACGATGAAGTACCTTTTCGTGGGCTGGATGTACATCTGGCTGCTCACGTTCGCCCTGACCGCCGCCTCTCTCATGGCGATCGCGCATTGACGCCATTTTGTGATGGTCGTCACACCGAAATCGCGTAACCAGCCTGTTTCAAAGCGGTTTCAACGGCACCGTACGGTGGGTTTTGCACAGCATCAAAAAGCTGTCAAGCACTGGTATCCGAATGTGGCACTAAGATGAACACTCGCCGCATGAGCTATCTAAGTGATTGATTTATCGCTGCAATATTTGCTGGCTAAAACTTGAACAGCGCGTCAGGAAAGCCGTTATGGCGGGCCTGAAGGGCCTCCCTCCCCGGTACATCCACAGACTTATCCACAGGTTCTGTGGATAACCACAATTTTCCCCTCCCGATAACCACTTACCCCTCACTTCTCGCCGCCGGTTCACCAACCGCCGGCAAGCGGCCCGGGCGACGGGGTATCGGGTCTGTCATGCGGCCTGCGGGTCACCACTTCACGTCCGCCTGAAGACCGGACCGCAGCTACACTCCTTGACCCATGAGGTCCGCATGACAGTCGCCTACCGCGTCGCCCTACCCGTCCCCTTGCCCACGCTGTTCGACTACCTGCCGCCCGCCGAGGGCTCGGCGGCACCGGGCAGTCGCGTGCTGGTGCCGTTCGGCCGGGGCAAGGCGGTGGGCATCGTGGTGGAAACGGGTGTCGAGTCCTCCGTGGGAGCCAACAAGCTCAAGCGCGTGGCGCGCGTGATGGACGATGGCCCGTTGCTCGATGCCGAGCTGATGGCCACCCTTGCCTGGGCAGCCGACTACTGGCTCGGCGCGCCGGGCGAGGCCTACGCCAACGCCCTGCCGCTTGCGCTGCGCGAAGACAAACCGCTGCCCGATACGCGCGACGAAGCCTGGGGCCTCACGCCTGCCGGCCAGAGCGCGCTCGATGCGCGCAGCCGCAAAGGTGGCAGCCTTCGCCTGCTTGAAGCGCTGGCTGCCGGGCCGTTGGGCGCCAACGAACTGCACGACCGGCTGCCCGAGTGGCGCGATGCCGGGCGTCGCCTGGCAAGCGCCGGCCTGATCGAACGCGTGGCGCTCGAAGCCATGCGCGCACCCGCCGGGCAACCGCCCGCACTGAGCGAAGAACAGGTGCATGCGGTTGAGGAAATCAGCAAGTCGCTGGGCGCCTACCAGCCGTTCCTGCTCGACGGCGTCACGGGCAGCGGCAAGACCGAGGTCTATTTGGCGCTGATCGAGCGCGTCCTCGCCCAGGGCAAACAGGCTCTGTTGCTGGTGCCGGAAATCGGCCTCGCGCCCCAGACCGTGCGCCGCCTGCGTGATCGCCTGGGCGTTGCCGTGGAAGTACTGCATTCGAACCTTGCCGAAGGCGAGCGCGCACGCGCATGGCTGCGCGCGCGCAACGGCGAAGCCCGCGTGGTGCTGGGCACCCGCTCGGCAGTGTTCACCCCGCTGCCGCACGCGGGCATCGTCATCGTCGACGAAGAACACGACAGCGCCTACAAGCAACAGGAAGGCTTTCGCTATCACGCGCGCGACCTGGCCCTGTTGCGCGCGCGCCGACTTGGCGTGCCGGTCTTGCTGGGGTCGGCCACGCCGTCACTCGAATCGCTGGCGAATGTCGACGCGGGCCGCTATCGCTCGCTGCATCTGCGCGCGCGTCCTGGCTCGATTCGTGCGCCGATGGTGCAGATCGTCGACATGCGCATGCAACGCCTTGATCACGGCCTTTCGCCTGCGTTGCTCGGTGCTGTCGCCGACACCATCGCACGCGGCGAACAGGTGCTGGTGTTCCGCAATCGCCGCGGCTATGCGCCGGTGCTGTTGTGCCATCAGTGCGGCTGGCATGCGGAGTGCCCGCGCTGCGAGCATCCGATGACGCTCCATGCGGGTCGCCGCCAGCTGATCTGCCATCACTGCGACTTGCACGCGCGTGTACCGGAAGCCTGTCCGGCCTGCGGCGCGACGGATCTCAAACCCCAGGGCCAGGGCACGGAACGTCTCGAAGAAGCACTCACTGCGCGTTTCCCCGACGTCCCTGTCTTGCGCATCGATCGGGAAACGACACGACGACGCGATGCCTTCGAAGAGCTGCTTGGCCAGTTGCACGAAGGCGCGCCGGCGATCCTCGTTGGCACGCAGATGCTGGCAAAGGGACACGACCTGCCGAACCTCACGCTGGTCGCCATCGTCGGCGTCGACGAAGGACTGCACAGCGTGGATTTTCGCGCCAGCGAGCGCCTGGCGCAGTTGGTGGTCCAAGTCGCCGGTCGCGCCGGACGCGCGAGCAAACCAGGCCGCGTGCTGCTGCAGACACACCATCCCGAACACCCGCTCCTGCGACAACTCCTCGCGCAAGGCTACGGCGCGGCCGCCAGGGAATTGCTGATCGAACGCCGCAGCGTGCAGTTGCCGCCGTATCACCACCAGGTGCTGTTGCGCGCCGACTCGCACCAGCGCGAATTCGTGGACGCCTTCCTGCAGGAAGCCCAGGCCGCGCTCGCCCACACCGGCCTCACCCTGCTCGGCCCGATGCCCGCACCGATGCCGCTGCGCGCCGGACGCCATCGCGGCCAGTTGCTGATCGAATCGGACAGCCGCGCCGCCCTGCACGCGTCCTTGTTGCCCTGGCAGCGATCGCTGGCGTCGATGCCTTCGGCGAGGCGCGTACGCTGGTCGCTCGACGTGGATCCGGTCGACCTGTACTGAGCAGCGCCTTCGGCTACTCTTCACCCCTCATCGATGCACGCCATGTCCCAATGGTCGCGAGGTGCCCACGGATGAACTCCTTGACCGTTGCCGAGCTGCACGCACTCCTGCTGCACCACGACGTTTCCGATCAGAACGTGCCGCCTGGCTTCGACCCCGGCGACGAACGCGCGCGCGTCATCGCTTTCGCGGCAAAGCTGGGCGAAGCCACGCAAGACCAGACCCTGATCGAGGACCAGGGCTCACGCAGCCTGGGCCCTCTCTTCACGCGCATCGCCCTGCTCAGCCGCGACAGCCTGGACAAGATCGCCACCGTGCACGTTTCCGCGTTTGGACGGCTGGTAACCGTGGACAGCCAGTCGCCCGAACACCTCGTGCACATCATGCATGCCATCTGGGCTTCGCCCTTCACCTTCGTGCCACCGGTGATCCTGCGCCAGCCGTACGACGGCGCGCACAAGGCGTTCCAGCGGATGACCTGGCGGCAACGCTATTTCGAGACACGCTGAACTTCGATACGAGGCAGGCATGAGCGACACGGACAACCGACCGCATATCGTGATTCTCGGCGGCGGCTTTGGCGGACTGGCCGCCGCACGCGAACTGGACGATCCGTCGATGCGCGTCACGCTGATCGATCGTCGCAATCATCACCTGTTCCAGCCGTTGCTTTACCAGGTGGCCACGGCGGGTTTGTCCGCACCGTCCATCGCCGCGCCGCTACGCCAGATCCTGCGCAAGCAGGCCAATGCCACGGTGCTGATGGACGAGGCCATGGATATCGACCTGGCGCATCGACGCGTGCAATTGCGGCAAGGGCCCATCGATTACGACTACCTGGTCGTCGCCACCGGCGCCACGCACGCCTATTTCGGCCACGATGACTGGGCCGCCGATGCGCCCGGCCTCAAGACCCTCGATGACGCCTTCACGATTCGCCGCCGCGTGCTGACCGCCTTCGAGCGCGCCGAACGCGAAGACGATCCTGCCAAACGGCAAGCCTGGCTCAACTTCGTCGTGGTCGGCGGCGGCGCCACCGGCGTGGAACTGGCCGGCACGCTGGCCGAAATTGCGCGTCACACGCTGCCCCGCGAGTTCCGTCGCGCCGATCCGCGACGAGCCAATGTCGTGCTGGTCGAAGCTGGCCCGCGCCTGCTCCCCGCCTTCGCCGACGCTCTTTCGGCGAAGGCACGAAGGCAACTGGAAAAACTCGGCGTGCAGGTACGTACCGGCACGGCGGTGACGGCCATTGATGGCGGCGGTGTCCTGCTCGGCGAGGAACCCATGCAGGCGCGCACGGTGTTGTGGGCCGCAGGCGTCTCCGCCTCGTCGCTGGGCCGCACCCTCGATGCCGGACTGGATCGCGCCGGTCGCGTCCGCGTGGAACCGGACCTCAGTTTGCCGGCTCATCCGGAAGTCTTCGTGGTCGGCGACCTCGCCAGCCTGGTGCAGGCCGACGGCAAGCCGGTGCCGGGCGTCGCGCCGGCCGCCAAGCAGATGGGACGCCACGCCGCCACCCGCATTCGCGCCCTGCTCCGCGGCGAGACCGGCAAGGCCCCTTTCCGCTATCGCGACGACGGCTCGCTCGCCACCATCGGCCGCATGGCCGCCGTGGCCCAGTTCGGCAAGCTCAAGCTGTCCGGCGTACTGGCCTGGTGGGTCTGGCTGATCGCCCACGTCTATTTCCTGATCGGCTTCCGAAACCGTCTCGTGGTGTTGCTGGACTGGGCCTGGGCCTACTGGACGTACCAGCGTCATGCACGAATCGTTACAGGCGAGGATGTGAAGATAGGAAACCCCACCTTGCCCGAAGACGCTTCAGGATGAAGAATTGAAGGGTTCACCTCGCTGGAAATGACTGTGTCCACTCAACTCGAACAACTGCGCCAGTACACCACCGTCGTCGCCGATACCGGTGACATCGAAGCCATCGCCCGCTATCGCCCGGTGGATGCCACCACCAACCCGTCGCTGCTGCTGAAGGCCGTCGAGCACCCGGCCTACGCGCCGCTGATCGAAGAGTCGGTCGAGTGGGCAATGCAGGCGTCGAATTCGCGCGACCAGCAGATCATCGACGCTGGCGATCACCTCGCCGTGGCTGTCGGTCGCAAGATCATCGAGCTCGTGCCCGGCCGCGTGTCGACGGAAGTGGACGCTCGCCTGTCCTTCGACACGGACGCGACCATCGCCAAGGCCGAGCGCCTTGTCAGCCTGTACGAAGACGCCGGCATCCCGCGCAACCGCATCCTGATCAAGGTCGCCTCGACCTGGGAAGGCATCCGCGCCGCCGAACAGCTCGAGCGCCGGGGCATCCAGTGCAACCTCACGCTGCTGTTCTCGTTCGAACAGGCCGTGGCCTGCGCCGAAGCCGGCGTATTCCTGATCTCGCCCTTCGTCGGCCGCATCATGGACTGGTACGTCGCCAACACTTCGACCAAGAGCTTTGCGCCGGAAGACGATCCGGGCGTGCAGTCGGTGCGCCGCATCTACGACTGGTACAAGCTGCACGGCTTCGAAACCGTCGTCATGGGCGCCAGCTTCCGCAACACCGGACAGATCCTCGCCCTCGCCGGCTGTGATCGCCTCACCATCAGCCCGGACCTGCTCGAAAAGCTCGAAGCGAGCACCGACGCGGTACCGCGCGCGCTGGAAGACAAGGGCACGCGCCAGGCCAAGGTCGCACGTCTGACCGAAGCGGCCTTCCGCTGGGGCCACAACGAAGACGCGATGGCCACCGACAAGCTCGCCGATGGCATCCGCAAGTTCGCCGTTGATCAGCGCAAGCTGGAGACGATGCTGGGTGCGAAGCTCGGTTGAGCCTGCGGTCCCGCTTTTTTTGCGGGACCGTTCCAGCCCCAAAAGGCCCTGCCACAAGTCAGGGCCTTTTTTGTGCCCATGGCACTGCCTCCCGGGGATGGGATGTGTGTAGCGTAAGCGCGCCGCTGAAGGCCTCCATCTTCTCCACAGGGAGTGCAACGACGATGGATTGCGCGACATCCACGATCCGCCATCACGCGCACCGTCGCAGTCGGCGGCGCACGGTGAATATGTTTGCGATGGCACTGCTCAGCGTCGCTATCGTCACGACCGCCCATGGGGACGCTCCAACGGATGCGAACTGGGCCGTGACGCTTGGGCGGGGCGACTACGTCCTGCACGCCCACGGCAGCGCGCTGGATCGTGAGGGTGCCCGCGTCGAACTCACGGCGACGCCCGGTCACACCGCGCCCACCGGAGGCTCGATGGCCTCTGTCGAGGCCACGCCCTATCGCGGGCACACCATCAAACTCAGCGGTGCCATCAACGCAGCAAACGCCCCGGGCGGCGCCGGCCTCTGGCTGCGCGCCGACGGTCCGCAAGGCAGGCTGACCTTCGCCAATACCCAGGAATCACCGGTGACCGGCGTGACGCCGGAACGACGCGAGATCGTCATCATCGTGCCGCCTTCGGCCACCCGGATATTCTTCGGAACGCTGCTGTTCGGCGATGGCAGTGCCGTCGTCGATCATCTTTCGCTGGTTCGCGGCGAAGCGCTCAAGCCCGCGGATATCGTTTCAGGCAAGACCGAACTCGATGCCGCGATCAGCATCGTGCGCGAACATGCCTTGCATGCCTCATCCATCGACTGGGACACGATGGTCCCGCAACTACGCTCGCAAGTCGGCGCGGACGCCTGGTCCCAGGATGCCTATCCGATCATCATCCGATTGCTCGCGACGCTGGGCGACCATCACAGCCACATGGTATCAGCCGAGATGACGCGCGCCAGACGTTCGCCCGAGGGCAACGTGATAGTGCCCACGGTCGAGCAACGCCCCGAAGGCGTCGGCTATATCACCGTGCCCGGGTTCAGCAGCCAGGATCCGGGTCACATCGGGGCTTTCGTCAACGGTGGCACTGACGGCATCACACGCATCGCCGGCGACGCCAAGCACGGCTGGATCCTCGATCTCCGAAAGGATGGCGGTGGAAATATGTGGCCCATGCTGGCGGCCCTTCGACCTTTTCTCGGCAACAGCCCGCTCGGTTATTTCCGCAACGGCAGGGAACTGTCCCCTTCCTGGAAGTCACAACTCGACAAGATGCACCCGGCAGCGCAGGACATCGATCTGAGTGATGCGCCGCTTGCCGTGATCACCGGTCCTCACACTGCCAGCGCAGGCGAAGCGGTGGTGATTGCACTGAAGGGGCGTCCGCACACACGCTTTTTCGGTGCCCCGACCGCTGGCCTGCCAACCGGCAACGGCACCTTCGTCCTCCCCGACGGTGCAAGCATTGCACTGACCACGACTGTCGAACTCGATCGCGCCAAGGTGCAATACGACGGCCCTCTTGCGCCAGACGTCACGGTCACGCCATCGGAATCGCCGGAGCACGATGCCGCAATCGACGCGGCAGCCGCGTGGTTGCGCCAAGCCGTAGCGCCTTGATGGACGGTCTGGCAGGTCGGCGCTGTGCTGGAACGCGGCACGGGCATCTCCCCATCGGCTGAGTGAAAACTCCAGGGGTTTCGCAGCGGCCAGCTCCAGCAGCACCCCGGACCCCATTCTTGCCTGTGCTAGAGTCCCCGCCGCAAGATCCACAGGGGGCTGTGAACGTGCATCAATGGACGATTTCGGCAAGGCGCATCGCCCTGGCCGGCATGTTGTGTGTCGCTTCTTCGGCGTCAGCCCAATACGCGGGCAAGTCAGCCTACCCATTGGGTCAGGGGTCTGCTGGCCCGACCGCTGTCGACGATCAGTCGTTCCGGCTGGTCCTGGGTTTCCTCTCTCGCTTCCAGTACGTCAAGCAGCCTGCCGACGAGGCCTACGCGGCAAAGGTGCTACAGGTCTATCTTCGACAACTGGACCCGCAGCGACTGTTCTTCAGCCGTGAGGACGTTGCCGACTTAGAAGCGCAAAGCAGCCAGTTGCTGGCCTCCAATGAGCTGGCCATGCCGAAGAACATAGCGGCACGTCACGCGGAACTGGCGATGCAGCGCCTGGAACGGGCGATCGGCCTGCTCGAGCATGGTGTTGACGACGCGGCGGCGGAAACCCTGGACGTGCGCGAGTCGTATGACGCCCCGTTCCTTTCGTCGCAAGAACTGGACGAACGCTGGCGCAAGATCGTCAAGAGCGATTGGTTGCAGCTGCGCTCCGCCGGGAAACAGGACGATGACATTCGCAGGCTGCTCACCCAGCGCTATCGCCAGTTCGGTGTCCATGTTTCTACCACCGACAGCGAAGATGCTGTGCAGCGATTCATCAGCGCCTACGCCATGGCTGGCGGCCTGGGAAGCCGCTATATGTCTCCCCGCAACCTGGTCACCGGACTGCTGCCGAAACTCGGCCTGACTGTCGTCGCCGATGCTGGCGGGCCGGTGGTCAGGCATGTCATGGCGGTCGGATCCGACACCCGCCATGCGATTCGACAAGGCGACCGCATCGTGGCCCTGTCCGTCGACCAGGGAGACATGATTTATCTGGACGGATGGCAAAGCCATGACCTCGCGACGTTGCCGGAAGGAACATCCGTGCATGTCCAGCTGCGGCGCTACGGCGTCGGCGCAGGTGGCCCGCTGCGGGAGGCGACGCTGGCACCGGTCAAGGAGGTCCCCCAGGACGTGGCGTCGTTCCGCATGGTGCGGGCCGGGAAGCCGGCGTCCAGCGTGGCTGTGATTGGCCTGAGTACGTTCTATCAGGACTTCCGGGCCAGGCAGGGCGGCGATGCCAATTACCAAAGTGCGGCGCGGGACGTCGAACAATTGCTGATTCGTGCCCGGAAGGAAGGAGCGGCTGGCGTCATTGTCGACCTGCGCGGCAACGCAGGTGGGTCGGCCACGGAAGTCGCCGACGTCGCTGGGCTGTTTCTGGGGGATCAGCCGCTCTGGCGCAACAATACGGAAAAGGACGGCACGCAGATCGTCACGACCGAACGCAAGGCCGTCTGGACTGGCCCGCTGGCGGTGATCGTCAACGGAGCGAGCGCCGAGGCTCCCGAATTCTTCGCAGCGGCCATCCAGGATCATCGACAAGGATTGATCGTGGGCAAGCCTTCGGCTGGCGCGGGCAATACGGCAAACCTCATTTCCCTGCGGCGGCTTGGGTCCGCGCAGGGCGATCTGGCGCTGACCCTCGGTACCGTATACCGCGCAAATGGCGAGAACATTACCGGCCATGGCGTTGTCCCGGATATCGATCTGGCGATGCCCATCCAGCACGCGCTCAGACAGGGACCACCGCTGGTGTCATTCGATTCCATCGAGGCGATGAAAGTGACGCAGGCCAATGATCTGTCGAAGGCTCTACCGGCGCTTCAGCGCAAAGAGATTGAGCGCACGGCCAGCAGGACAGCGCGCACGGTTCCGATCGACAGCGATGCCTTGCTGGCCGCGTGGCCGATCGACCTCAATGCATCGACAACCTACGCCGAGGCGGACGATGAAGCCGCACAGCCGGACGATAGTGAACTGCTCAATCACGTCGCCGCCATCGTCATCGACGCGAAGCGCGAGCTGCATTGGTGAGCAGCCCGTCCAGGAACACCCATTGCCGGAGAAATGCATGCGATCGATAGCCGTGGCCGTGATGCTTGCCCTTGTGTCGGGATGCGCCATGGACGCGCCGATGCGCACGAGCGGACCCATGCTCACGTTCAGTCCGCCAGGCGAAGGACACGTGGCGCAAGGATACAATTCGCCCTATTCAATTCCCTGGCCACGGGGCAATGACGGATCCTTGCTGGCAGGCGAGACCGTCCTCATCGTGCTCATCAATGCCCAGGGCAATGTGGAAACGGTGAAGGTCGAAGCGACCTCCGGCTATCCCCTGCTGGACATGGCAGCCATCGAAGGCGTACGTCGCTGGCATTTCGAACCAGGTATCCGTCAGGGCGTAGCGGCCAAGGGTTACGCGCGCATCCCGGTCATGATGGATCCGAAGAACCAGTGGCGCATGAAGGAGCCCATGCCCGCGACGCTGATCAATCCGCCAGGAAAGAAAACGGCCTGGGGTCCGCTCGGCCAGCCGAGATCGACCAGTGAATAGCTCTCTGCCCGGAAGTAGTCACGTTCGCCTGCATCAACCGGAAGGTCAGAGGTGACACCCATGCATCGGATCAACGTTTGGCAGTGCCTGATCCTCGCAGTCGCATGCACGGCGTCCCTTTCCGCCGCCGACGCACTGTCCGGAGGTGGGTTGCCACCATGGCGTTTCGAGATGACTAAGGATGACGTCAGGTCCTTCGCGGAATTCGGACCCTATGAATCCTTCAGCAACGGCGACCTTGAAACTCATGCAGGTCTGTACGAAGGGCGCAAGGAAAATGTGCAGTTCTTTTTTGAGGACGGCAAGCTCGCCCGGATCGGCATCCTTCTCTACGAAGGCGACAGCCTCGATGCCGCGGCGGATACCTGGGTAAAGGCGTACGAGATGCTGGATGCCAGGTACGGAGACATCGATCTTCCCAAAATGCACTTCGAAGGATGGCCACGTGAAAAGCGCCTTCCCGTCCTCCTCAATGCGGCGGCCAGAAGCAGGGTCGAAGTGTTTGGCAGGGCCCGGATGGCACCGTTGAAGCAACCGTCCGACAAATTCGTCTACGCGAGCTTCAATAAGGCGGTCTTCCACGGAGCTACGGTGTATACGGTCGTGGTGTTCCTCGATCCGCCAAAACCCTGATGCATCCGGAGAGCCTTTCGCGCTGAATCAAGCCGTGCGCCATTACCGACAGCCCGGCGTATCGACAGCCATCCACTGCCACGTCGGCACCACTTCCCCACGTGGCAGATACGACACATCCCATACCTTGCCGCCGCGGCGAACCAGCAGTTTCATCTTCGCGTTCTGATCGGCCTGGATACCGTCCTGCGGCACGGGCTTGAGGATTTCATCGCCGTCCTTGAGCCCGGCCTTCGCCGCGGCGGAGCCGGGCACCAGCCCGCGGATGATGCGGCGAGGCTGCACCAACACGGTCGGATCGAAGCCAAGCACATAACGGCGCAGCGGCTTTTGCGTGCGCTGGAAGCACACGCCAAACGCATCTGAATCCAGCGCGATGACCTTGCCGGCCATCATGTCGTCGAACTGCTGTTTGCCCTTGTCGCCCAGCTCGCGCGTGACAACCTCGACCCACGCCGCCTGCGTCAGTTTTTCGCCTGCCGTCCTGCGCTTGAGGAAGGGCAACACCAGGTCATCAAGTGAGCGCTTGCCATGCGACGCCTTGACGATCTCGGCATTGAGCTGCGCGAAATAGAGTGCGCCACGGTCATAGGGCAGCACGCGAACGCGCGTATCCGCCCAGAAGCGCGCGGGAATCTGGTCATTCGGCGTCGTGTTGAGAAGATCGGTGTAATAGCGCGCGGCGGTGATGTTCAGATCGTCGAGATACGCCTCGCGGGTGATCTCTCCCGCACGCAGCGGCAGCAGGCGCTGGTAATACACCGCCAGCCCTTCGGAGAACCACGACGCAGCCAGCTCATCCTTCTCGTCCAGGCCACCGACGAAGGTGTGAACCATCTCGTGCGCCAGCGTGAGCTTGAACTCCTCGACTGGCGTACCGTCGTCGAACGTGCCGACGAAGGAGTTGCCGATCTCAACACCGCCGCCGGGATTGATCTTGTTGCGGCGAAGGAAAACGTTGTACGTGGCGCCCGGGCTGGCAAAGAACGTCAGGTAGGAACCGTAGAGCCGATGCGTCCACTGCATGAGCGCGCGCGCATCGAAAGGCGGCGTGCCCTGCCAGGCGGAAAAGAAGCCGTCGGTGGCAGGTTGGCCCGGTTCGTGGCCCACGTGGCCGCCCATCGTGAAGGTGGATTCCAGCTCATCCGGCGTTTTCGCCGTACTGGTCTGCGTGCCGACGCCCAGCGTAGACAGGCCGAGCGCATCGCCACCGAGCGCCGTGAAATCCCAGTTCAGCCGCAGCCGGTAGGGCTCGTCCGAGTCAGGCAACATGACGTAAGTACCCACCAGGCCAGAAAAGCCTCCGGACTCGCTGCGTAGCTCAAGGGGCGGCGCCGCGCCGAGAGGATTGAGCGCATTGGTGATGGGAATGCGATAGGTGACCGTGACAGGCCCGTGGACCGGGCGCGATGCCCGCCAATAGCGGTATTTCTTCACGCCATCCGGGTTGTAACCGGCGGTCAACGCCAGATCGCCATCGGCGTCTCTGGCGCGGAGATTCTCCACCGACATGGCGCTGGTCTTCACATTGTTGATGACGAGTGGAAGTCTCAGCAGGCCGCGCCTGCCTTCTTCCTGCGTCGTGATCAGCGTGACGTCGACGAAGGAAATGTTCTTGGCTGCGTCCACGCCGCCGGGCCGAAGGGTTACGGCGATGGCGCGCTCGGCTGCTTCCGCATGGCTCGCCACCATCATCGACAAAGCCATCACCAACGCCGTAAGTCCAAGCTTCAGGCCACCGGATTTGACTCCGCGCTTCGCCATGCTCATTCGCATCCTTCCTTAAAAAAAGTTGCCCCGACACCGGAGGTTCACGGCCGATGCCAGGGCGTGGGGTAAAGCGTACGCGATCAGAAGTTATAGGTAGCCGAGACGCCGACCGTCCGCGGCTGGATCAGCAGCAGGCCGTACGAACTCACACCGGTGGTGTTGTTCTGCGGCGTGGCGCTGAGGTAACCGCGTGCATCGGTGAGGTTCTTGACGTACAGGCTGACGTTCCAGGCATCGGACTGCACGCCGGCGTGGATCTCGCCCGTCGTATACGAACGCAGTGCGAAGCGCTGGGCCGCCGCGGACGAGGTGAAGTTGCTTTCGCGCTCGCCCACGTACGTCACGCCACCGCCGACGTTGCCGTCCAGGCCATTCACCAGCGGGAACACGTAATCGGCCGTGAGGTTGCCCGACCACTTGGGCGAATACGGCAGGCGATCACCGGATTTGCCGTAGGTGCCATCCGGCGTGTCCTTGGTGAGCACGGCTTCGGTATAGGCCGTGTTCGCGGCAAGGGTGAGGCCACGCACCGGGCGCCAGCTCAGGGCCAGTTCCGCGCCCTGGCTCTTCGCGCTGCCAGCGTTCACGAAATAGGTATTGCCCGAGTCCTGCGACACCTCGCTGAGCTGGATGTCGGTCCAGTCGATGTAGAACAGCGAGCCGGTCAGCGTGAGCGTGTGATCGGCGAAATCGCCCTTCAGGCCCCACTCGTAACTGGTCAGCGAGTCGGATTTGTACTGGCTCGGGAACTTGCCCTGGTCGTCGAGCAGCAGCGCGTTGGCACCGCCGGCACGGTAGCCGGTGGCCACGCGGAAGTACGTCATCACGTCGTTGCTGATGTGATAGCGCGGGCTGAAACTGTAGGTCCAGACCTTGTCGCTGGCACTTTCGCTGTCGCTGGAATCACCGCCATTGAGCGGGCCGGAGAATGCACTGGAGAAATGCTGTTTCACCGAACTGAAGCGGCCACCCAGCTGGACGTCGAAGGCGTCGGTAAAGCGGTAGGTCACGTTGCCGAAGGCGGCCATTTCCTTGAACGTGGACGGCGACGTGCCGTCGTACATCGAACCCAGGCCTTCATCCGCGCCGGTGACGCCGTTGACCGCCAGCACCTGCTGGAAGCCCGTCGTGTGCTCACGCGTGAAAAAGCCGCCGGCCAGCCAGCTGAGCGCGCGCCCGTCATCCGGCGACGCCAGGCGCAGTTCCTGCGAGAACTTGCCGGTGTCGCTGTTGTTGACGATCTTCACGCCGAGGCCCGGGATGCCATAAATCATGCCGGCGATACCGCCAAACGTGCCGGACACATCCTGCGGCCCCACCAGCGAGTACTGGTTGTAGCTGCTCACCGAGGTCAGGTCAGCCCAGCCGAGCTTGCCGTCCATTTCCACGGTGTACATGCGGACCTTGGTGTTCGACATGTCGGTGCCGGGCAGGCGCACATGGTCGTACGGGCCGAACACGGGCGTGTAGCTGTTCTGCTGCATGTCCACGCGCGCGCTGCTGTCAGTGTGCGAGTTCTGCGCCAGCGCCGACGCGCGGATGCTGAAAGCATCCGTCACGTTCCACAGATAGGAGATGCGGCCGCCCTTGCCGTCACCCGAGTTGACGTTGTGCTTGTGCTGCATCGGATCGTCGACATAGCCGGCGTCCTGACGATCGAACGCACTGACGCGCACGGCCATGTCGGCGCGCAGCGGGATATTGATCGACGCACGCACCGCATGGCCCATGTCGCCGTGCTCGGTGCTCGACACGTCCGCCTGCACGTGGCCGTGGAAGCTGTCCGGATCGGGCTGGGCCATGACGAACTTGATCAGGCCACCCATGCTACTGGCGCCGTAGAGCGTGCCCTGGGGGCCGCGCAGCACTTCGATGTGATCGATGTCAAACGGATCGATATCGGAAATCGAGTAATCGTTGGTGGAGGAGCCAAACGGCGCATCGTCGATGGAGACACCCACCGTCGGATTGTTTTCGCTACCGGCGGTGATGCCGCGAAGCACCAGCGTGGTGCGGCCGGAGCCACGATCGTTGACGCTCAGGCCAGGGACTTTGGCGTAATAATCGTTGAGCTGCGACATGCCGGTATTGAGCATGGTCGCCGCCTCCACCACCGTCATGGAGATCGGCACGTTGAGCTCCGATTCCGACTTCTTCTCGGCGGTGACCGTCACGCCCTGCAAGGTCTTGGCCTTCTGCGTGCTGGCATCGGCCGGCGTGGCATCCTGCGCGAAGACGGGCTGCGCCAGCGCCAGCAGTGCCAGCGCGGCGGTACCGGCCAGTGCCTTATGCATCGCGCGACTGAGCGGCGTCGCCTTCGGTTGATGGTTGATTCGCTTCATCATGGTTCTCCCCCACGAGCACAATTGGGTTGGACTGGGCCGCCGGTCATTCCGGTGGCTTCTTGTTTTCGAGCGACAGCAGTTCCCCATCCGGTACGGGCCCGGATACCGCGTTTTCAATCGGTGGCGTGTCGTCACTGCTGGCGGAAGGTCAGCTCAGCGCTTCGAGCAGCTTCTCCACATCGCCTTGCGTGTTGTAAATCGAGGGCGACACACGCATGCGCCCACCTTGCACCGATACATCGACGCGCGCCTTGTTCAGCCGCGCCGACGTATCCGCAGGATCCTTGGTGATGAACGTTGCGATCGATGACTTCGCGTCGGCTGGCGTCATCGAGGCATATCCCAGGCGCGGCAGCTCGCGCTGCAGCTTCGCAACCAGCGTCTGCGCGTGTTGCTGGATGCGATCCGGGCCGAGGTTGATGATCTGCGGCAGCGAGTACGACAACGCTGCCAGCGTGGCATTGGAATACGTGCCGATCTCGAAGTAGCCGGCGGCATCCTCGTGCTGCGACCATGACGCGGGGTATTCACCTGGCGCATCACCGGGGAACGCGTGGTAGTCGAAGCTGTCGAGCTGCCGGTAGCCGTAGACGATGCGACGCAGGCGCGGAATCAGGCGCTGGCTGACGTACAGGAAGCCGAGCCCGAAGTCGCCCATCAGCCACTTGTAGCTCGCGCTTCCCATGGCATCGACGCCGAGCGAACGCACGTCGACCGGCATCGTGCCCACGGCCTGCACCGCGTCGACGTACACCACCGCGCCATGCGCATGGGCCACGTCGCATAGCGCCTTGATGTCATGCTGGAAGCCATTGACGAACGACACCAGCGACACCGCCACCAGGCGCGTCTTGTCGTCGATGGCGCGCGCCATGTCCTTCAGGTCGATGCGCCAGTCGGCGGTCGGCCTCACGCAGCGCACTTCCATGCCCTGCTTCTGCAGCGCGCCATACATGTAGAGCGAGCCCTCGAAGTGCAGCGCATCGGTGACGATGTTGCCGCCCTTTTCCGGCAGGCCCAGGCTGCCCACGAGCATGGTCTCGCCTGCGGTGGTGCTGTTGACGTAGGCGATCTCTCGCACGTCAGCGTTGATCAGCTTGGCGAAGTTCGCGCGTACCGACGTCTGCAAATGATCGATCAGGTCCGGGGGCTGCCATACGCCACGTTCCTTGTACGCCATATAGGCGTCCACCTGTGCCCGCGCGCCGCGGCTCAACGGATGCCAGCGCGCATTGTTCAGGCAGGTTTCGTGGCGGACGACTTCGAAATCACCAGCCAGATCGGCGGGCGCGAAGCCGGGCCGTTTCGACGACGCCAGCAACGGCCCCGCCAGCGTCAGCGCAGGCGCCAGCGCGAGCCCTTTCAGCAGTTGTCGGCGGGAAATCGTCACGTCGGTATCTCGTCAGTCACTCAAAAGCTCGAGCTCGCCTTCCACTTCCACCGGGATGTTGAAGGGAAGCTGCGCCATGCCCACGGCCGATCGCACATGTGCGCCGCGCTCGGGGCCCCAAAGCGAAAGAATCAGGTCGGAAAAACCGTTGATCACTGCCGGCTGCTCGCAAAACGTCGGCGCCGAGTTGACCATGCCCAGCACCTTCACCCAGCGCCCGATGCGATCGAGGCTGCCCACTTCACGCTGGATGCTGCCCAGCACCGACAACGCCACCTGACGCGCCGCTTCGTAGCCATCGGCGACGCTCAAAGCATCGCCGAGCTTCCCACGCATCGGGTGGATGCCGCCATCGGCCGATTGCGGTCCGTGGCCGGAAAACAGCAGGCGGGTGCCATGTCGCTGCACCAGCGCAAACGGCAAGCGCACACCCTCCGGCGTCGGCATGGCCGGCGGCAGCGCCAGGCCCTGATCCGCAAGTCGCCGTTCGATCTCACCCATTCCCGTTCCCCGTTCAGACCCCCGCGCGCCTTGGCGCGCGGTTCATGGCTACAATTCAACTGTTTGTTGATTTGATCAACGGTTTGTTGAATATCAGTGACCGGGGTGGGGTGTCAAGCAAACCGTCGGCAGGGTCACCCGTCTGGTCGAACGCCCGCCCACCACGTAATGTGCCCCTGCGCCGCGGCGCGACAGACCCCGAAGGAATCCCAAGACGTATGGCAGCCAAGTCCTCCCGCTCCCGCGCCGTCCCGCCCCGCATGGAGGTGACGGCCAGCCTGCGAGCCGAGCGCGAGGCAATGTTCGCCGCGCTGTTCCCGATCGTCGATGTCGTCGGCAGTTTTGTCGGCGAGAACGTGGAAATCGTGCTGCACGACCTTACGCGCCCGGAGAGCTCGATCGTCAAGATTCTCAACGGCCACGTCTCCGGCCGCTCGGTGGGCGAATCGATTCTCAGCGGACCCGATGGCGACAAGGGTTTCGTCGAATTGCTGCGCTCCTTGCAGGAGGGCGACACGGATGCCCATTCGGTGGTCGCCGATTACCAGACCTTCACCCGCAGCGGAAAGGAGCTTCAATCCTCCACCGTGATCTTCCGCGACAGCGGCGGCACCAACTTCGCCAGCCTTTGCGTCAATGCCGACATGGCCGTGGTAGTGCAGGCGCACGCACTGCTGCAAAGCATGCTGGCACGCCCGAAGGAGACGGAAGCTTCGCGCGAGGCAGCGCCCGGCATCGATGCATTGATGAAGGAAATCATCGCCGAGGCCGTACACCGTTTCGGCAAGCCGGTATCCGCGATGGACAAGGACGAAAAGATCCATGCCGTCGAATCCATGATGCAGCGCGGACTGTTCATCGTAAAAGGCGGCGTCGAACGCGCCGCCAGTGCGCTGGGTGTCACGCGCTTTACGATCTACAACTACCTGGACGTGCTGCGCCAGCGCAGTGCCGATATTTCTTTGCTGCCGCAGCGGCTTCGAGGTAAGGGCGGCAAGTAGTCGGCGAGCGGTTCAACCGGATCCGCTAACCGAACTCCGGGCCGTGCCCCCACAACTCGCTCCAGGGCCTGCGCGCCGGACCACACACGAAAATGTCCGGATGGTCGAGCGATTCCTCGTTCATCACGCCCCAGGCATTAGCGGTATGGCCCGCCAGGCGGCAGCCTTCGAAGAGCTCTTCGGCACGTTCGCGCGAACTGCCAAGGACAATGTTCGTTGTCGGCGATGGCGTTGGATAGCCGCGAATCCACGCGGTATTGACGGCGGTGAACGGCATCGGCAAGCGGTAGCGCGGGCCGAGCAGAGCGATCGAACCGTATTCGCCATAGTTGCCAACGACGATGCCAAGATGGGCCTGCTGATCGACAGGCAACGCATCGCGAATCGCCGCCACGGTGGTTACCAACTCTTCCCAGCCGATCTCTTCGCGCAAGTCGGTGTTGTTCTTGAGCGCGTAATCGCGCAGCGGGCCGCTCGTGGCTATCGGCACGATACGCAGCGCTGCGAAGATGCCGATGGCGATGACACCGGCAAAACCCACGGACGTGATGACCTTCCGCGATACCGCACGCTGGCCGCGCAGCCATCGCTCGCACACCACCGCGCCCATCGACAGCAACATCGGGTAGACACCGCAGATGTAATAGAAGCGCCCCTGGGCCAGCACCATGAAGAGCAACGGCACGCCATACATCCAGGCCAGCATGCGATAGCGCGCATCCCTGGCATAGGCATACAAGCCCGCCAGCCATACCGGCGCGGCAAACAGATTGACGTTCAACAGGAACTGATCGCGCAGGAAACCATGCGCACGCCCCTGCCCCACGTCACGCGCATGAATGCCCTGGAGGAAATGGTAGGAAATGAAGTCGTGTCGTATGAGCCAGACAAGATTGGGCAAGAAGATAAGGAACGCGACGACACCACCGATCCAGAACCAGCGACTGGCCACGTGGCGGCGCGCATCCGTGGCAATGACGCCGACGAATACACCCACCAGGAAAAACGCCATCGAGTATTTCGTCTGCATGCCCAGCCCGGCGAGCACGCCGATGGCCAGCCACCAGCGCGGCTCCTCATCGCGCAGCATGCGGATCACGCACCACGCGATCAGCACCCACCAAAGCATGTCAAAGGACGAGTACTGAAACTCCGTCGCTTCGAACATCGGCACCGGCGACAGACCGACGGCAAGCGCGGCGAAGATTTGCGCCGTCCGACCGCCGCCCAGGTCGCGCGCCATCAGGCCGCTGGCCAGGATCACCAGCGACTGCGCGATCACGGAAAACATCCGCAGCCCGATGAGCGACAGGCCGAACATCTTCAGTCCCAGCAGCTCCAGCGCAGCTGTCAGCGGTGGATAAGGCACGAAGCCCCAGTCCAGGTCCTGCGCATCGCTCAGGAACTGCCACTCGTCGCGATGGAAACCGTATTGCCCGTTGGTGAGCATGTGGGCGATACCAAAGAGCGTGGCGATCACCACGATCGGGATGACGCTGCCACGCGGGTCAGGCATGGCATGACGGACTGAAGCACCGGTCGAATGCACGTTACGTCCTTGCGTTGGCCAACAGGTTTTACCCGGCACGATCGCGGGTGATCGTGTGGGACTTGCGCGTTTCCGCCAGGATGGCCAATGTCGCCATCGCCCCTTGCGTGACGACGCATGGTTCACGCCTCCCGGGCCCACCCATAGTGCATCCCCATTCACCGGAGGAAAAGATGCCCGCTCTCATCACGCGATGCCTGATGGCCATGCCGGCGCTGCTGCCTTTCGCTGCGATCGCCTGCGATAACAAGACCGACGATCCCGCAGCCGTCGTGCAGGCCCAGGTCGAGGCGTACAACGCCCACGACATCGACACGTTTGCGTCGTGTTACGCCCCGGATGTGACGATCACTGACCTCAGTGGCAAGCGCCCTGTCGTCACGGGAACGGAGGCGCTGAAGAAGGCCTACGCCTTTCTCGCGACGATGCCGAAGGCTTTCCACGTGGACATCGTCCAGCGTGTCGTCAACGGCCCGGTCGTCGTCGACCAGGAACAGGTGCTGGGCTTGCCGGCGGACAAGGGCAAGCCGAGAGCGCTTGCGGTGTACGAAGTGCGTAACGGCAAGATCCTGCATGCGTGGTTCCCGCCGCGCGAGTGAGTGACCCCGCCCATCGCGCATGCGAAGCATCCTGCGAGGGGCCCACACCGCACCGCCTTTCACCCCGCGTTATCGGCCGGTGCCTATGATCCGAAGTGGTTCCCAGGGCGTGGAGGGCCATGGCTCCCCGCGCCACTGCGCATGCTCGATGCACGCATCATCGGAGGATCCACGATCATGACCGGCACGCCTTCCGACTCCGCGCTCACGGCCCTGCTTCCACGCCTGGAGACGCTGTATACGGACATCCACGCGCACCCCGAGCTGTCCATGCAGGAGCATCGCACGGCGGCACGTGCCGCCGACCACCTGCGCGCTGCCGGTTACGAGGTCACCACGGGGATAGGCACGACCGGCGTCGTCGGCCTGCTGCGCAACGGCGACGGACCGACGGTGATGCTGCGCGCCGACATGGACGCCCTCCCCGTCGAGGAAGCGACTGGCGTGGCGTATGCAAGCAAGGTCACCGCCGTCGATCGCGAGGGCAAGACCGTGCCCGTCATGCACGCCTGCGGCCACGACATGCATGTCACGTGGCTGGTTGGCGCCACCACCGTGCTGGTGCAGGCGCGAGACAGCTGGCGCGGCACCGTGATGGCGGTCTTTCAGCCCGCCGAAGAAACCGCCGAAGGTGCCAGGGCGATGATCGCGGATGGACTGTTCGAGCGCTTCCCCAAACCGGATGTCGTCCTCGGGCAGCATGTCATGGTCGGTCCGGCCGGGGCGGTGGCCGGCCGCACAGGCGTGATCACCTCGGCGGCCGACAGCCTGCAGATTCGGCTGTTTGGGCGTGGCGCGCATGGCTCCATGCCACAGGCGAGCATTGATCCGGTGATCATGGCCGCGGCCACGGTGCTGCGCCTGCAAACCATCGTCGCGCGGGAACTGGCGCCCACCGAAGCGGCGGTGCTTACCGTGGGGGCACTGCAGGCCGGCACCAAGGAAAACGTCATTCCCGACGAAGCGATCATCAAGCTCAACGTGCGCACCTTTGATGAAAGCGTGCGACAGCGGGTGCTCGCGGCCATCACGCGCATCGTCAACGCCGAAGCGATGGCCTCGGGCGCGCCGAAGCTGCCCGAGATCACGCCCCTGGATCGCTACGACCTGGTCACCAACGATGCCGACGCCACGGCACGCGTGCACCAGGCGTTCCTCGCGCATTTCCCGGCCGAACGCGTGCGGCAGACCGGGCCGACCTCGGCCAGCGAGGACTTCGGTTCCTTCGGTGCCGCGTGGGGCGTACCCTCGGTGTTCTGGTTCGTGGGCGGCACCGATCCCGATGCGTACGCCAGGGCCAAAGCCGCCAACCGACTCAACGAGATCCCGACCAACCACAATCCACGCTTCCTGCCGGTTCTGCACCCTACGCTGCAAACCGGCGTGGAAACCCTGCTGGTGGCCGCACGCGCATGGCTGGCACCGGCCTGATCGACCGACAACCGGAGCGCGCAAACCGATGGTGCATTACCTGGTACTCCTGCTTGATCTCGGCGGCACCTTCGTCTTCGCCATCAGCGGCGCGATGGTAGGCATCCGGCGCCGGCTCGACGTCTTCGGCGTGCTGGTGCTGTCTTTCGCCGCAGGCAACGCCGGCGGCATCACGCGCGACCTGCTGATCGGTGCCGTGCCACCGGCCGCCATCGCCGACTGGCGCTACGTGGTGGTTTCCGTGGTTGCGGGTTTGATCACATTCCTCTGGTACCCGATCACCAATCGCTTTGGCCGCGAGGTGTTGTGGTTCGACGCCATCGGCCTGTCGTTTTTCGCGGTAGCCGGCGCCGAAAAGGCGCTGGCCCATGGCATCCATCCGATGATGGCTGCGCTGCTGGGCATGCTTACCGGCATTGGCGGCGGCATCCTGCGCGACGTGCTGGTATCGGGCATCCCCACGGTCCTGCGCGCCGACATCTACGCACTGGCAGCGCTGGCCGGCGCGAGCGTCGTCGTCAGCGCGCACTACCTGGGCATTCCGCCCACGGTCGCCGCTGTCGTCGGCGGTGTGTTGTGCTTCGTGCTTCGCTTCATGGCGATACGGCGCGGATGGCATTTGCCGACGGCATGGTCGGCGCAGGATGTGCCGTCGCCCGATCCTGCGCGACCCGAAAACGAAAACGGCTGAGGCCAGGGCCTCGCGCACGGATCATGCGCGGGGCCCCTCCATGGACCCCGCCAACCGATAAGCTCAGGTCAGCACCACGTCCAGCACACCCGCGCCACCCCAGCCGTCGCCGACCTTCACGCCAGCCGTCCAGCTTGCCTCGCCCGTCTGGAAGCCGTGATGTCGCCACATCCAGAGCTCGCCTGCCGCGTTGCGTGCGTAGATGAAGCCGTTGCCGGCGACCCACAAGCGCTGGTAACCCTGCCAGCCCGTACCGACCTTCAGCGGCCCGTGCCAGATCGGGTAACCCTGGTCGTGCCCGTAGTGCCGGTACCAGAGCAGCGTGCCGTCGGGCTTGATGCCATAGATGCAGCCGTCGGGCCCCGCCGCCAGCGCGGTGAAACCGTCCCAGCCGACGCCGACCTTGAAGGGACCTTGCCATTGGAAGGTGCCGTCACGGCGGCCGATGTGGCGATACCACTGCAGCGAACCATCGGCCTGCACGAGATAAACCACGCCACCATCGCCCACGAAAACCTGGCGCGCCGACGCCCAGCCGGTGCCCACTTCCCTGGGCCCGTTCCACGCCACCGATCCCTGGTTGCGGCCGTCGTGGTAATACCAGATCAGCTTGCCGTCCGGGCGGATCGCGTAGATCACGCCATCGCCGCCGCCGATCACTGACTTGAAACCGTTCCATCCCGAACCGACGAGTTTCTCGGCATCCCATGCGTAAGCAAGGTGGTAGCGTCCGGTGTGCCGATACCAATGCAGGCTGCCGTCGGAACGGATTACATAGAAATTCCTGGACATGCGCGCTTCGACCGGCCAGTCGCGGCCACCCCATGAGGTGACGCCACTCATGACACCGTCCTCGCGCGTGTGATGAAGCAACTGGAAGCGCTGGTCGCGGTTGTCGCCAAGGAAATCGACGTGGGCATCGACTTCGTAGGCGATCGGCGTCGGGTCGATCCATGCCCTGCGCGTACCGCCATCGGCCGCCTGCGTGTACGACGGATCCACGCCCACGCGCATCTGACCTTGCCAGCCGTCGTGCTCGGTATCCCACAAACCGATCGTTTCCGATCGATCGAAAACCGCGCCGGCGCCCACCGCGGTTCCGCGCGACATCACCACGCCGAACCAGCTGTTGTTCCACGAGCAACGACCCGCGGCCCGATACGGATCGCGCGAATGCAGGTAAAGCTCGAAAGGCTGGTCGCCAATGCGGCAGTGCATGCCGCGTCCGCCATCGACGAATCCACCGACCACGGGTTTCACCGTGCCATCGAAGCCATACCACGTGCCCAATGCAATGGGCGCGTTCGGCGGCGGTACGCCCTTGTCGGATTGCACATCGAGGAAGCGGCGGATCACCAGCCGGCCCCGCCAGCCATCGTGATCGGTTTCCCAGCGCCCCATCCACATCGCCGCCCACTGTGTCTGCACCGGCTTGACGGACTTGATGTAGTAGGCCTGCGACGTCACCAGCGAGAACCGCGGGTCGCCTGTGTATTTCATCGTTTCGAAGCCGGGCAGGCTTTGCGAATTCTTGATCAGCAGCACGCCCAGGTCATCGTCGTAACCGTAGGCCAGCATGACGTGGCCGGGCACGTTGATCACCACGTCATAGCCGGCCGCCAGCGTCTTCTTCAGGTCATCGAGCGAGTAGTTTTCCAGCAGGCCGAAATCGGCCACGCCGTACTGCGCGAACCAGCGCGCCATCAGCGGAATGTTGCGCAGGTCGAACTCGAACCAGTCATCCTGCTCCAGCGTACCGGCGCCCGCATTTTTCAAGGCGCCGTTGGTGCCGGGAATACTGTCGGCCAGGATCTGGAGCGCCGGCTGGTCGATGTACGGCGCGTTTTCGTAGCGCGGAAGATTCCAGTACTTGAGGTGATGCACGACATCGGAACTGCCCTGGAAACCGATCAGCGAATGAATGCCCGGCCCCGCCCGCTGGTTCTCGTGCGCCTTCGACATGTGGAACAGATAGTGCTCGGAGAGCTTGACGCGAATGCCCTGCCGGGCGTACGCCGCCTCAAGCGCCGCGGTCCCGGCGAAGGCCCAGCACGTGCCGCGACTGCCCTGGCTTTGCACCAGGTCGGTCTGCCAGGCGCGATGATCGACGCGCCGCGGCAAGGCGCCAGGCACGCGTATCGGCGGCCCCACCACGTCCGGGCGCCAGATATGGGTATCCAGGTAAGCCGTGAAGCTGTGCAGCGGTTCGATCAGGGGCTGCGCCGGCGTCGCGGGCGTCAGCAACGCGGCCTCGCGCGCAAACGACATCGCATCGACGGAATCGTCGGCGCGTGCGATGCCCGTGAGCGATGCATCCCTCGCGATGGGTACCGTCGCCGCGACGATGGATGCCGGCAAGACGGCACGCTGTGGATCACCCGCCAGTGCCGCGAGGGGTGGATGCATGGCGGCCGCCAGCGCGGCGCCGCGATTCGATACGACGGGGTTGTCGTTGGACATCAGCTGTCTCCTGGTTGAGGTCAGACGCTGGATCAGGTGCGTGCGTGCGAAAGCAGGATCATTGGCATGGCGCAGCCGGTGCGCCATCGTGTGGTTCCCCTAGGGAGGCGGAGGTTACGCTGCCCCGTCGCAGTGACAATCCGCCCGAAGCCGTAGGTGATTGCCTACAACGATCATCTGTGTGCCGGCGAATGAGTGACGCATATCGACGACGCCAGCGGATGTTCGGTAGCCTTCGCCATCCGCGTCGCATCCCGCGTCGCTACGTCCCTTGAGGGAATCCCATGCATTGCTTTTCGGCCCGCGCAGCACGAATGAAATGGACGCTTGTCCTGGCAGCGGCTTGCGTCGTTGCAGCCGGCCAGTCGTGCGCAGCGGAGCCACCTGCCGACGTCACCGTCACGCGGGGAGAGACGATCGATGTCGGTGGCACGAAGAACATCCTGATCCGCCCCGCGCAGCCCAAGGGCAGCATCATCCTGCTGACGGGTGGCGACGGCCGCCTGAACGTCATGCCCGGAGCCCGCTTCAACGCCGGCGCCGACAACGTCCTGATCCGCAATCGCGACGCCTTCGCGGCGCAGGGTTACAACGTCCTGCTGGTCGATCTGGGCACGAACCTCGCGGCCGCCGTCGATACCATGGCCGCGCTCAAGCATCCCGTCATCGTGGTCGGAACCAGCAAGGGCACGCAGCGCGCGGCGGAAGGTCTGGCCCAAGGTGCAAAACCTGACAAGCTGGTGCTTTCGTCGGGCTTCCTGAGCGCGGCATCGGGTGAAGGCGATAGCGTGATGTCACTGCTTGGATCGCCGCAACGCCTCCCGCCAACCCTGGTCATCCATCACCGCGACGACCATTGCCGCTGGACCAATCCGGCCGGCGTGGCACCCTTTGCGACTTGGGGTGGCCGACAGGTGCAGGTTGCCTGGTTGAGCGGCGGGCAAGACGATGCGGAAAATCCGTGTCGCTTCAGCGCGCATCACGGCTTCGCCGGCCAGGATGAGGCATTTGTGTCGCGCGTGCTGGCCTTCGTCAGGCAATAGTGGCGAGAAGCGCATGGCGAAGGCGCTCTTCGCCATGCGCAACCGCTCCGCTGAAGCTCCCGACTCGCGCGCAACGCTGACCCACCCACGTCTGAACTTTCCATAGGCACAGGGGCTAGTCGATGAAAATGCAGGGAGTGTTGCTATCAGCCGTTGCACTCGGTGTCGCTGCGTGCCCGGCCTGGGCCAAAGACCTGAGCAAGTCGTATGTCATGGGCGTAGGCACGAACACCTGTGACCACTGGACGGAGGCGAGGAAAACCGAAGCATCGGGACGCGTTTACCAGGCATGGATGGAGGGTTTTCTCTCGGCCGCAACGATCACCTCTGAACACGATTACCGCGAGATCCATTCGGCCGACGTGACGTCCTACATGGACGACTACTGCACAAGGAACCCGCAGGCGACCATCACCCTCGCGGCCATCAAGATGCTTGGCGGACTGCATCTGGACCATCCCGCCGCGGCGTCGACAAGTGCTGCCACCGCAAGCACGATACACATGACGCGAGTCGCCGACTTCGAAGCACGAACGGCGGAGCTTCCCTGATACCTGCCGCCTTTGCTGCACCGCCTCGAACCGGGCGCGGGCTGCCCGTCGTGGGCACCACCATCATGCGCTGAACCGACCGCACGAAAGGCCCCGATCGAACCCGCAAGTTCTTGCGCCAGAAGCATGAATGATCGTGACTTCCGGTTGATGGACGTCGCAAGAATCTCCGTGTTAGATTTTTGAGAAGGGGGAACACCATGTCGAATCGCTCTGTCGCCGGTCCGGTGGCAGTGAGACGGCGCGCGCCGTTCGATCGCGCGTGCAACGCTCATTCGAAGGCCACGGACGCCACACGCCAGCCGGTCCTGCCTCTGCGCGAGGCTTCACCTGCGTGGGACGCGCCACCGCGGCCGTAGCGAACGTCAGTCGCCCGATGTCCTGTTCGCTTGATGTGACCACCGCGCGCCATGCCGCGCGTGTGCGCCAGCGAGCAATGTCGCAGTGCATGTCTTCGTCAAACCGAAGACACCAGGTTTCCGCGTGCCGACACCGTCGGCGCGCGTGAGTGCAAAAAGGGGCGAAAGCCCCCAGGGAAGGACGTTTCAATGTACCGGCAACACGGTGTTGCCTTTGAGTTTCTCAATCCGATAGGGACAATCATGCGTAACCTGCTTCTTTCCGCATCGCTGGGCGCACTGCTGCTCGCAGCTCCGCTGGCCAGCCATGCCACCAACAACGGCGACCTCTTCATCAACGGCAGCGTCGGCACGACGCATTCGGACGTGAAGGACCTGAACCACAAGGACGACACCGGCTACGGCGTCAATTTCGGTTACCGCTGGAACGACACCTGGGGCCTGGAAACGGGCTATGTGGACCTGGGCAAGCCCTACGCCAGCATGAACATCTTCAACCAGACCCTGAAGGCCAAGCTGCATGTGACGGGCTGGACGCTGGGCGCCAACGGCAAGTTCAACTTCGGCAACCATTGGTTCGTCAGCGCCCGCGGCGGCGTGTTTTTCTCCAACACCAAGCTGACCACGAATTTCGCCGATGGCAGCCTGTCCGCCCACGACACCAACATTTATGCAGGCCTCGGTGGCGGCTACAACTTCAACAAGCACCTCAGCATCGGCCTGAACTTCGACCGTTACCTGGCCAAGGCCAAGAACATCCTCGACGGCACCAACCATCCGTACATGGTGTCCGGCACGCTGGAATACCGTTTCGGTATCTAAGCGTCTGGCGGTTCGCTGACGTTGAAAGCGGTGCCGGGCTGTTCTGGCCGGCATCGCATTCGTTACGCGGCGGCACGCCTTGCGGTCAATGGCCGACAACATCAACAGGGATAGTGGTGACGCCATGAATATCATCTTCCGAATCGCCTTGCCGGCCCTGGCCCTGCTTTGCGCGGCATGTTCACCCGTCCGCGTCACTCCCTTCGAAGGTCACGACGTCAAACCAGACGACAGCTTCGGATTAGTCAGCGGCATCTTTTCGAGGAAGAAGTCCAGCGACGTTGCCTTCGTCGTGCGCAACGCGACGACTGGCTCGGAGTACATCCTGTCATTCGGCGAAGACACACGCATGCCACAGGACATCACGAATGAGATGGTCGCCATCCGCGTGCCTCCCGGCCGCTACGCCGTCACCGAATGGGTGACGTTCGCGACGATCACCAAGGACAAGCTCACCCGCAAAGCCGTTACCAATCCTTATGTCTTCAAGGAGTTCGACGTCGGCGCCGGGACGGTGGTTTTCCTTGGCAAGTATGCTGTCGAGGGCAGCTCAGGCATGTCCGATGCCTTTACGTCTTACCTCGCCTGGGAAATCCATCCACTGCCAATCACGTCCGAAGAAGCGCGGCAGCGATTTGTCCAGACCTATCCGGCCTTCGTCGAAAGCGCGTTTTCCTGTCTCGTCTGCGCCGACACCGTCAACCGGCCGAAGCGTGTGGATCCGACTTATGGCCTTCCTGCCCACTCGCCGAAGGCATTTGGCGGCTGACAAGAACCGGCTTCCACGTTACGGGCTGTGATGGCCATCAGCCTGAATGCCTGGCTGATGCAGGCTTATGAAGTGAACCGCCTTTCGGGCATATGCCTCGCCTCGACCGCACGGGTCATGGTGCTCCTGGGGCAGGCAGGAGCACTGGCGCCTGCACGCCGTGCATCAGCCGTGCCTCCGATCGTTGCCACCCGGGCGCATTGATGGCGCATGGGGACACGCCGTTTGACGTTACGGTCTTCACTAACCAGCTTCTTCTCCTCACGCGATACAGCGGCGAACCGACAGACGACGCCGGCCCCAGGTGGGGTGCACTGGCGGCGGGGGCACGTCATCGGCAACCTTGCTTCGTACCACGGGGTTCGCATCCGCCATGGAGCGGCCACTGGCAACGCTTGACCGGCCATCAATCACCAGGAAGGAGTTCATGTCGATGTCGTCCCAGCTCAGCAACACCATTACCGATGCCGTAACGCAAACGAATACGCGTCCTGAAAGGGATGCACCCACCATCGCGCTCGCCAGCCTCTATCAGGCCACGGCACATGGCCTGGGCGTGGCGGTGGAGAATGCCGTCAGCGTCCAGCAGCAGAATTACATCCTGATGCAAGCCGCCACGACGCAGGCGGTCATGCTCTTGCTCTCGACGAATGGCGCTGACCGCCCGCCGACGGAAGTACCGGCCCCGACCCATGGCGCGCAGCAGGCCAAGGCCATCGCAGCCTCGCTGGAGGCCGTGACCAACGCTCAGCTTGAAGCGTTCGCGAGTAAAGCTGGCCATGAAAACGTTGGCCCCTGGTGCCAGACAGCGCGTGAATTGATGAGTACCGCGGCGCAAGGGTTGCGGGAGTTACAGGAAGCGTCGCGAGAGGCCGACTTCGCCATGGTCAAGCAAGCCGCCATCGCCTCGGTGCTGATCCACATGATCAACGCACCCGATCAGCTGGAGGCGTACCAGAAAATGCTGAAGGTGATCGCTGAGCTCTGATCCGTCTGACATGTCGCCGGTGGAGCGTGTTTCCACCGGCGATGTGCCAAGCGCATCATCCCGCGTCAGGTTCGGTTGATGGACACGCCACCCTCGACCGGCATGGCAATACCCGTCACGAATGATGCGGCGTCCGAGGCCAGGAACAATGCGGCCTGAGCGATCTCTTCCGGTTGGGCATAGCGCTTCAGCGCGTAGAGGTTGCGGATGAATTCACGCGAGGCCTCGTCGGGCGCCCACTGACGCGCCAGCGGCGTATCGGTGGCTCCCGGCAAGATCGCGTTGACGCGAACGCCGCGCCCACCGAATTCGACCGCGAGTGATTGCACCAGTCCAATCAGACCGGCCTTGCTGGCCGCATAAGCGGCGGTGCCGGGGAATCCGGCGGTGTGTCCCACGAACGATCCAGTGAACAAAAGCACACCGCGACGCTCCGCCAAGGCGGGCAACTGATGCCTGGCACCAAGGAACGCACCGGTCAGATTCGTATCGATCGCCTCATGCCAACCTTCGAGCGTGACATCCGGCGTGGCGCCGATCTGCCCGTTCGCACCCGCGTTATTGAAGGCAATGTCCAGCCCCCCGAAGCTTGATCGAGCGAGATCGACCAGGGCCTTCGCGTACCGCTCGTCGCGAACGTCGCCAGCCATGGCCACGGCCTGCCCACCTTCCTCACCGATCTGCGCGACGACGTCATCCAGCGCCGCCGCATTGCGTGCCGCCAGCACGACCCGTGCCCCTTCACGCGCGAAGAGCACCGCCGTCGCACGCCCGATGCCTGAACTGGCGCCGGTCACCAGCGCCACTTTCTCTCGCAATAAACCCATGGTGTATTTCCGGTCATGTCGCCTGGCGACGTTGCGGCAAGGGTGCTTGCGTCGCTTCATGCATCGCTATCCGGATCTTGCTGTCCAACGTGCACCGTCGTGCTGGTCCGCGCCTGGCCTGCACGCCGTCGCCGCGTCACGTCGATTTCACATCGCCATGAAGTGCTTTCACTCCTAATCAGGGATCATCTGGCCGCCATGAGAGCCTTTCATGTCCCCTTCCCCGCGCTGCAGCCTTGGGGTTTCCGGTTTAGATACGGTGTTGCATGGTGGATTGCCTTGCGGGCACCTCTTTCTCCTTGAAGGACAACCCGGCGCAGGTAAGACCACCCTGTCGCTTCAGTTCCTGATGCAAGGGATGAAGGAAGGCGAGCGCTGCCTCTATGTGACCCTGTCGGAAACCGCCGAGGAGCTGCGCGAGGTTGCCGCATCGCATGGCTGGGATCTCACAGGCATCGATTTGTTCGAGCTCTCCTCGGTCGAGGAAGTGCTGGGTGAAGGACAAACGCAGTCCGTTTTCCACTCGTGGGAAGTGGAGCTGGGCCAGACGATTCGCCTGGTGAAGCAGGAGGTCGAGCGTCTCAAGCCTCGTCGCGTTGTATTCGACAGCCTCTCCGAGCTTCGCCTTCTGGCCCAGGATCCGCTTCGCTATCGCCGGCAAGTGCTGTCGCTCAAACAGTTCTTCACTCCGCTCAACGCCACGGTGCTCTTCGTCGACGACCTGACCGGCGAAGGTCGCGACCGCGATACGCAGCTGCACAGCATCTGCCACGGCGTGATTTCGCTGGAGCGCTTTGCGCTCGAATACGGTTCCGCGCGTCGCCGGCTTGTGGTGCAGAAAATCCGCGGCGCCACCTTCATCGCCGGTTACCACGATTTCAACATCCGCACGGGTGGAATCGAAGTCTATCCACGACTCGTCGCCGCGCGTCACCACATCGACTTCGTACACCGCGCCATGTTGAGCGGCGTCGGACAACTCGACGCCCTGATGGGCGGCGGCTTCATTCGCGGCAGCAGCACCCTGCTCACCGGACCCGCCGGCACCGGCAAGACAACGCTGGCGCTGCAGTACATCGCCGCCGCCTGCGCGCGCGGCGAACGTTGCCATGTTTACGAGTTTGACGAACGCATCGATACCTTGCTGACGCGCGCCTCGAATATGGGCGTGGATCTGCCAGGGCTCATGGCGGAAGGCCTGTTGCAGATCACCCAGGTCGATCCGGCCGAAATGTCACCGGGCGAGTTCGCATGGAACGTCTTCTGTGCCGTGCAGGAGCAAGGCTGCTCGATGGTCGTCATCGACAGTTTGAACGGTTACCTCTCGGCCATGCCCGAGGAGAAGCATCTCCTGCTGCAGATGCACGAGCTTCTGTCGTTCCTCAATCAATCGGGCGTCACGACGTTTCTGATCAATCCGATGTACGGCCTGGTCGGCTCCATGGATACGGGGCCGCTCAATGTGTCCTACATCGCCGACGCCGTCATCCTGTTCCGTTTCTTCGAAGCGGAGGGAAGAATCCGCAAGGCCATTTCGGTGATCAAGAATCGCAATGGAAAGCACGAAGACACGATCCGTGAACTCTTCATCGACGGCAGGGGGCTGCGCGTGGGCGAGCCACTCACCGGATTCAGGGGTGTGCTTACCGGCACGCCGGAATTCGTGGGCGGCCATCAGCCGCTGCTGGAAGATCGGGATGCCTAAGCTCGATCAACGCGGCAAATGCGTGCATATCGTGGCGCCATGGCAACGCGACGCGCAGAGCCTCGCCGATTCGCTCACTCACCAGGGCTATCGCGCCGTCGTCCACCCGGACCTCGTCGAACTGGGCGAACAACTGGGCGAAGACACGGGCATTGTCGTCCTGACGCAGGAGGCGCTTGAGAGCGGCACCCAGGGCCTGCAGCATGCGCTCGCCCATCAACCCACCTGGTCCGACATTCCCTTTATCGTGCTCCATTCCACGCGCCAGGGCGTCGATTCCCATACCTCTCCCTTGCCGCATACGGTACTCAATCGCATCGAACTCGAGCGTCCGGTCGGTGCCGCGTCCTTTCTCAGTGCCGTGGCCACGGCCATGCGATCCAGGCAAAAGCAGTTCGAGATCAAGGACCGGATGGAGGACCTTGCCGTGAGCCGGCGCGCGCTGGCTGCCAGTGAAGCCGAATTGCGCCGGATCGCTGACTCGTTGCCGGTCCTGATTGCCTTTGTCGACCGCGAATTCCGCTATCGCTTCGCCAATCACGCTTACGAAACGTGGTTTGGTTTCGACCCTGCAGCGATGATGGGGCGAACGGTGGAAGAAGTCTTTGGACACGAGCACTGGAACTCGCGCAAGCCCTGCCTGATGCGGGCCATGGCCGGTGAAGCGGTGCGGAACGAGGTTCCTTTGAACTGCGTCGATGGCAAACGCCACGAGGCCGAGATTCGCTACATCCCCCGCTATCAGGAGGATGGACAGATCGACGGCGTACACCTGTTTGCCTCCGATATCACCGAGCGCAAGGAGGCCATGGAAGTCATCGGCCAGGCGGCAGCGCGTCTTGAGCAGAAGGTGGCCGAGCGCACGGCCGAACTGCGGATGGAAATGCAGGCACGCACCGAGAGCGAGACCGCGCTTCGACAGGCGCAGAAGATGGAGGCCGTGGGCCAGCTCACCGGCGGCATCGCGCACGATTTCAACAACATGCTCACCAGCATCATCGGCGCGCTCGACATCGTGACCATCCGCATAAGCGACGAGCGCACGGCAAAGATCGTCAAGGCCGCGAGCGACGCAGCCGGTCGCGCCGCGTCGCTGACGCAACGGCTCCTGGCGTTCTCCCGCCGCCAGTCGCTCGACCCGAAGCCCACGGATGTGAATGCGCTGATTCAGTCGATGCACATGCTCCTCAGCAAGACGCTGGGCGAGCGCGTACGTATTGCCGTCGACCTGGAACCGGCACTCGACCACGCCCTGGTCGACGTGAATCAACTTGAGAGCGCGATCCTCAATCTTTGCATCAACGCGCGCGATGCCATGCCCGACGGCGGTCAGCTCCGGCTACGCACGCGCCGTGCGGCCGCGCCCGTCCTGCGCGATGAAAGCGACGTCGCCGGGCAGGATGCCATCGTGGTGGAGGTCTCCGACACGGGTGTCGGCATGACGGCGGATGTCAAAGAGCGCGTGTTCGAACCGTTCTTCACCACCAAGCCGCTGGGCCAGGGTACCGGCCTGGGCCTGTCCATGATCTATGGCTTCGTGAAGCAGTCCAGGGGCACCATCGATCTCCAGTCGACCCCGGGCAAGGGCACGACCATTTCGCTCTATCTGCCGAAGTCGCCCGGTGCCGACGCCCGCGACGTTCCGGACAATCAGGCCATCGCGCCCCGGGGCGACGGGCAATTGGTGCTGGTCGTCGAGGATGATGACCAGGTAAGGCTCCTGGTCAGTTTCCTGCTCGAGGAACTGGGCTACGTGGTGGTGACGGCAAGCGATGCCACCGTTGCCATGCCCCATATCTCGGCCCTGGATCATGTCGACCTGCTGATCACCGATGTCGGCCTGCCCGGCATGAACGGGCGGCAGCTCGCGGAGCTTTTTCGCGAAAGGCATCCCGCCGTGCCCGTGCTTTTCATGACCGGATATGCCGAGAACGCCGCCGTCAGGTCCGAGTTTCTCGGCCACCGGATGAGCATGATCACCAAGCCGTTTGCGCTGGATGCCTTTGGGCAGGCGGTCAAGGATGCACTGGTCGAGTCGGCGTGATGGTGGACGCGCCCGTGGGGAGGTTCACTCGGGGCACTTCTTCTGATTCGTTTCGAGCGTGGCGGCGAAGGCAGTCGCGCCCTGCTTCACCAGCGGCAAGACCGTCGATGCGAGCGCATCGGGAAGGAAGTCACTGATCCACAGGAAGCAACAGTGGTTGGCATCGATACCGACGATCTGCATCGATGCGGCGTGATGCTCAAACATGTCACCAAGGACGGTATACGCCACGCGTTGATGCGCTTCGTTGACCGCGACCTTGCGCTCGCGAACCTGTAGCCCGTTGGCGAAGGTCAGCACGCGGATATCAGCTTCCATCCTTCCTGCGATAAGTACCGGATGGAATAGCTCATGCGCCTTGTCAAACTGGCGAAGCAGGGCCCATGCCGTGGAAGCAGGCACAGCCACGGATTGTTCCCAAATGATCGTTGCCATCGATGTGTTCTCTTGTCCTGTGTGGCCCGTCCATTTCCGGGGTATCTTGGGTGGCGACGCCACACCACGCGCCTTGATGCGACAAGGCGACAAGGGACGTTACCATTCGGGTCCCGAGCCCCACTTGGGAAAAATTGACGGATTCGGATCAATGACCCTGATCGCCACGACACTCGCCAGTGGACCCGGCTGGACGGCCAGCGAAGTCGTTTGCTCGGCGGGACCGACGGACCGCTCCTTCGAAGAGCAGCACACACACGTTGCCGTGGCGGTGGTGCTCAGCGGAACGTTTCAGTACCGCTCGTCGCGGGGCACCGCGATGCTGGTTCCGGGCGCCGTGCTTCTGGGTAACCCCGGCGATGGCTTTGAATGCAGCCACCAGCACAGCATCGGCGACCGGTGCCTCGCGTTCCATTTCGATCCGGCTTTTCATGAAAACCTGATCGCCGGCGTGCGCAACGTGACGCGAAGCCGCTTTGAATGCGCTTCCCTCGCACCCAGGCAAACGGATCCGGCCTTGCTGGCTTGTGCAGATCATGGTGTCGAAGCACCGCAACGCCTCGAGGAACTGGCGCATGAGCTGGTAGCGTGCGTTGCGCTGGCGGGCACAGGCCACCGCGGAGCGTCGTTCCGAACAGGGCGCATGGCGCGGCGAGGCGCGGCCCGGGTCCACGATCTGGTGCACTGGATGGAAGCTTCGCCGCAGGTTTCGCCCTCGCTCACGGAACTGGCGCAACGCGCGTCACTAAGCCCCTGTCACTTGCTCAGGGAATTCAAACGCATCACTGGCACGACGCCCTATCAGTTCTCGCTGGCGCTGCGCATGCGGCAGGCCGCGCGATTATTGCGCCAGGGCAACAGCAGCGTGCTCGACGTAGCGCTTGATGCCGGATTCAACGATGCGTCGGATTTCAATCGTCGCTTCCGGCAAATGTTCGGGATGACGCCATCAAATTATCGTCGAGCAAGTGACGCCCGGACGGCCGCCTTGCCCTACTGAGCGTCGACTCTGTGACCTGTAGCTTCGGTCCTCGTCCCGCGGCTTATGAAAGTGCTGCCGTCGTACACACCCCTGAAGCTTGGGCCATCGAGTACTCCACGCAGTTCGCCGCCGCTATCGCACAACCGAGGATTCAGGTTGATGACAAGCACGCGCCCGAAGACTCGATAGGCCGCCGCATCCTTGGGATTGGCTCCCTCGCCGACAGGCACCAGCTCCAAAGGGGCGCCGCTGGCGCAGTCGCTGATCGGTTCTTTGGTCACCTTGTAGGTGAACGAATAGATCTTGCCCGACTCCTCGAAACTGAAGGTCCAGATCGATCCTTCTGCCCATTCGGACGGCGCAGGCTCGGCACTCAGGGCCGCGTACTCGGACTTCGACGGTTCCAGCGGCATCGTGGAACACGCCGATATCAACGCTACAGCCACGCACATCCGCACGACTTTCCAGACGCTCCGATCCATGTTTCCCCTCCCAGACTCCCCAGTCCCGCGCCGATTCTGCGTCATCCCGCGGCGAATGACCATGGCCCGGTTCATCGGAGGGAAGTCGGCAGACGACGCATCGCACCATCCATGACGAAAGCGATCTCCCTTTGGCAAGATGGCTTTGCAGGCTCTCCCGGCAAACCGGTTTCCCTGCGCAGCACGGCCTGCAATGATGGCGATCTGAGCGCGTACCCGTGGCGCCGCTGCTGCCCATGGCCAGCCTGTCGGCCAGGCACTCGAACGACACGCTTGAAACGCCACGCCAGGTTGAAGGGAACTGATCCATGAGCCAAAGCCCGGAACTTCTGCGCCGCCTGTTGCGCGCCAAGGACCGCATGGACGGCGCCTCGCATGAATCGTGGCCAGTTAGCCGGCTCGCGCAGATCAGCGCAGTATCGCCAGCGCACTTCGCGCGTTCGTTCAAGGAAGCATTTGGCGTTCCGCCTCATCGCTATCTGCTTAGTCGCCGCATCGAGCGCGCGGTCGCGCTGCTGCGGGAAACAGACCGTCCCATTACTGAGATCGCGCTTGAGACCGGATGGGAAAGCGTGGGCACGTTCGGGCGCATCTTTCGGGATATCACCGGCGAAAGCCCCGGGGTCGTCCGTGACCGCGCGATAGCGGACGGCACGGCGCCCGCACCGGTGCCGGCATGCATTGTCCGCGCGGCCGAGCGACCGGACCTGAAGACCGCAGTTTTGGAGAAGCGCCGGGCCAGGGCCATCGCTAGCCTGAGCGACACTTAACGGAGAGGTTCCATGACGATCGAAGTGAACGTGAGCAGCATCTATGTACGCGACCAGGACGAAGCCCTGGATTTCTACGTCAACAAGCTGGGCTTCCAGGTCCATACGGATGCGCGCAATGGCGACTATCGCTGGCTGACGGTGCAGGCGAGCGGGCAGACATCGTTCCAGCTGGGACTGCTCAAGCCCGGCTCGCCGCTGCATGACGCTGCCACCGCAGCCACGCTGCAGCAGATGGTGGCCAAAGGCGCCATGCCGGCCCTGGTGCTTGCCGTGGACGATTGCCGCGCCATGTACGAGACGCTCGCCGCCCGCGGCGTGGAGTTCACCCAGGAGCCCGTGGACCGTTACGGCGCGGTGGACGCCGGCTTTCGCGATCCGTCCGGTAACGGGTGGAAGATGATCGAATCCCGCAAGTCGCGCGGAGGCCGCACGGCATGAGCGCAGGATCGCTGGCTCGACCCATTCACCGCTGGACGTCGATCGTTTTCACCGTGACAGTCATCGGGAACTTTGTATGGAGAGGCCTTGGTCAGGGAGAACCGCCAGCATGGCTGACCTACTCGCCGCTGCCACCGCTGTTCCTGCAGCTGTTCACGGGGCTCTATATGTTCGCGCTTCCGTACTTCAGGCCAAAGCGCGCGGCCTGATCCATCGGCGAGCGTTGCCGGTTCGCCTGTCTTGATCAGGTCACGGTGTTTTGGGTTAGATGGCAAGCTCGCACTGACCCGGATTTCAGATGTCGTATCACTCCATGGATGGAAAGACCGAGGCACCGACCAGCCCGCGCCGCGCTCGCGCGTTGAATCTGCGCAAGGCGGCCTGTCGTGCCATGTCTGCGCTCATCGTGCTCCCATGCCTGGGTAGCACGATGGCCTTCGCCCAGGCCAGTGAACCTCTCGAACCGCAGGAAATGACCGACCGATTCGGGGTGATCGACGCCATCGAGCGAGGCGATGCCGTCGCCCTTTCCCAGCTGATGGAAACTTCCACCAAACCGGCGATTCGTGCCTTCGCGGAAGCGGGTCTGTATCGCGTCAAGATGGACCCCGGTCGGTCCAACGAAGCGGCTGCGACGTGTATCTCGCTGAGCCGGCGCGCGAACGATCACGTGCAGGAGCTTGCCTGCACGATGATCCAGGTGGGCAACTTCCTGCTGGAGGAGCGGCCCGTAGCCTGGGCAACCGGCGTCCGGCACATTCGCCAGTCGTTCTATCCGGATCTGCGCCGGCAGTATGGTCCGTTGTTCGCCTTGCGCCAGCTGGAGAACGGCGTGGATCTCGACGCGATCGCCCATCTTGCCGAAGCAGCCCCTCCATCGGCGACCAAAGAAGGCGATGCCACCGATCTGCCCTTCCACAAGATTCGCAAAGGCGAACTCAATCCGGTATCGACGCTCGGCCTCACCGCCGTCGATCTTCTTTCGGGGCCAACCGCGTTCGACGCGATCCCGGACACGGCCGGCTTCATGACGCTCCTCAACGAGCCAACAGCCCGAGCCCTCGGCATCTTGCCGGGGCCAAGCTGGCTGTCCCCCGCCCGTGACCGATCGGTCAGGTCATCGCTGGGCGTGCTGCCTACGCTGGTGATTGGCCATGACACGCTGTCCAGGGTGCCCGTTGCCGTTGTATCGGCAGCCACACCCAATATCCTCGGACTGTCGACCCTGCGGCGCCTGGGCTACATCAGCTTGTCCATGCGGCACATGAGCGTTGGCGGACGCCAGCACCGCGCATGCTCCCGGCCCCTGACCATGCGCTCCGATCTCATAGGCACCAACGCGAAGGTGATGATTCCGATCAAGGTCGACGGGAAACCCGTCAACGCCGTCTTCGATTCCGGGTTCGACGGTGAGCTGGAGCAATACGGCATTGTCGACCCGGCGGACTTGGCCGGCACGAAGAAAACCGTGAAAGTGGCCACGGCCATGGGCCAGGTGGATACGAAGTATGTCGAGCGCGCCAAGCGCGTGGACAACGGCGTGTCGGAGCGCGAGATCGTCGTCAGGACCCGGCCTTCGGACGGTGCCGTGCGCTACGTCGCGGGCATGGCCATCCTCAAGGGTGCGGTCATGGACCTGGATTTCGTCAGCGGCACCGCGTGTGTACGTGCCGACGCAACGGTAACGCCGTAAGCCGGCGCATCTTCAAAGAGCGCCACAAGTGCAGCGACGGCCATCCTCAAGCGCATGTTTCCCGCGTTGAATCTTCGCCTCATCGAAGGAGCCAGGTTCGCCTTACTTCCTGCCGCACGGCAAGCAGTGAACCTGGCCCTTCCGGCTCAGAACGAAACCACCAGACTCACGCGAGCCGCCTGGTCCCGCGCGTCACTGGCGAACTGCCCCAGATAGCTGGCATCGATGCGCGCATGTTGGCTCAGCGGGAAGCTGATGCCGGCGTCGATGACCGCCGCGTGCTGCGCCACCGGTACGCCAGCCACGCCGAAGACGTTGCCACCTTCGACGAACTGCATGCGAGACGTCGGCGCGCGGTCACCCCAGGCCATTTGCCAGCCAAGACCGGCGTGCACGGACACGCCGGTGGTGCTTTGCCAGGTGTCGCGCAGGCCCAGCGTGCCGTAGCTGACCGCGCTGCTGTCGCCAGGCGCACGCAAGGCAGCGACGCCACCGTGCTCGCGCGCGCCATCCGTATCGAGCTGGACATGGGCGAGATTGAGGAAGGGCGCCAGCGTCTGGCGCTCACCGACGGCGAGGTCGACGCTACCTTCCGCATACGCCTGCCAGCTGCTGGCGTGGTAGCTCGCGCCAAGGCGGCTGGTTGTTTCGCCTATCATCGGCGTGCGATTGCTGTCGACGTCATGCCACCCATACGACGCTGCACCGCGCACGGACAGACGGCCAAACCGGGCGTCACCGTAGAGTCCGGCCCAGGTCGTGGTCGCGTGCGCATCGGAGTGGCGATCGGCGATCTTCGCGCTGCTCTGCCCGTGGCCCACCAACGCGCCCAGACGCGCGTCATTTCCCACCGTCAGATCGCCGCCAAGCAGCACGCCACCGCCATTGGCCGTGGCACGCGCGGCATTGCCGTCGCCCTCTTTGTCACCCCAGTGTCCCCAGACACTGGTCCACGCCGTCACGCCATCGGCGTTCGTGGCATGTGAACCCTGCCCGCCGTCATCCGTACCCAGCAGGCGACGATTGACCGCATCGCGTACGTAGCGGCTGTCGTCGATCAAAGCCGTGCGCGTGCTGGCGAATATCTCGCCGGACAACTGGTCGAAACTGGCGCGCGCCGTGGCCGCATCCTGGGTGAGCAGTTGCTGGAACAGCGGCGAGTCGATGCCAAGCGATTCCGCGGCGCTGCCGGCCTGCTTCTGGTTGGCCGTCGTGGCGACCTGGGCAAACTGAATGTCGTTGCGCATCAATTGCAGCGTGATCGCGTTGCTGCCATAGCTGAGCGTCGGCGTGAGGAAGGCGAGCTGGCTGCTCACCGTGTCGAACTTGCCCGTGATGCCGCCGGTGGCCGTAAGGATGGTGTAGTTCGTGCTCGGCGCCCAGCCATTCGCCGGTCCGATCGCCAGGGCGCTGCCACCGAGCAGCGTGGCATGGCCGTTCACCACGATGCGATCCGACGTGCCATCCGGATTCACGTCGACCTGATAGGCGGAACCCTTCTGGAACGTGGCATCGCCATTGATGGTGAGCGTGCCGATGGAATTGCCCGGCGTCACCGTGCCCGCGAGATTGAGGCCGCCAATGCTGCCGATGCCGCCCAGCGTGGCGCCGTTCGCCACGGTGACGACGCCACCGAGGAAGGCATCGCCATGGTTGTCATCGCCAATCACCAGCTTGCCGGCCTGGACCTGCGTACGACCGGTGTTGCTGCTGTGTCCGTTGAATACCAGCGTGCCGTTGCCCGATTTGCTCACCGCACCCGCACCACTTAGCACGCCCGCGTATACCCCGTCGACCGCCTGATCGAACACCAGCGCACCATCCACGCGGATAGCGCCCTGCAGGCTCGCAGCGTCGCCCACCAGCGTGCCGCTGCTGATCGTCGTGCCGCCCGAATAGCTGTTTGCCCCCGTAAGCGTCAGCATGCCGTTGCCGGTCTTCTGCAGCGAGCCACCTCCGCTGATCGCGCCTGCATACGCGCCATCGCCCGCTTGCTGCATCACCAGCTGCGCATCGTTCGTCACGTCGCCATGCAACGTGTCGCTGTTGGCCAGCAGGGTGCCCGCGCGAATCGTGGTGCCGCCGGTATAGCTTGCACCGTTGAGCAGGCTCAGGCTGCCGCCGCCATCCTTGACCAGGCCGCCGGTGCCATCGAGCGAATAGTCGAGCGATACAGCGAGCCCGCCCAGGATATCGAGACCACCACCGTGGCTGCCGAGCGTCACTTGTCGCGAGAATGCACTTAGCGCGGCACCGGTGATCTGCAGCGTGCCGCCGTCGAGCAGCACGGCGTTGCTGGCCACGCCCAGGTTGTCGTTGCTGGATACCGACACGCGCCCACCCAGCACTGACACGTCGCCGACAAAAGTGTTCGAACCATTGAGGACCAGCGTGCCGTAGTCCGTCTTCGTGAGGCCAGCGGAACCGGTGAGCACATTGTCGATCGTCGCCGTCATGTCGGTGCCGCTCGTGCCCCCGTTGCCCACGCGAATCGTGGCGGTACCACCCAGCGCCAGAGCATCACCATTCATCACGTAGCCGTCGGTGGCGAACTGCATGCCCGTGGCGCCTACCTGCCCGGCCCCGCTGTCGACCGTGACCACGCCGGCGTCACCGCCGAACACGGCGTAGCCCGGCGCAGGCTGCATGATGCCGACGATGGAGCCATCCTCACTGGCCCAGACGGGCGATGCCATCGACCAGGTACCGCTGCCACCACCCAGGCGCGTGCTGCTTGCGAGCCCGTTGGCGTTCCACATCTGCAACGCCACGCCCGTGCTGTTGATGAGGTTGATCGCGGATTGGCTGGTGTCGCTCACCAGCTTGACGGTCTGCCCGGCTGGCGTCATGCCCAGCGTGAATGGCAGGCTTCCTGAAGCAAGACTGTTGTACTTGATCAGCGTGTACAGGCCCGCGCCGAATCCGCCGGCATCGTTGATGTTGATTGTGCCACCGGCATTGGCAAGCGCGCCGCCCACCACGAGCTGGTCACCTGTGCCTGGCGTTGCCAGCGTGGCACCGGGGCGACCGAGTTCGAAGTCCAGCTGCGAACCTGCCTGTAGCGCGACGTTGCCATTGACGGTGAGCGTGCCGACGGAGTTGCCGGGCGCCACATGGCCGCCAGCGTTCACGTTGAGGCTGCCCGTCAGCGTGCCGTGGCCACCGATCGTCGCGCCGCTGTCCACGCTGACCGCGCCACCGAGTTTGGCGTTGCTGCCGGCACTGCCGCCGACGATCAGCGAGCCGCCCTGCACGGTCGTCGCACCGAGAAAGACGCCGCTGTTGCCCTCGAGTGTCAGTGCGCCGACGCCGGATTTCGTGACACTGCCCGGCCCGGTGAGCATGCCGCTGTACGTGCTGTCGGTCGTGCGGGTAAAGGCTAGTGCGCCAGCCACGACCACGGGGCCGGACAGCGTGCCCGTGGCGGTGCCCTTGCCGATATCCAGCGTCACATTGGGGTCCAGCGAGATCTGGCCCGACGCAACGGTGCCCGTCACGCCGTAGGTGACGTGAGTGCTGGGCGCGCCATAGAGCCAGATCGACTGGGCCACGTAGAGGTCGTGATCGATCGCGACATCGTTGGCGCTGGAAGCGCGCAGATTGACCGCGCGAATGTCGCCATCGATCGCGATGCGCTGGCCCGTCAGGGTGAAGGTATCCAGGGCCGTCACGGCGCCCACCGTGCCCACCGTCAGCTGCCTGCCCTGGAGGGACAGATTCCGACTGCCATCGACGTTTCCGAGATGGACATCAGAACTTGTGCTTTGGATGACGACATTGCTGGCAAGAGTGGTGGCCCCGGTGACGTTGACCGCGCCGGTGGTGTAGATGCTTCCGCCGAACCGGCCGTCTCCGTTGACCTGCAGATAGGTAAGCGCTGCACTCGCACCGATCGTGGAGCCGGTGATCAGTTTGCCGTTGATGGTCAGACCGTAGCTGTTGGACACGTCGTAGCCCAGATACACCTGCGCACCGGAAAGCGTCGTATCGCGGCCGAACGTGACGTTGCCGTAGTACGACTGATCGCCCGACGTGGAAACATCGCCAGCCAGCGAGGTGTTGCCCGAGCTGGTGAGGCTGGTCAGGCGAGTCGTGCTGCCCACGGCGTCCTGGAAGGAGATCGTGTTGCCGCTTACGGTCAGCGAATGTGCGCCATCCACCGGACCGCCGAACGCAAGATTGCCAAGGGTGCTGCTCAGGTCGGCGTCGCTACGAAGCGTCACCGCATTGGCGTAACTCTGGTAGCCAAGGGTGTGGATGTTGCCATTGAGGGTGATCAGGCCAGTCATCGAGCTCACCTGAAGCGACGAGCCATTGATCGTGCCCAGGTTCAGCGCGGAGGCCGTCGTCAATGTAATGCCGTCACGCGCCGTCGCCGATACATTGCCGCCAAAGGAATTGCTGCCATTGGTTATGGTGATCCCGCCGTTGTTCGCATGGAGCGAAACGTCGCCAGCCGACAGCCACCCGCCGGACGCCTGGACCAGATTGCCCGTGGTCGAGGTGATCGCGAGCGTATTCCTCGCCTGCACGTCCTGCAGGAAGACACCGGTGCCCGACAGTGCAACGTCACCGCCGGTGATGGAGCCACTGACCATCAACGCGCCTGTCTTCGCGGTCAGCGTCACCGCACCGGTATCGGCCAGGACCGGGGTCATGACGGACAGCGTGCCCTGCGACGTCAGGGTCACCGCACTGCCCTTCGCGTCGAGGCTGACCACGCTCAGATTACTGCCCGAGCTGACGTTGATGTTCTTGCCGATCAGCGTCAGGTCGCCATTGAGCTGGTTACCGGCATTGACCGCAACGATGGCATGACTACCCGCGTCGATGCTCAGCGCCGTCTGCATCTCGATGGCGCCACCCAGCGTCACGTCGCCTTGCGTGGTGATGGCGTTGTCGGAACCGGGACCCTTCACCAGGATATTGCGTGCGGTGTTCCACGCGCCGCTGACCGCGAGCTGGCCGCCGTTGATGAGCGTGAGCATCGCGCTGGCGTCGCCCAGGTTGCCGTCGTTGGCGATGGTCAACGTGGTGGGCCCGTCGACGACGGTGCCGCCGCTATAGGTGTTGGCACCGGTCAGTGCGATACCGCTCCCGGACACACGCAGCGCACCGCCGCCGCTGATGATGCCGGTGTAGGACTGCTGCTGGCCGGAAACCAGGCTGAGCGTGCTGCCAGCACCCAGCGCCATGTTGTTGGTGAACGCACCGCTTTGCAGGTTCACGAACGTGGCACTGCTGCCGGCGCCCAGCGTGAGATTGCCGTCCAGGCTTGCTCCACCTGCGAGCACCAGCTGATTGCCGGCGCCAGCGATATAGACCGCACTGGCGCGCTTCGCACCATCGCCCGACCAGCCGCCCGCCACCGTGCCGTAAACGGACACGTTGCTACCGCCGGTCATCAGCAGGCCGACACCGCCCCCGCCCGCGTTGCCGTCCAACGTTGCCGAGCCTGTGCCGGATTGGCCACCGCGGCCGCCGATGCCGCCCGTGATGGCGCCAAACATGTTCACCGGGCCATTCCCCAGCACCACCATGCCCGCGCCACCCGCGCCACCGCCACCACCGGCAACCCCGGCGTAAGCGTCACCGCCCTTGCCACCGGCGCCACCCGTGATGACGACGGCGCTCCCTACATTGACCGCCGTGCTGGTGTCGGCGGAGAGCAACAAGCCGGTTCCACCGCCGCCGCCACCGCCTGCGCCCGCACCGGCGGCGTCGGCATGGCCACCCGCGCCACCCGAGCCACCGGTGTACATATCGGTCAGCGATCCGCCGACAAGTGACGATGCGACGGCACGACCCACGTCGCCACCACCGCCACCGCCGCCGCCACCCGCCGTGCCGTCGGGTGAGCCGGTGCCGCCCGCACCGCCGCCGCCACCGCCCGTTCCCGTCAGATAGAAGGCGCCACCTTGTCCGGCACGGACGCCCGCATCACCTGATGCGCCACCCGTGCCGCCGCCACTGCCGCCGCCGCCGCCCGATACACCCCACTGGCTGTACACGGACAGACCTGACGTCCCCTGGGGATTCTGCGTATAGGTCGGCGTGCCCGCAGTGATCGAACCCGTGCCACCGGCATAGGCAAGACCGGTGGCCGAACCGCCGGCGCCTGCACTTCCCAGCGTGCCATGCGCGCCGGAACCACCGGGCGCCCCGACGTAGGATGTCACCGCGTGACCTGCGCCCGCCCAGGCCAGCGCGAACACCGTCATGCAGGCGATCGCCAACGCGCGCTGGCGCGGCCGCGCAGCACCGGTCGACGTCATGCCAGAGCTACGCGACGACGCAAGCTCAGAGGCCACCTGGACCGCGCGAAGATGACGGTTCCAGACAAGACGGTAGACGCGATTCATGGATTTTCCCCTGTATAAAAACAACGCCCCCGGGCAAGGAGCGTTTTGCTTGGTGCTTGACGTTATGTAGTGCGCAAAGCGAGAGCGGATCTGGTCACGCGCCGGACGGCGGCGTCCGGCGACTCGCGTCGCAATGTCGCCAACCGTGCGGCTGTCTCAGCCGGTCAGCGGCGCATCTTCGTCAACGGCGCGATGTTCGTGAAGTACCGCGCGCACCACAGCGCCTGAAAACCCCTGTTGCAAGCTATCTGAGCTGCTGGGCAAGCCCGATGAGCAAGCCTTGGGGACCGCGGATGTAGCAAAGCAGGTACATGTCTTCCTACCGCACCAGCTCGCCGACCCGTTGCGCGCCCATTTTGCGCACGCGCTCACGCGTCGCATCCAGATCATCCACGGCAAACATCACGCGCAAATAGCCAAGCGCATGCATCGGGGCATGCCGATGATCGGCCACCACCGCCGGCGCGAGAAACCGGGATAGCTCAAGCCGGCTGTGACCATCGGGCGTGCGCATCATGGCGATCTCGACGCGCTGGTTCTCCCGTCCCGTGACGCGCCCGGCCCTCGATCTCCAGACCAAGCTCGCGGACGAAACCGATCGTCGCGTCGAGGTCCTCGTCGACGATGCCTATGTTGTCCATGCGCTGGATGGCCATGTCATGGCCCCGATGGCACACCGTACTCCGCGCGTTGCCGGGTATCGCAGGCCTTCAGCGGCATGACCGGACGACATCGCGACTGCCGGGCCACGCCGTGGACCCCTGCTATCGCGTGGGACCCCGTGCTTCATCCATGGCGCTACGCCGGGACAGCTCGGCCAGCGCGTCGGTCGACCAGCCACCACCCAGCGCGCGCACCAACTGCACGCTCGCGCGCAATTGCCGTGTGTCGAGGTCGAGCAGGCTGCGCTGGGCGTCGAGTGCGGTGGTCTGCGCGGCTACGACATCGAGGTAACCCACGGCGCCCTGGCGGTATCGGTCCATCGCCAGGTCCAGCGAGTGCTGCGCGGCGTCGGCCGCATCCTGCTGGTCGCCGCGGGCGGTGCCGTAGTGATTGAGCTGAGCGAGATTGTCTTCGACCTGCTGGAACGCGGTGAGCACAATGCCGCGGTAGTGCGCGCCGGCTTCGTCGGTGGCGGCCCTGGCGGCAGCGACGCCCGCCTTGCGGCGGCCGCCGTCGAACACGCTCCAGAGGAACGTCGGGCCGACCGCCCAGAACTGATTCGGGGCGGTGAGCAGGCCGCCGTACTCCGCACTCTGGAAACCACCCAGTGCACTGAGGCCCAGCGACGGAAAGTACGCGGCACGGGCGACGCCGATGCGTGCATTCGCAGCCGCGGTACGGCGTTCGGCGGCGGCGATATCCGGACGACGTTGCAGCAGGACGGACGGGACGGTCACCGGTACGGTCGGCAGCGGGATCGCGTCCGTGACCGGATCGATATGGAAGCTCGACGCGGATTCGCCCACGAGGACGGCGATCGCGTGCTCCGTCATGGCACGCTGCGCGGCCGTCTGGGACCACTGCGATTTGGTCGATGACAACTGCGTCTGCGCACGCGAAACATCGAGGCCGGAGGCGATACCGCCACCATGACGCGTCTGCGTCAGCTCGAGCGCCTTCTGGTAGGCGTGGATGCTTTCGTCGAGCAACTTGATCTGTTGGTCCAGACCGCGCAGCACGATGTAGTTGTCGGCGAGCTGGGCTTGCAGGCTCAGGCGTGCCGATGCCAGGTCGGCGGCAGCGGCAAGGGCATCATCCCGGCCCGCCTCCACGGTGTTGCGCACGCGGCCCCACAGGTCGACTTCGTAGTCGATCTCGACGCCGACGGTGTAGCTCTCGTAGATGGCCGGCGAGGTCGCGCCACGCAGCGGCTTGGTATCGGACTGCCGATCGCGCTGGCCGTTCGCGCTGGCGCCCACCTGCGGGAACATGCCAGCGCGTGCCTGTGCACTGAAAGCCTGCGCCTGTTGATAGTGCGCCAGCGCGGCGGCGAGGTCGGCGTTATTGGCCAGCAGCTTTTGCTGCAAGTCATCCAGTCGCGCGTCGCCATACAACTGCCACCAGCCATCGCGCGACAGCTGATCGGCCGGCTGGGCCATGACCCAGCTCTTGCCCATGGCGTCGCCATGTTCCTGGTACTGATCGGCGACCGGCACCTCCGGCACCTTGTACGCGGGCGCCAGCGAGCAACCGCTCAACCCCGCGGCGATGGACAGGGCGAGGACGAACTCAAGCCTTCTTTTCATTGCTGCGACCTTGCGCCTTGGCGACTTCCGGCTGCTTGGCGATCTGTACCTTGTCGCCGTTGGCGAGGCCATCGGGCGGGCTTTCGATCACGCGATCGCCGGCCGACAGACCCGAGCCCAGTTCGACGGTCTTGCCGTAGTCGCGCAGGATCGTGACGGGCTTGAACAGCACTTTGTCGTCGGCGATCAGCGTCGCGACGCGAAGCCCACTGTCGTCGAAAACCAGCGCGCTGGCCGGCACGCGCAACGCCGTGGCGCTGGCGGGACGATCGAGGCGTACGCTGGCGTAGCCGCCGGGCATCAGCTTGCCATCGGCGTTGTCGACGGCAAGCTGGATCAGCGTCGTACCCGACTCTGCCGAAACGGCGCCGGCGGAGGCTTCGACCCTGGCCTTGAAGGTCTGGCCCGGATGTTCCGGCACGGTGAGCTGGGCGATATCGCCCGGCTTGATCGACGGAGCGTAGTTCTGTGGCACGCGCACATACACGCGCAGCTTGCGCATGTCGGACACGACGAACAGCTCCTGCCCGGCCGCGCTGCCGACGTTGATCAGCGCGCCAACGTCGGTTTCGCGCGCGGTGACGACGCCGTCGAAGGGCGAAGTGATGCGGGTGAAACCTTTCAGCGCCTCGACGCGATCCACGTTGGCCTGGGCCGCTTTCACGATGGCCTGCTTGGCGGCGAAGTCACCCGTCTTCTCATCCACTTCCTGGCGCGAGACGGAGTCGGAGGCGAGCATCGACTGCCAGCGCTTGGCGGTGGTGCCCGCGAGCGTCGCGTTCGCCTGGGCGGTGGCGAGATCGGCCTTGGCCTGCAGCAGCTGCTGGTCGAGGTCCGGCGTTTCGATCTCGGCGAGCAGCTGACCGGCTTTCACCGGCGTGCCGATGTCGACTTTCCACGACTTCAGGTAACCGCTGACACGCGCATAGATCGGTGCGCGCGAATACGCCTCAAGGCGACCGGGAAGGTCCAGCGAGGAGCCGTTTTCGCTGGGAGCCGCAGGCACGATGCTGACCGTCGGCTCCGTCTGGGCGTCGGTCCATTTCCGCAGATCACGGGCGTCGTTGGCGCGCGTGGCGACGCCGCTGACGACAACCACGATGACGACGACGGCGCCGATCCAGCCGGCGCGGCGCAGGCCGCGACGCGAGATGGTGGTTTGGGTGTTATCAGGCAACATGGACAGGCTCTCCGGGCACAGCTGCCGGCTCGGCGGCACTGCCGTGCCGCCCGTGGATGATGCGAAAGACCACCGGCACGAAGAACAACGTGGCGATGGTGGCAAAGACAAGACCGCCGATGACGGCGCGACCCAGCGGCGCGTTCTGCTCGCCGCCTTCGCCCAGGCCCAGGGCCATCGGCGCCATGCCGATGATCATGGCCAGTGCGGTCATCAGAACCGGGCGGAAGCGTACGAAGCCCGCTTCCAGCGACGCCGCTTCGGCGTCCCCGTGTTCGGCAAAGCGTTCGCGACAGAAGCTCACGACCAGAATGGAGTTGGCCGTGGCCACGCCCATGCACATGATCGCGCCCGTCAGCGCAGGCACCGACAAGGTGGTGTGCGTGGCGAACAGCATCCACACGATGCCGGCCAGCGCGGCGGGCAGCGCCGTGATGATCACGAAGGGATCGCTCCACGACTGGAAGTTCACCACGATCAGCAGGTAGATCAGCACGACCGCGCCGAGCAAACCGAAGATCAGGCCCGAGAAGGCGCTGTTCATCGTCTGCACCTGGCCAAGCAAGGCCGTGGACGAACCCTTGGGCAGATCCTTGGCGTGGGCAGCCAGCACCTTCTGGATGTCGGCGGCAACGGCGCCAAGATCACGCCCTTGCGTGGTGGCGAAGATCTCTACCATCGGCTGGATGTTGTACTGGCTCACCACGGCATTGCCGGCGCCACGCTTGAGCGTGGCCAGGCCGCCGAGAATCTGCGAACTGCCACCGCCGCTCGACGTCACCGGGATGTTCTCCAGCGAGGCAAGCGAATCGAGCTTGTACTGCGGCGTCTGCATCACGATGGGATACGAGATGCCATTGGCCGGGTTGAGCCAGAACGTCGGCGCCACCTGGCTGGAGCCGGCAAGGTTCACCACCAGGCTGTTGGTGACATCGCGTTCGGTCACGCCAAGCAATTGCGCGCGCGTGCGATCCACGTCGACGGAGAACATCGGATTCGCCTGCGACTGCTGGATGCGTGCATCGGCGACGCCGGGAATGCGGCGAATATCACGCAGCAGCTGCGCGGCATAGGCAAAGTTCTTCGGAAGATTGTTGCCGCGGATCTGCAGATCGATGGGTGCAGGTGAACCGAAGTTGAGGATCTGGCTGATGATGTCGGCGGGCGGGAAGGAGAACGTCACGCCGGGGAACTCGCGAGGCAAGCGCTCGCGCATTTCCTGCACGTATTCGGCCGTCGGTCGATGACCTTCCTTCAGCGCCAGCTGAATGTCGCCATCCCAGGAGCCGGTGGTGCCGGTGTTGTTGTAAGCGGTGTTGATGCCGCTGATCGGCTGGCCGATGTTGTCGACGACGGTGCCCAGTTCCTCCGGCGGAATGATGCGGCGAATGGATGCCTGCACCTGCGCGAAGAGATTGGCGCTTTCCTCCACGCGCGTGCCGACCGGAGCACGCACGTGCATCAGGATCTGACCGGCGTCGACCGACGGGAAGAAGTTGCGGCCGAGGAACGGCACCAGCGCGAACGTAGCGAGCACGAAGACCATGAAGCCGGTGACAAACACCTTGCGGTGTTCCAGGGCCATGCTGAGCAGTTCGTGGTACAGCGCGCGCACGCGTTCGAAGCGCACTTCGAAACCGCGCTGGAAACGGACCAGCGGGTTCGTCGACGGCGGCAGCGCCTCGTCGGTCCCGTGCAGGTCGGTGTGCGGCGCGTGCGGCTTGAGCAGGTACTTGGCCATCGTCGGCACCAGGGTGCGCGACAGGATGAACGAGGCAATCATCGCGAACATCACTGCTTCGGCCATGGGCACGAAGAGGAAGCGCGCGACGCCTTCAAGGAAGAACATCGGCACGAACACGATGCAGATGCAAAGCAGCGACACGAAGGCCGGCGTGACGATCTGCTGTGCACCGTCAAGGATCGCGGGCTCTACGTCCTTGCCCTGCTCCAGATGCCAGTTGATGTTTTCGATGGTCACCGTGGCATCGTCCACCAGGATGCCCACGGCGAGCGCAAGGCCGCCGAGCGTCATGATGTTGAGTGTTTCGCCGATGGCCGACAGCGCGGCGATCGAGGCGAGGATCGCCAGCGGAATCGAAGTGGCGATGATCACCGTTGAACGCCAGCTGCCGAGGAACAGCAGGATCATCACGCTGGTCAGCGCGGCGGCGATGATGCCTTCCTTCGCCACGCCGCTGATGGCTGCGCGCACGAAGATGGACTGGTCACCGATAGGTGCGATCTGAAGGGTTTCGGGCAGTGAATCCCTGGCGCCAGCGAGCTTCTGTTTCACGCCTTCGATAATCGCGAGCGTTGACGCCGAGCCGTTCTTCATCACCGTCATCAGCACCGAGCGACCCCCATCGACGTGCACGATGTTGGTCTGCGGCGGGTTGCCGTCGCGCACGTGGGCGACGTCACGGATGTAGACCGTGGTGCCGTTGACGGTGCGGATCGGCAGGTCGCCCAGCGCATCGATGTCGGATGGGGCGTTATTGAGCTGCAGCGTGTATTCGTAGGTGCCGATCTTCTGCGTGCCCACCGGCACGATCAGGTTCTGCGCGGCCAGTGCATTGGCGATGTCCTGGCCCGACAGGCCACGCGCCTGCAGTGCGGCGGGATCGATGTCGATCTGCACCTGGCGCGACTTGCCGCCGAAGGGATACGGCACCGAGGCACCTGCCACGGAGGTGAGCACCGGGCGTACCGCGTTGATGCCCAGATCGCCCAGGTTCTGCTCGCTCAGGCCCTTGCCCGACAGCGCCAGCTGGATGATCGGCACCGTGGAGGCGTTGTAGTTGAGGATCAGCGGTGGCGTGATGCCGGGAGGCAACTGCTTCAGCAGTGTCTGTGCGACGGCGGTCACCTGCGCGTTCGCGGTGCGGATGTCGACGGTTGGCTGGAAGAAGATCTTGATCACGCCGAAGCCGGCGATCGATTGCGCTTCGATGTGTTCGACGTCGTTCACCGTCGTGGTGAGCACGCGCTCGAAGGGTGACGAAATGCGGCCGGCCATCTGGTCGGGCGGGAGGCCGTTGTACTGCCACACCACGCTGATCACCGGGATCTTGATATCGGGGAAGATATCCGTTGGCGTCCGCATCGCGGCCAGGGGGCCGATGATGAGGATCAGCAGGGCGAGAACAACGAACGTGTAGGGTCGCGTGAGTGCGATCCGGACGATGCCAAGCATGCGGGGACTTTCCGTGCGCGAATGATGCGTCGCAGCGAATTTTCTCACGCGGCCGGCTCAGCGGGCGGCCTGAGCGGATGAAGATATTTTCATTTTGGGGCGCCCGCGTCTCCGACCCGGGCGAAACGCAGAAGCTCAGGTGCGTGCGGGCTCGCCGACCGCCCTCGCCTCTTCCCGCGTCTCGGGCATGGTGCGCGACAGGCAGGTTCCGGGGACTTCACCGGGCTTCACCGAATAGCAGTAGAGCGTGATGCGCGCGCCATAAGCGGAATCACCGATGTCGAGGGCAAAGCCGTGCAGGCGGACGATGGCACTGACGATGCTCAGGCCAAGGCCCGAGCCGGGTGTCGTGCGGCTGTTGTCGCCGCGATAGAAGCGACGGGTGACGGCGTCGCGTTCGTCGGCGGGAATGCCGGGGCCGCTGTCAAGGATATCGATGCGCGGGCCGCGGCTGTCCATGCGCGCCTTCAGGCGAACCGTGCCGCCGTTGGGCGTGAACTTGATGGCATTGCCGACGAGGTTGGCGAGCGCTTCGAACAGCAGATGCGCGTCGCCACGCGCCCGATCCATGGCCTGTATGTCGAGCTCGAAGGGCTGGCCACGATCTTCGGCGACGGGTGCGTAAAAGTCGTGGACCTGGCGCAGTACATCGCCAAGATCGACTTCGTCAAAGCACGCGCTGCGATGGCTGTCCTCCAGCTCGGAGACGCGCAGCAGTGCGCGGAAGCGGCCGAGCACGGCGTCAATATCGGTGATCGAGGACTCGACAAGCGCGGCTTCCGGATGGCCGTCCAATTGCTGTTGCGCGCGATACAAGCGCGCGCGAAGACGCGTGAGGGGTGTGCGCAGGTCGTGGGCGATGTTGTCGCAGACGCCCTTCACCTCGCTCATCAGGCGCTCGATCTCGCTCAGCATGGTGTTGACGATGCCGGCGAGCACATCGAGCTCATCGCCGCGCCCGCTCATGGGAAGGCGCTTGGACAGATCGCCCTGGCGGATCGGCTCGCTGGCTTCCTGCAGGGCGCGAATGCGCTTTTCCGGCCCGCGACGCAGGAGGAATCCACCCAGCAGGCCGGGAATGATGGTGAGCGAGATGGCCCACAGCAACGCGCGCCACACGATCGCACCCAGACCGTCGATGGTGCTGGTGTCCTTGGCGATGACGAGCACGCGACCATCAGCCAGTCGCGTCGCCAATGCGCGCGCACGCACGGTGCCGGCGTCGCGATCCGGGCGCGGCATGCCACGGGCGAGCAGTCTTACCTGATCGTCGGGCGGGAGGTCGGCGGGCAGCTTATTGATGTTGCCGGCAAGCGCCTGGCCACCGGCGTCGAACAGGCCGACGGACATGATGCCGTGCGGATCGATGGTGGCCGCCGCGTCGACCGCGCCTGGCAGGCGCTGCATGTCGGTGGTGACCAGGTAATGCATGCGCTGCACCAGCATCTGGTCGATGACGGTGTTGAGGTAGCGCGTGGTTTCCCACTGGATGACCCCAACGAGCACCAGCCCCCATACGGCAAACAGCGCACCGTAAATGGCGATGAGGCGTGTGGTGGCGGAGCGCCAGGCGTTGGGTCGGGTCATGGTGAGGCCGTCGTGTTTTGCGCGGAGCCGACGATCATGTAGCCGGTGCCACGCACGGTGCGGATCAGCGGCGGCTGGCCCGCGCCGTCGATCTTGCGCCGAAGTCGGCCGATGTGCACGTCGATCACGTTGGTGCCGGGGTCGAAATGGAAACCCCAGACGGCCTCGAAGATCATCATGCGCGTGAGCACCTGGCCACAATGGCGCATCAGGCATTCGAGCAAGCGGTATTCGGTGGGCTGCAGGGTCAACGGCTGGCCGGCGCGGTAGGCGATGTGACGAACGAGGTCGAGTTCGAGGTCGGCGACGCGCAGGCGGGTGTCGTTCTGGGGGACGCGCCGGCGCAGCAGGACTTCGGCACGTGCCGCCATTTCATCCGGCGCGAAGGGCTTGGTGAGGTAGTCGTCGCCGCCCGCGCGCAGGCCGCGCACGCGATCGTCGACGTCGCTCAGGGCACTGATCATCAGCACCGGGGTGTCGATCTGGAGGCGGCGCAGTTCGGCGACGACGTCGATGCCGTCCATGCCCGGCAGCATGCGATCGAGGGTGATCAGATCAAACGGCTGGGCCGTGGCGCGGTCCAGCCCTTTGCGCCCGTCGGGTATCCATTCGGCCGTCATGCCGTGCACGCTCAGCTCCGCCACGATTTCGCGGGCGGTAACCTCATCGTCTTCGATAACCAACACGGTGGGCATGATGGAACCTGGTCGGCGGCGCTGCGTTCTCGCGTCCCTGCGCAAAAGCTGACGGCCCCGCATGGGGGCCGTCGGATACTAACGACTTCGCGATGATCAGGCGGCGAACAGGCCGCGCATCTTCTTCATCGCGTTGGCTTCGACCTGGCGGATACGCTCGGCCGAAACACCGTACTCGTCGGCCAGATCCTGCAGGGTGGCCTTTTCCTCATTGAGCCAGCGGCGCTGGATGATGTCGCGCGAACGCTCGTCCAGGTTACGCAGGGCCGCCGAGAGGGTTTCGAGCTGGTTGTCGGCCTGGTCGGCGTCGGCGACGTTCTCGTACGGATCGGCGCCATCGTCGATCAGGAACGCTTCCGGTGCCGGCTTGGCGTCTTCATCGGCGTCGGCCGGAGCCTCAAAACCGATGTCGCGACCGGACAGGCGCGACTCCATCTCGCGCACCGTCGCTTCCGGCACGCCCAGGTCCTTCGCCACCGTGCGCACTTCCTCGGCGTTCATCCAGCCCAGGCGCTTCTTGCTCTTGCGCAGGTTGAAGAACAGCTTGCGCTGCGCCTTGGTGGTAGCCACCTTGACGATGCGCCAGTTGCGCAGGATGAATTCGTGCATTTCGGCACGAATCCAGTGCACGGCGAAGCTCACCAGGCGCACGCCCTGGTCGGGGTCGAAACGCTTCACGGCCTTCATCAGGCCAATGTTGCCTTCCTGGATAAGGTCGGCGATCTGCAGGCCATAACCGCTGTAGCCGCGCGCCACGTGGACCACGAAGCGCAGGTGCGACATGACCAGCTTACGGGCTGAATCGAGGTCTTCCTGCTCGTTGTAGCGGCGCGAAAGGGCCTGTTCCTCGTCCTGGGTCAGCACCGGGATGCGGTGCACCGCCGAGATATAGGCATCCAGACTGCCAACGACGCTAGGAACCGGCAGGTTGGCGGTGACCAGAGCTTGAGACATGTGTGGAACCTCCTGAATTGGGGTCAGCTTAGCACTCCCGTAGTGAGAGTGCTAAAGCGCGCGGGAGTTCCCGCTGCTTTATTGAACTCAATCGTACAGGAAATAGGGACGGAAGTCCATCCGCCACCTGGGGAGCAATCAGGGTATCGGCGCCCCCATTCAAGGGCCGTGAAGCGGTGACTGATGGCAGGGGCGGCGTATCTGACTTGCTTGAGACTCAAGCCGGGAGATCGGCCCGGCGCGGCAGCGACCAGTCCACGGTGTCCTGCCCCCGTTCGGACAGGTAGGCATTGGCGGCCGAAAAGTGCCCGCAACCGATGAAACCGCGGTGGGCCGAGAGCGGCGAGGGGTGCACGCTGGTCAGCACGCAGTGCTTCTTTCGGTCGATCAGCTGGCCTTTGCGCTGGGCATAAGCGCCCCACAGCATGAAGACCAGGCCCTCGCGCTCGCGGTTGAGCGCATCGATCGCCGCGTCGGTGAAACCTTCCCAGCCCTTGCCCTGATGCGAAGCGGCCTGGCCCTGCTCCACCGTCAACACGGCGTTGAGCAGCAGCACGCCCTGATCCGCCCAGGGCAGCAGGCAACCATGATCGGGGATGGGCAGGCCGAGATCGCGATGGATTTCCTTGTAGATGTTCTGCAACGACGGCGGCGTCGGCACACCGGGGCGCACCGAGAAGCACAACCCATGTGCCTGCCCCGGGCCGTGGTACGGATCCTGGCCGAGGATCACCACGCGCACGGCGTCGAAAGGCGTGTGGTCAAAGGCGGCGAAGATGTCCGGGCCCGGCGGGAAGATCACCTTGCCATGCTGTTTCTCGTCGCGAAGGAAAGACGAGAGCGCCTGCATGTCCGGTCGCTCGAGATAGCCGCCGATGCGCTCCTTCCACGACGGCTCGATGCGGATGCGCGCGTCGTTCATACCGTTTCGCCGCGTGCGCGCAGATGCCGCGCCACTCGCAGCTGGAACAGGAGCTTGGTCATCAGGAGCTTTTCTTCGATGGGTTTCTCGACCAGGTCATTGGCGCCGGCGCGAAGCAGCGCGGCCTGGTTGACGGGATTTTCGTCGCCGGTCATCACCAGCACGGGCAAGCGGCCCTTGCTGTAGCCGTACTCGCGGCGGACGCGTTCGAGCAGGTCGCCGCCGGTGAGCTCGCCCTTGAGGCTGACGTCGGTGAGCACGATGTCGGCACCGACTTCACCCTGCGCCCGCGCGGTATCGAGCCAGGCCAGCGCGTCTTCGGCGCTGATGACGTGGCGCACGGTGAGGCCGTGTTTTTCGAGGATGCGGCGCGTGGCCAGTGCGACCACGCGACTGTCTTCCACGTACAGCACGTCACCCTGGGTGGCGCTTTCCGGATTGACGTAGCCGCGGATGAATTCAGCCAGGGCCTGGAAGCCCAGCGACTTGTCGAAGTAATCGGTGACGTGGTCGCCCAGGGTACGCCGGTGCAGGCGGTCGTCGACGTCGCCGGAAACGGCGACGATGGGAACGTAGATCTGCGGCGCGGATTCACGCACGTAGCGCGCCAGCTCCAGGCCATCCATGTCCGGCAGTCGGAGGGCGATGGTGATGAAGTCGAACGCGCCGGCTTCCACCAACTGCTGGGCTTCGGCACCCGTGCCGCAGCCGATCACCTCGGCTGCCGGCAGCTCGGCCTGCAGCACGCGGGTAATCAGCTGTCGGACCACTTTGGAACCGTCCACCACCAGCACGCGAGGCGCAGTACTGATGACGCGGTTACTGAAACCTGCACTCATTCCAAACCATCCACGCGTAACGCGGCTTCCATGCCGACGAGTCGCCGGGCACCCCCTGCGCCCCGGCTGTCCGGCCATCTTGCACCGAGTCGGCGACCGCGCCTGCGACCGGCGTCACCGGGCCGGCGAACCGTCATGCCGCTTTGCGCAATTGCCAGGCACTGACCAGGCGTGCGCCGAGCCAGCCGAGCACGGCGGCGACCACCGGCACGGCACCCAGCACCCACAACGGCAATGCCCCGACTTCAAGCTTGCCGTCATAGGCATGACTGAGTCGTGTCACGGGCTCGGCCAGCGCCATCTCCACCAGCAACGCGATGCCCGCAGCCAGCAGACCACTGATCAGACCGTACCAGATGCCGGCATACAGATAAGGCCGCCGCACGAAGGCCCGACTGGCACCCACCAGCATCAGCACGCCGATTTCCTCGCTGCGACTGGCAATGTCCACGCGCACCGTGTTGCCCACGACCAATAAGACGGCCAGGGCCAGCAAAGCGGCAAGCACCATCACTACACGGTTGCCCACACCCAGCAGCGCATCGAGTCGCTGGCGCCAGGTGCCGCTGTCCTGGACAAGATCGACGCCGCTCATGCCGCGCAGGTCCTGGACCAGGCGGCTGACGTCGTCAGCCGCCAGCCCGGGCTTGGGCAGCACTTCGAGGGCGTAGGGCAGCGGATTGCTGTCGAGCGTATGGAGTGCCCCGGAGAAGCCCTGCATCTTGGCCAGCTCATCCATGCCCTGCTGCGGCGACTTCACAGTCACCGAGGCGACATCGGCACGCTCGCGCAGCTTCGTGGCGAGCAGTTCCACGGTCGGGCCGGCCTGGCCGGTCTGCATGAACATCGAGACGGTCTGGTTCTGGCCCAGCACTTCGCCCAGCTTCTGCACGTTGCCGAGCAGCAGATAGAAGGTGAGCGGCAGCGCCAGCGCCAGCGCCATCACGGCCACGGTCAGCAGGGTGCCAATCGGGCGTGACATCAGGCGTTTGAAACTGGCCGCCGCACTCCAGGCATGGTGTTCGCGCCAGCTGGCCACCGGGCGGGCGCGGCTGCGCTCCACGCGTGGTGCATCGGCGACGATCGGCGTTTCGGTGCGAATGTCGGGCTGGACGCTCACAGCACTTCCTCCGAGGCCACGTCGGCCACCAGCCGGCCGTGATCGAGCACGATCACGCGCTTGCGCATGCGCTTTATCAGCGGCAGGTCATGGCTGGCCACGAGCACGGTGGTGCCCACCTGCTGGAACTCCGCGAACAGGCCCATGATTTCGACCGCCAGGGTCGGATCCAGATTGCCGGTGGGCTCGTCAGCGATGAGCAAGGTTGGCTTGGCCACGATGGCGCGCGCGATACCCACGCGCTGCTGCTCACCGGTGGATAGCGTGGCCGGCAGCTGACGCTCGTAAGCGAGCAGGCCGACTTTCTCCAGCGCCGCACGGACGCGGCGACCACGCTCGACCGGTGCAATGCCGCCGATCATCAGCGGCAATTCGACGTTGGCGAAGACGGTGCGGTCCATCAGGAGGCGATGGTCCTGGAACACCATGCCTATGCGGCGACGCAACTTGGGAATGCCGCTACGGCCAATCTTGGAAAGATTCTGGCCATCGAGCGTGATGAGGCCGTGCGAGGGTCGCTCGATCAGGCCCAGCAGCTTGAGCAGGGTGCTCTTGCCCGCACCGGAATGCCCGGTGACGAAAGCCATTTCGCCCGGCGCGACGTGGAAGGAGAGCTGCGACAGTGCTTCGTGTCCGCCCTCGTAGCGTTTACTGACCTGGTCGAAGCGGATCACCGCGTACCCCATTCCCTGATGCCGCACTAAAGGGAAGGATAGAGGATGCGGGCGCGAAGGTGTGCCCCTGCGTGCGAACGATTCAACGCCGATGCATCGCCAGGAGCGCGGTGCAAGGATCGGGCAAGCGAGGGAGCGGATCGCGCACCGGCCGGCACGCGATCCGCGGGCGACTCAGCGGCCGGTGAAAAGGCGCGCGAGGCGACGGAAGAAGCCCTGCTTCTTCACGGTGTGTTCGCCACCCGCATGCGGCGAGGTGATCGCCACATGGCGCGACGGACGGGCGTTGCCTTCGCCACCGCGCGACGGACGCTGCTCATGGCGGCGACCCTGTTCGTTGCGACGGGTCTGATCGCCCTGCGGCACGGCACCCTCGACCGGGGCGCCTTCGCGACGACGGCCCCGCCCGCCACGGCGACGACGGCGCTTGCGCTCGCCCTCGCCCACGGCAGCGTCGGGACCCGGTGCCGGCTGGGTCGGGCGATTCGCATCGGCAGCGGCATCGGCCGGCGCGGCCTCGGTGCGCTCCTTGTGCGGCTTGCGTCCTTCACCCTGGCTTTCGCGCGGGGGACGACCGTCACGCGGGCGATCGCTGCCACGACCACCACCGGCACTTCGGCGCGAACGACCGCCGGGGCCTTCCTTCTTCTCGCGCTGCTCGACCTTGTCGCCAAAGGCGGCGCTGTCGGCGGCAGCTTCGGCGGCATAGGTCGCGTCGATCTCACGCGGCTTGGGCATCACCAGCAGCTCGGGATCGATGTTCGAGACCGGGATGCGCTGGCCGATATAGGTTTCGATGTCCGGCAGGGACATGGCGTACAGGTCGCAGGCGAAGCTGATGGCATCGCCCTCGGCGCCCAGGCGCGCCGTGCGGCCGATGCGGTGGACGTAATCTTCGGCGTCCTGCGGCAAGTCGTAATTGAAGACATGGCTGACGGCCGGGATGTGCAGGCCGCGGGCAGCGACGTCGGTGCACACCAGCATGTCCAGCTGGCCATCCTGGAAGCGCTGCAGCAGTTTCTGGCGCTTGAGCTGCGGCACGTCGCCGGACAGCGCGCCCACGCGGTAGCCCTGGCGCTTGACGCGATCGGTGATGCGCTCGGCGGCGGCCTTGGTGTTGACGAAGACAATGCTGCGCGTCGGCTTGGTGCGCTCGAGCAGGTTCAGCAGCAGCGGCATCTTCTCTTCCTTGGACGGGAAGAAAACCTGCTGGCGAACGCGATCGGCGGTGACGTTTTCCGTCTCCACCACCAGCTTCTCGGCGTTGTGCATGTGCTCGTAGGCCAGCTCCAGCACGCGGTGGCTCAGCGTGGCCGAGAACAGCAGGACCTGGCGCTGCTCGCGCGCCGGCAGGCGGCGGAAGATGAAGCGGACGTCCTTGATGAAGCCGAGGTCGAACATGCGGTCGGCTTCGTCGATCACCATCGTCTCGACGCCGTTGAAGCCGAAGACGTTCTGCTTGTAGTAGTCGAGCAGGCGGCCGGGGGTGGCGATGATGATGTCGCAGCCGTCGTGCAACTGCTGACGCTGCTTGTCGTAGTCGACGCCGCCGTAGATCAGCGCGGTTTTGAGCCCCGTGTAGCGGCCGATGTTGCGGGCGTCCTTGTCGATCTGGATCGCCAGCTCACGCGTCGGTGCGATGACCAGGGCGCGCGGGTCGCTGTCCTTGCGCTCGGCCACGGCCGGGCGGGTCAGCAGGCGATTCATCATGGCGACCAGGAAGGCGCAGGTCTTGCCCGTGCCCGTCTGGGCCTGGCCGGCGACGTCGCGCCCGGTCAGGGCAACCGGCAGGGTCAGCGCCTGGATGGGCGTGCAGCGGGTGAACCCGGCATCGTCCAGGCCCTTCTGCAGGAGCGGATGAAGTTCAAAATTGGTGAAAAAGGTATCGGTGAGTACGGTTTCGGACATGGATGGTTATCAGCGGAGCGGGCGGCTGCCGGGCAGCCGGCCCGGTCCCGCAGCGGTCGGGGCGCGGGACGGGTGGAGGGAAGCGGCGCGGGCGCCCGCGAGCGGGCAGGCCTGGCGGCGGCCGGGATGCGCGGTGTCGCGCTTCCGGGCCTGCCGGCGCCGAGGTGACGGGCTTAAGACCCGGACAGTTCCGCTGACATAGGTGAAGCGCCCGCGAGCGCCTCACCTATGACAACGGAACTGTTCGATGCCGCCCTTGAATCGCTTGAATCGTGCCCTGAGTTACGCTGGAATGGTGTGACGCCGCAACGGCGACATACCGGATTCCCGGTCCGACCCGCGCAACATGGGCACCCCAGTGTAGCCGATGCTGGCCGCGCGGTCGTCAAACCCTTTTCCCCGCTACTTTCGGAGACCCCGGTGAGCGACCTGATTACCCATGTGACGGACGATGCCTTCGATCAGGAGGTCCTGCAGTCCGAGACCCCCGTCCTGCTCGACTTCTGGGCCGAGTGGTGTGGCCCCTGCAAGGCCATTGCCCCCATCCTGGACGAGCTGGCCAAGCAGTACGAAGGCAAGCTGCGCATTGCCAAGATCAACACCGACCAGAACCAGAAGACCCCGCGCAACTATGGCGTGCGTGGCATTCCGACCCTGATGGTGATCAAGAACGGCAAGGTCGAAGCCACCCAGATCGGCGCGGTCAGCAAGGGTCAGCTGATCCAGATGATCGACAAGGCCATTTAAGGCCTTTCGGGAGCGGAATAGGGAATCGGCAGTGCCGATCAACGGCGATTGAGACATCAGTCATGCCGGGTTCCCTATTCCCCATTCCCATCACTCCTGTTAGATTTCGAGACGCCTGTCGGGACTGAACGTCCCCCGCGCCCTCCGCGCCTTGCGCGCAACCTTCCCTCCTGTCACCAACGGCGCCCCGTGAGGTTTGCCCGTGTCTGATATCGAAAGCAAAGAACAAAACGACGCCAAGCGCGCCGAGTCGAAGCCTGCGTCCGAGACGCCGACCCGCACTCGCGCGCCGCGCAAGTCCGCCGCTGCAGCCGCAGCTGGTGCGGACGCTCCCGCCAAGACCAAGCCCGTGACCGAGGCGGCTCCGCCTCCGGCCGAGCCGCGACCCGCGCCGGCCCCGGCGCCTGCGGCTCCGGTCCAGGCTTCACTGCCGGTCGATGTGGGCCATGGCGCGCCCTCGGGCGGCGACCAGGGTCCTCGTGACGGCGCACCGCAGCAGGCTCGCGAAGGCGGCCAGCAGGGCGGTGGTGGCAACCCGAACAACCGCAATGATCGTAATGATCGCGGCCGTCGTCGCCGCCACGAGCGCAACCAGCGCGGTGGTCAGGGCGGCGGTCAGGGTGGCGGCCAGGGCGGCGGCAACCAGCAGCACATGCGCAACAACAATGGCCTGCCGGTGGACGACGAGTACGCCGATGCCGGCAGCAACGATCGCCTGATCAACCTGACCGAACTCAAGCGCAAGAACGCGATCCAGCTGCTGGAATTCGCCGAATCGCTGGGTATCCAGGAAGGCGTCGCGCGTGCTCGCAAGCAGGACGTGGTCTTCTCGATCCTCAAGGCGCACGCCCGCTCCGGCGGCGGCATCTGGGCCGAGGGCGTGCTGGAAATCCTGCAGGATGGCTTCGGCTTCCTGCGCTCGGCCGACGAGTCCTACCTGGCCGGTCCTGACGACATCTACGTGTCGCCCAGCCAGATTCGCCGCTTCAACCTGCGCACCGGCGACTACATCACCGGACGCGTGCGTCACCCGAAGGAAGGCGAGCGCTACTTCGCGCTGCTGAAGGTGGACGACATCAACGGCGATCCGCCGGAAGCGTCCAAGAACAAGATGCTGTTCGAGAACCTGACGCCGCTGTTCCCGCGCAAGGCGTTCCATCTCGAGCGCGGCAACGGCTCCACCGAAGACATCACCGGTCGCATCCTCGACCTGGTGGCGCCGATCGGTCGCGGCCAGCGTGGCCTCATCGTGTCGCAGCCCAAATCGGGTAAGACGATGATGCTGCAGAACGTCGCGCAGGCCATCCAGTACAACCATCCCGACGTCCACCTGATCATGCTGTTGATCGATGAGCGTCCGGAAGAAGTGACGGAAATCGCACGCACCGTGCGCGCCGAAGTCATCAGCTCCACCTTCGACGAACCGGCCGTGCGCCACGTGCAGGTCGCCGAAATGGTGATCGAGCGCGCCAAGCGCCTGGTCGAGCACAAGAAGGACGTGGTGATCCTGCTGGACTCCATCACGCGCCTGGCCCGTGCCTACAACACCGTGGTGCCCAGCTCCGGCAAGGTGCTCACCGGTGGTGTCGACGCCAACGCCCTGCAGCGCCCGAAGCGCTTCTTCGGCGCTGCGCGTAACGTGGAAGAAGGCGGCTCGCTGACCATCATCGCCACCGCGCTGACCGATACCGGCAGCAAGATGGACGAGGTGATCTACGAAGAGTTCAAGGGCACCGGCAACATGGAAGTGCACCTGAACCGCCGTATCGCCGAGAAGCGCGTGTACCCGGCCATCGACATCAATCGCTCCGGCACCCGCCGCGAGGATCTGCTGATCGAACCGGACATGCTGTCGAAGATCTGGATCCTGCGCAAACTGCTGCATCCGATGGATGAGCTCGCCGCGATGGAATTCATGCTCGACAAGATGAAGAACACGAAGACCAACGACGAGTTCTTCAACTCGATGAAACGCTGAGGTCCAGCCTCACGTTTCCCGAAGGGCCGGCTGCGAAGCCGGCCCTTCACGTTTTCGGGCAACGGACGAAAGGTCCGCGAAGGGCATCCTGTCGCACCTTTCGACCCCGGGGAAACGGCTGTTTTCACGCCGCGTTCAACTGATAGCATTGCCCGAAACCGACTCTAGAGCCGCTATGCGCATACTGCTTGTCGAAGACGATCCGTTGGTGGCCGATGGCATAGTCCGTGGCCTGACCGGTGAGGGTTACGTGGTCGACCACGTCGATGCCGCCGAACCCGTCTCGGGGATGATGGAGACGGCGCACTACGACCTCGCCATCGTCGACCTGGGTTTGCCCGGCGAAGACGGCCTGAGCCTGGTGCGCCGCATGCGCCGCTCAGGTAAAGCGCTGCCGCTGCTCATCGTTACCGCCCGCGACAGCCTGGACGATCGCGTCAGCACGCTGGATCTCGGTGCCGACGACTATCTGGTCAAGCCGTTTGCCCTGCCCGAACTGGCCGCCCGCTGCCGCGCGCTGATCCGTCGCGCGAGCGCTGCCGCCACCAATGAGCTGGCGATCGGCAAGCTGCGCATCGACCTGGCCGGCCGCCGCGCGATCAACGCTACCGGCGAAGCGCTGGAACTGACCCGGCGCGAATGGTCGATCCTCGAATGCCTCGCCCATCACAGCGGCAAGGTGGTGAGCAAGGAACGCCTGACCCAGGCCATTGCGGGCTGGAGCGAAGACATTTCCGGTAACGCCATCGAAGTGCATGTGTCGCGCCTGCGCAGCAAGCTCGGCGAGTCCGCTTCGATCCGCGGCATTCGCGGCCTGGGCTACCGGCTTGAAGACGCCTGAGCGCAAGCGCATTCGCCCCAGCATCCGACGGCGCCTGCTGGCCTACCTGCTGGCGCCACTGACCGTTCTGCTGGTCATTGGCGTGGTCATCGACCATCGCTCCATTGTCACGCCCATCCATGCGGCCTTTGATCGCTCGCTGGTACGTACGGCGACGGCGATCGCCGTCCAGATCCGCCATGAAGGGAATGGCAACTTCTCGGTGCCCCTCCCCGAGCGTCCGCCGCCGCCGCTTCGCGCCATGCCGGACGAGCGCATTTTCTACCGCGTCACCGATACGCAGGGAAACACGCTGGCGGGAACCGCCGGGCTCCCCATGGCGGCGCCGGATGAGGACGATTTCAGCTTCCGCGATGTCACCTACGAGGGACTTCCACTGCGCGTGGTGAGTTATCGACTGAACGTCGATGGTCACCCTCTCGTGGTGACATCCGGTGAAACCACCTTCCGCCGCGAACGCATCGTGCACCAGCTCGACCTGTCATTCGGCCTGAATGACTTCGTGCAGATGCTGCTGGTCTTCGTGTTTGCGTTGATGGGTATCGCCATCGCCACGCGGCCGCTGTATCGGCTTCGCGATCGCATCGTGGCCCGCCCGGCCCGCGTGCTCGATCCGATCGATACCGACGACGTGCCCAACGAAGTGCTGCCGCTGGTGCAGTCGATCAATACCTTGCTTGCCACCGTGCGCGATTCGGCGCTGTCGCAGCAACATTTTCTGGCCAACGCCGCGCACCAGCTGCGCACGCCGCTGACGGGCCTGAAGGCCCAACTCGAAGTGATGGTGCGCGAAACCTCGGGCACCGCGCTGCAGCCGCGCGTGGAGCAACTGCACAGCGGCATCGACCGGCTGGCGCACACGGCCAACCAATTGCTTGCCCTGGCCCGCGCCGAGCCGTCGGCCCACCGCTCCAGCCGTTTCCACAAGGTCGACCTGCCCCGCCTCATCGGCGAGATCATCAACGCCTCGCTGGATCGCGCCCTCTCGCACCACATCGATCTGGGTGCGGACTGCCAGCCGGTGCAGGTCCAGGGGCTCTACTGGCTGCTGCACGAGGCGCTCAACAACCTCATCGACAACGCCATCCGGCACACGCCTGCGGGTGGCCAGATCACCGTAAGCTGCGGCACGGTCCATGGCTGCCCCTTCCTTGAAGTCGAGGACACCGGCGCCGGCATCGCGCCGGCAGAGCGCGACAAGGTGAAGGAGCGCTTCTACCGCGGCCAGAACAGCAGCGGCGACAGCTGCGGGCTGGGCCTGTCCATCGTCGACGAAGCGGCCCGTGCCCATGGCGCCACGTTCCGCATTCTGGAGGGGCGCATGGGCAAGGGAACGCGGATGCGCATCGATTTTTCCCATCCCGCCCAGCCGCGCCCCGCCGGGAATTCACCCGGGCCGGGTTGATCGCCCACTCGCTTACGAAGCGTCTCCTTCCAAAGTTCCGAAATCGGGCACTTTGAATTTGGACCCATCACCCCCACAGTGGGTGCCGGTCCCGTGAAGGAATGCCCCTGTGTCCATACCCAGTGCCGTCAAGAGCACGCCCATCGACAGCCGCCAGCAGCTGGTCGAGTACATTGCCGCCGGGGAAAAGCCCAGGGATGCGTGGCGCATCGGCACCGAGCACGAAAAGTTCGGTTTCCTGACCGACTCCCTGCGCCCGCCCGCGTTTGACGGCGATCGCGGCATCCGCGTCCTGCTTGAACGCCTGGCCGAGCGCTATGGCTGGTCCGTCGCCCGCGAAGGCGAGAACCCGGTCGCCCTCTCGCGCGACAAGGCATCGATCACCCTGGAGCCGGCCGGCCAGCTGGAGTTGTCGGGCGCTCCCCTGGAAACCATCCACCAGACCTGTTGCGAGGTGAACAAGCACCTGGAGGAAGTCCGCTCCATCGCCGAAGACCTTGGCATGGGCTTCCTCGGCATGGGTTTCCAGCCCAAGTGGCGCCGCGACGAAATGCCGTGGATGCCCAAGGGCCGCTACAAGATCATGCGCGAGTACATGCCCAAGGTCGGTTCGCTCGGCCTGGACATGATGACGCGCACCTGCACCGTGCAGGTCAACCTCGACTTCGACAGCGAAGCGGACATGGTGCGCAAGTTCCGCACCTCTCTGGCACTGCAGCCGATCGCCACGGCGCTGTTCGCCGACTCACCTTTTACGGAAGGCCGCCCGAACGGATTCCTGTCCTATCGCTCGCACGTATGGACGGATACGGACGCGGACCGCACCGGCATGCTGGACTTCGTCTTCGAGGACGGGTTCGGCTACGAACGTTACGTCGATTACATCCTCGATGTGCCGATGTACTTCAGCTACCAGGACGGTCGCTATATCGACCTGGCCGGGCAGGACTTCAAGCGTTTCATCAAGGGCGACCTGCCGGCGGTGCCCGGCGTGAAAGCCACGATGAAGGACTGGGCCGATCACCTCACCACCGCCTTCCCGGAAGTACGCCTCAAGCAGTACCTGGAAATGCGCGGTGCCGACGGCGGCCCGTGGAATCGTCTGTGCGCCTTGCCGGCCCTGTGGGTTGGCCTGCTGTACGACGATGAAGCCTTGCAGGCGGCCTGGGATCTCGTGCGCGACTTCAGCAAGGCCGAACGACACGCGCTGCGTGACGGCGTGCCGCGCGAGGCGCTGAAGCTATCGTTCCGCAACTACACGGTACGCGAACTGGCGGCCGAAACGCTGAAGATCGCTGCCCATGGACTGAAGCGTCGCGCGCGAACCAACGGCAACGGCGCGGACGAGAGCATCTTCCTGGAGCCGCTGATCGAAATTGTCGAGGCGAACCAGACGCCGGCCGAGCGAAAGCTGGAATTGTTCCAGGGCGCATGGAACGGCAACGTCGATCCGGTCTTCCGCGAATTCGCGTACTGATCGAAGAGGGCGTGGCGCGAGCGCGTGCCACGCCCTTCAAATCCTTCGTCGTGGCGCCGCCGAAATCTGGTAGCCGTCACTGCAGTGACCCTTTCGAATAGCCATTCAGTGCTCATGGAAAGGGAAGATGATGCTCACCACTGCCACACCCAGCCTGACGCGCCCGTCGGGCGACCCCCTGCATGTGCCGGCGCTCGAATCGTTATTGAACCAGGCCACGTTGCGGGTGGACGTTGTGGCCGGCCTGGACCGTTGCGGCAGCTGGGCGGTCGCTGAGCCCGACCACGGCTGCGGGCTTTTCCATCTGGTGGGTTCGGGACTGTGCCAGGTCGAGAGCGTGGCACTGGATCGCGCCGTCCATCTGGATGCGGGCGACATGGTGGTGTTGCCGCATGGCGATGCGCATCGCCTCACCTCGCTCAACACCGCTTCGCGCATCGACTACACCACGCAGCTGATCTGCGGCGAACTTCATTTCCCGGCGCGGGCCTACCATCCGTTGTCGCACGCGCTGCCTCGCTGCTTCGTGGTCCGGGGCAAGGAATCCACCGACACTTTTCGCCAGCTGTCGACCTTGATGATCAATGTTTCCAACGGCAGCGTCTCGGGACGTCAGCTGCTGCTCAACAAGCTGGCGGATTCGCTGTTCTCACTGGCTGTATGCGACTACGCCAGCCGACACCCGGAGCGCCGCGGCCTGTTCGCCGCACTCGATGACACGCGCATCTGCAAGCTCCTCCACGCCGTGCACGATGCACCGGGCAAGCCATGGACGATGCAGTCGATGGCCGCACTGGCCTGCATGTCCCGCTCCGCGTTCGCCGAGCGTTTCACGCAGCTCATGCGCATGCCACCCATGCAGTACGTGACGAAGCTACGCGTCACCATCGCCGAACAGTGGCTGCGCGAGCGTCGCATGCCCGTCGCCCTGATCGCCGAACGGCTGGGCTACGGCAGCGAAGCCGCCTTCAGGCGCCTGTTCAAGCGCATCAGCGGAATCAGTCCCGGACGCGTCCGTTCCGATGGTCCGTTGACGCGCCTGCCGTTGCATTAAAAAAAAGGGGCCGGATGTCCGGCCCCCTTTTTCACAGGTTCACACCCGATCAGTGCCTGGCTTTCGGATCCGCCTTCAGGCCGCGGTCGATCAGCATCGGCTCGACGCTCGGATCCTTGCCGCGCCAGTCGCGATAGAGCTTGCCCAGCTCCTCGGTATTGCCGCGCGACAGGATCATCTGGCGGAAGCGATCGCCGTTCTCGCGCGTCAGGCCACCCTTCTCGACGAAGCCCTCGAAGGCGTCGTCGGACAGCATCTGCGTCCACAGGTAGGCGTAGTAACCGGCGGCGTAGCCATTGCTCCAGATGTGCATGAAGTAGCTGGAACGGTAACGCGGCGGCACGTAGGACAGGTTGATCTTGTCCTTGGCCAGCGCCTGGGTTTCAAACGTGTCGACGTCCTGGCGGCCGGCATCGGCGCCGAGCATGTGCCAGTTCATGTCGAGCAGGGCAGCGCTGACCAGCTCGGTCATGTCGTAGCCCTTGTTGAAGGTGCCGGCCTTCTTCATCTTCTCCACCAGGGCGTCCGGCATGGCGGCGCCGGTCTGGTAGTGCTTGGCGTAGTTGGCGAGGATCTTCGGATCCGTGGCCCAGTGCTCATTGAACTGCGACGGGAATTCCACGAAGTCACGCGCGGTGTTGGAGCCCGACAGCGACGGGTACTGCGAATCGGCAAAGATGCCGTGCAGCGCGTGGCCGAACTCGTGGAACATCGTGATCACGTCGTCGAACGACAGCAGCGCCGGCTGACCTGCCGCCGGCTTGGTGAAGTTGCAGACGTTGAACACCACCGGCTTGGTGCCGAACAGCTTCGACTGCTCGACGAAGTTGCTCATCCAGGCGCCGCCGTTCTTGTTGTCGCGCTTGAAGTAGTCGACGTAGAACAACGCCAGCGAGCTGCCGTCCTTGTCGAACACCTCGAACACGCGCACGTCAGGCTGGTAGACCGGGATGTCCTTGCGTTCCTTGAAGGTCAGGCCGTAAAGCTGGTTGGCAGCGTAGAACACGCCGTTCTGCAGCACGTTGTCGAGCTCGAAGTACGGCTTGATCTGGCCTTCATCGAGATCGTACTTCGCCTTGCGCACCTGTTCGGCGTAATGCGTCCAGTCCCATGCCTCGACCTTGAATCCGCCCTTTTCCTTGTCGATGACCGACTGGATGTCCTTCGCTTCGGCCTGCGCACGCGCCGTAGCGGCCGGCACCAGGTTCTGCATGAACTTCAGCGCCGCTTCGGGCGTCTTGGCCATCTGGTCTTCAAGCGCCCATGCGGCGTAATTCGGGAAGCCAAGGAGCTTGGCCTTTTCCGCGCGCAACTGGGCGATGCGCGACACGAGCTCGCGCGTGTCGTTGGCATCGCCGTGCTCGGTGCGATTCCACGACGCATCGAACAGCGCCTTGCGCGTATCGCGGTTGTTGAGCGTCTGCAGTTCCGGCTGCTGCGTGGTGTTCTGCAGGCTCAGCACCCACTTGCCGTCAAGCTTGCGATCCTGCGCGGCCTGGGCGGCGGCGGCGATGTCGGCATCGGACAGTCCATCGAGCCTGGCCTTGTCGTCCACCACGAGCGCGGCGTCCTTGGTGCCGGCCAGCAGTTTGTTGACGAACTGCGTGCTGAGCGTCGACTGCTCCTTGTTGATTTCCATCAAGCGGGTCTTGTCGGCTTCGCTGAGCTTGGCGCCCTTGTGCACGAACTTGTCGTAGTAGAACTCGACCAGGCGCTTGGATTCCGGATCCAGATTCAGCGTGTCGCGCTGGTTGTAGATCGTCTCGACGCGCTTGAACAGGTCGGCGTTGAGATAGGTGGCGTCTTCGTTGGCAGCGAGCTTCGGTGCGACGTCTTCCTGCACTTTCTGCAGCAGGTCGCTGGTGTTGGCCGAGGTCACCGCATCAAAGGCGTGATTGACACGCGACAGCAACTGGCCGGATTTCTCCAGGGCGACGAAGGTGTTTTCGAACGTCGGCGCGTCCTTGTTGGTCGCGATGGCCTTTATTTCCTCGGCTTCCTGGCGGATGCCTTCTTCGATCGCCGGCTGGTAATCGGCTTCCTTGATCTTGTCGAACGGCGGCGCCTGGAACGGCAGCGCGCTGGCGGCGAAGAACGGATTGCTCACGTTGGCCTCGGCAGTGGTGGCGCCCGTCGTGGCAGCGGCCGGCGCGTTGGCATCGGCGTCGTGGTTCTGCTGCGAACAGGCGGCGAGTGCGATGGAGGTGGCGATGGCTAGGGCGCGAAGACGGTGCATCAGGTATCCCGGGGTTACTTGGGTGAACCCCGGAATGTACCCAGTGCAGTGCGTGCTTTCCAAGGGCTGGAAGGCACAGGCGCCTGAAAATGTCAGGCGGCGCGCATGTCCCGCAGCTTCCAGTTGGGCCCGATCAGCAGGTTAAGGCGCTGCCGGACGATGCTCATTGGCAGGCCGGTGATCAGATCCACTTCGGTGTGCAGGTCGGCCACTTTCGCGCTCACCTGCACCTGCGGGTCCGTCGCACCCAGGGCGGGATCGACCTCATCGGGTTCCGCCTGCATGGCGCGCCAGCGTTCGAACAGATCCGGTCCGGCGAGCGCCGCGCGCAGGGCGTCAGCGAAATCGTTCGGTCCGGCGCCGTCGTAACTCAGCGACGGTTCCGGGCCGCGTGCATGCGCCAGGTCATCGATGGAAAGGTAGTAGTGGCTGCGACCTGCCATGAAGCACTCCTTCGTGAAAATCTTCTGTGCGCTCAAGCGAGCAGGCTGGCGATATCCAGCGTGGCCGCCGCCTGAGCCGGCGCGACGCCGTGCGGCAAGATGCCCAGGCACGGCGCGGGTAGCAGCGCGCGCAACGTGTCGATGTTTTCTTCGACGGCGTCCATCGCCGGATCGATGCGATTGCCGATCCAGCCCAGCACGCGGCAACCATCGGATTGGATCGCACGCGCCGTCAGCAAGGCGTGACTGAGGCAACCCAGTCGCAAGCCAACCACAAGCACCACAGGCAAATGCCATGCGCGCGGAATGTCGGCCGCGGAAAGATCGGGCGCCAATGGCACCAGCCATCCGCCTACGCCTTCGACGACGACTTTGTCATGGCTGGCGCACAAGGCATCAAACGCTTCACGCAGCGACTGCATGTTGATCGACACGCCTTCGTGCAGCGCGGCGATATGCGGTGACAGTGGCTCGCGCAAGGCCACGGGATTGACCAGCTCGTAAGGCAAATCGACGCTGCTCGCGCCGATCAGGGCAATCGCATCGTCATTGCGCAGGCCGTCGGGGGTGGATGCGCAACCGCTGGCAACGGGCTTCATGCCACAGGCTGATTCGCCAGCGTGGCGCAACGCATGCAAAAGGGTGCACGAGGCGTGCGTCTTGCCAATGCCCGTATCCGTACCGGCCACGAAAACCGCATTCACGCCCATGCTCCGCACTCCGATGCTACCTGGCGTTCCGGCACGCCACCGCGCCGGACACAGGCGCATAATACGTACTTTCCGCCCGAGCCCGCCCCATGTTCGAACTCTCCGCCCAAACTTACGCCAGCAAGCGCGAACACTACGACGACCTGTGCAGCCAGGTGCGCGGCATCCTCGTCGGCGAAAGCAACCTCATCGCCAATTGCGCCAATTTCTCAGCCCTCGTCTACAACAGCCTTCCCGACCTGAACTGGGCCGGGTTCTATTTGTTCGACGGGACGGAACTGGTCGTCGGTCCGTTCCAGGGCAAGCCCGCCTGCGTACGCATCGCCATCGGTCGCGGCGTGTGCGGCACGGCCGCCCAGACGCGCGAGACGCAACTGGTGCGTGACGTGCACGCCTTCGAAGGCCACATCGCGTGCGACGCCGCGTCGAACTCCGAGATCGTCGTGCCGCTGGTAAAGGCTGACGGCACATTGCTGGGCGTGTGGGATGTCGACAGCCCGCGGGTCGCTCGCTTCGACGACGAGGATCGCGCGGGAATGGAAGCGTTGTGCGCGGTGTTTATGCAGACGCTGTGAGACCGCGCCTTTGGCGCTGTGAACAGTGAACGGAAAAAGCAAAGCGCACGGTCGCTTGAGCGTGCTCTTCTCCGTTCACCGCTCCGCGTAGCGGGCGTCCTCACAGGGCCGCGTCAGCGGCCCGGCCTCACTCCGGACGCTCGGTGCGCAGCAGCTGCACCACCATGTTGCGCGCCTCGTCGACGCCTGTCCCAGCCTGCGATGAGAACACCTGGGCGGTCGCCTGCAGACCTTCGCTGGCGAACTGCTTGCGCATGGCGGCCAGCGCCTGCTGCGCCTGGTTGCGCGACAATTTGTCCGCCTTGGTCAGCAGGACATGGCACGGCAGATGGGTATGGAAGCAGAAATCGAGCATCATCCGGTCGAATTCCTTCAGCGGATGGCGGATATCGACGATCAGGACCACGCCCCGCAGGCTCCGGCGGTGGTTCAGGTAGGCGTCGATTTCCTGCTTCCAGTGCTCGCGCAGGGGCTCGGGGACCTTGGCATAGCCGTAGCCGGGCAGATCGATGAGGCGGATATCCAGCGGGGCCTGGCCCTCGTCACCCTTCAGCGGGGGCAGCGAGAACGCCACCATCTGCTGGGTGCGCCCGGGGGTCTTGGAGGTGCGCGCAAGGCCCTTGTGGCCCGCAAGAGCGTTCAGGGCGCTGGATTTGCCAGCGTTTGAGCGGCCGGCGAAGGCGACTTCGGCGCCCTGGTCGGACGGCAACTGATTGATGCGATGGGCTGCCAGAATGAACTGGGCGCCCTGGAGCGGATTGGGGGTCATGGAAAGCAACTTTGTGGTTTGACCGGCTGTGGCGCGGCAGGGATAATTCCAAGGTTTCTGCCAGTTACGGGCGTGCAACCGCCACGCACCGTGCAGCCATAGCAGTTTTTCTGGAGACAAGTGTATGAGTTTTCGGCCCGCTGGTTCCCGGCCCGCTGTTTTTGGCTACGTCGTAGCCCTCGCCTTTGCGCTGTCGGCCAGCGTGGTCGTGGCGCAGGACGCCAAGCCCGCCGCCGCCGCGACCGCTGCGCAGCCGGCTGCTGCCGCCAGCGCCGAGAAGGCTGCGGCCCCGGCCGCCGAGGCGACCGCCAAGGTCAAGCCCGGTGACGCCACCGCCGGTGCCGGCAAGGCCGCCGCCTGCGGCGCCTGCCATGGCATGGACGGCAACTCCAGCGACGCCCAGTACCCGAAGCTGGCTGGCCAGAGCGAGCAGTACATCGCCCACCAGCTCGCGCTCTTCAAGAGCGGCAAGCGCCAGAACCCGATCATGATGGGCATGGCCGCCCCGCTGTCCGAGCAGGACATGCATGACATCGGCGCCTATTTCTCGACCAAGACCGCCCTGCCGGGCGTGGCCGACGAAAAGCTCGTCGAGCTGGGCCAGAAGCTTTACCGCGAAGGCGATTCCACCCGTGACATCCCGGCCTGCATGGCCTGTCACAGCGTCGACGGCCGCGGTAACCCGGGTGCCATGTACCCGCAGCTGACGAGCCAGCACGCCCAGTACATCGAAGCCACACTCAAGGCCATGCACGACGGCACCAGCTGGGGCGACGACGCCCACGCCAAGATCATGCCGAGCATTGCCCAGAAGCTTGAGGTCAAGGACATCCAGGCACTGGCCAGCTACATCGAAGGCCTGCACGCCGCCGAAGGCGCCAGCACCAAGCCGGCCACGCCCTGATCGACAACGCCGGCCCTGAGCCGGCGTTGTTGTTTACACGCCTACGAAACATCCGAGGTCACTCCATGCTGAAGCGTTTGCCGTTCCTCTTTGCCTCCCTGCTGGTGCTCAGCGCCTGCGGCAACAACAGTGAGAACGGGGGCAACGCCGCCCAGCCGACCACGCCCGCCCCGGCAGCCACCGCGCCGGCACAGCCCGCCGCACCGGCCACCACGCCAGCCCCTGCGACTGCATCCACCGCGGCCGCCACCCCGGCCCCGGCCAGCACCGCTGCGGCTCCGGCCGCCCAGGGCCCGGCACAGCCGACGGCCGAACAGGCCGCCGCCGCTCAGGCCTTCGTCGACGACGGCACCTGGGTCGAAGGCAAGCACTACGTCCGCATCGACCCGGCCCAGCCGAAGATGACCGATACCACCAAGATCGAAGTGATCGAGGTGTTCTCGTACGGCTGCCCGTCCTGCAACAACTTCCACCCGATCATCGACCAGTTCGCCAAGAGCCTGCCGGCGAACACCGTGATCACCTACCTGCCGGTGTCGTTCATGCCGCAGGAAAACTTCCCGATGTTCCAGCGCGCCTATCTCACCGCGCAGGCGCTGGGCGTGGCCGACAAGGCCAACGACGCCATGTATGACGCCGTGTGGAACTCCCGCGAACTGAGCGCCTACAAGCCCAACGGCACCGGCCTCAAGGGCATCGGCAACCTGCCCACGCTCGAAGACGCCGCCAAGGTGTACGCCAAGTACGGCGTGGACCCGAAGGAATTCATGGCCGTGGCCAATTCCTTCGCCATCAACACCAAGGTCAAGCGCGCCGATGAACTTGTGAAGTCGTATGGCGTCGAAGGCACGCCGACGCTCATCATCGACGGCAAATACCGCTTCGACGCCGTGTCCGCAGGCGGCTACACCAAGGCGATCGATCTGGCCCGCTGGCTGATCGCCAAGGAAGCGGCAGGCAAGTAAGCACTGTGCGGCGCCCCGGCGGCGCCCGACTCCCGGAGAAGACCCAGCATGTTCAAGCGTTTTGCCCGTCTGCGTATCCTCGCCCTGCTCGGCGGCCTGGTCCTGGCCAGCGCCTGCACCGCGGCCAACAACGATGCTGCCGCGCCGTATGCCGATGGCACGCAGTACGTCACCATGCCGGGTGCGCCGCAGCGCTACAGCGCCGAGGGCAAGGTGGAAGTCGTGGAGGTGTTCTCGTACGGCTGCGTCCATTGCGCCCATTTCGCGCCCATGGCCGAGGAGATGCGCAAGCAGCTGCCGGCCGGCGTGGTGTTCAAGATGGTCCCGGCGGCGTTCAGTGACCAGTGGGTGCCCTACGCCCGCGCGTTCTACGCCGCCAAGAAGCTTGGCGTGCTCGACGCCACTCACCTGGCGCTGTTCAAGGCCAAGTTCGACGAGCACTACCCGATCTCCACGCTGGACGAGCTGGCCGATTTCTACGCCTCCAAGGGCGTGGATCGCGCGAAGTTCATGAGCATCGCCAGCTCGGACGAAGTGACGGCCCAGATCAAGCACGACGGTGAAATGCTGCAGAAGTGGGAAGTTGACGGCACGCCGACCATCATCGTGAACGGCAAGTACCGCTCCAGCCAGGTCAAGAGCCTGGGTGAACTGTCTGCCATGACCCTGTGGCTGGCCAATCGCGAGCTCGGCACCAAGTAAGGTGTCTCGCGGTGCCCCGCACCGATGTCGATGATATGTCTCGCGGGGACCAGCCCAGGCTGGTCCCCGCGTTCACATGGGGGAAGGCATGCTGCTTGAGCCCGCGCCCGGCGTCTCCACGATGCATGGCGATGGTCTTTGCCACACAGCCCCGACTACCCTGACCTGATGACCCGCGCCGAGCCCACCCAAGCCGCCAAGCCCGAACGCCGACTGCGCCTGCTGAGCTGCAACATCCTCGCGGGCGCCAGCGTGCAGCGTTACAGCGAATACCTGACGCGCAGCATCAACGCGGTGTTGCCGGGCCGCAGCAAGCTGGACAACCTTGATCGCCTGGCGGAAGTCCTGCCTCAGTTCGACCTCATCGGCCTGCAAGAAGCGGACGCGGGCAGCCTGCGCTCGGGTTTTCTCAACCAGACCCGTTACCTGGCCGAAACCTCGGGCATGCCGTTCTGGAGCCACCAGCCCAATCGCCCGATGGCGCGCCTGGCACATTCGGCCAACGGCCTGATCTCGCGCATCGAGCCGACGGCGGTGCTCGATTACCCGCTGCCCAGCCGCATTCCAGGCCGGGGCGCCCTGCTCGCCCGCTTCGGCGAGGGCCAGGACGCGCTGGCGGTGATGATCGCCCACTTGTCCTTGAGCGCGCAGGCACGCGCCAGACAGTTGGCTTTCATCGCCGAAGTGCTGCAGGACTTCCCGCATGCCGTGCTGATGGGCGATCTCAATACCGACGCCAACAGCAGCGAGATGCAGCATCTCTTCAAGAAGTCGCCGCTGCTACCCCCGCCGCAGGCCACGCCCACCTTCCCAAGCTGGAAGCCGAGCAAGGCACTCGACCACATTCTCACCTCCGAGGCGATCCATCTGGACAAGGTGTGGGCGTTGCCCCAGGCTTTCTCCGATCACCTGCCCCTGGCGGCGGAAATCCGCCTGCCCAGCCACGTCGCGCCCCGTCCGCAAAAGCTCCGTCGATGAATTCGTCCCTGATCCGCGTGTTCCTGCCCTGGTTCCTGTTACTGGTCGTCGGAGCCCTTACCGCCGCGCTGCGCTTTGGCGTCATCGAGCCCAGCGATATGGCGCACCTGTGCGATGGCTCGGCCAGCAATCCGGCCTGGTGCCAGTGGCGCCAGTGGGTCGTGCTGGGATTCCTCGGCTACGGCTACGGCTGGGCTGCCTTGCTGGCCGCCGCGGTGGCTCTTGTCTGGAAGCGCCCGTTTGCGGCCTGGCTGGCCGCCGCCGTGGGACTGTTCGCACTGATGATGTACTGCTTCGAGGCCGGCGCCTTTGCGCTGCTGGTGGGCAGCCTACGCCTCGTCCGCTTCCAGGCGACTGCGGCGCCAGCCGATGAGAACGGGCAGCGCGATCGCCAGGTTCAGCCCCAGCCATAGCCAGGTGACGGGGTTCAGGCCGATTTCCTGGATCACCACGACCGCCGCAAGCGCGGGCAGCCAGCAGGCAAGGAAGCGCTCTTCCAACGCCAGACCGGGGGTTTCCGGGAAGCGGTCCAGCCAGGCGACCAGCCCGTAGCCGACGCACGGCAGCGCGAACAGGCCCATCGGGAAATCGCGGTAACGGCCATCGAAGGCCAGCAGCAAACCTTCCAGCGCCAGTACGAACAGCCAGCCAAAACGCCACCAGCCCAACGGCGCGGGGCGATACGGGCCATCGGCCAGGCGATTGGCCAGCCACCGCGCCAGCGACAACGCCGTCAGCAGGCCGACGATGCAGGCCGCCGCGGACAAACCCCACTCGAGCGGGTTGCGGCAGGCGTAGAACATCTGTCGGTACTGCCAGGCCAGCGCTGTGCCGGTGGCGAAACCGGCGATCTTGATGGCTGACCAACCCTTCAGCCCCTTCCAGTCGCGGCGCCACAAACCGGCCGCCGCAAACAGCACCGCCCCGATCCATCCGGCCACCCAGCCCAGCCACCAGCGCGGCTCTTCGATCACCGGCCCCTGCATGGCGAATTTGGGTTTGGCGTTGACGTCGAAGATGCCCCAGTAACCGCCGACGGTGCCTTCCTGCGCGCGCTTCCAGGGTTGATCGAAGGCTTCGATCACGTTGTAGGGCATCGACACGCTGCCGGCGTACTGCAGGAACTCACGCAGATAGCGCGCCTCGTTGACGACGCTGGCGCTGGCCGCGCGACGCGGACGTCCCGCGCTGGGCCAGCCCGTTTCACCGATCATCACCTGCTTGTCCGGGAAAGCGGCCTTCATTTTCGCGTAGACCTCGGCCACGTGGCGCACCGCGTGTTCCGGCGGCACCGGCTCGTCTTCCCAGTACGGCAGGATGTGGATGGTCAGGTAATCCGCGGCCTTGGCCATCTCCGGATAACGCAGCCAGAACTCCCACACATCGGCGTAACTCACCGGCACCTGCGCCGGGATGGCCGCCCTCACCTCGCGCACGAATGTCGCCAGCTGTTCGGACGACAGCTCGCCACGCAGCAGCACTTCGTTACCGACGATCACGCCACGCAACACGTCCGGATGCGCGCGCGCCGAGGCGATGCCCAGCTGCACTTCACGCGCATTGGCGATCGGATCGCGACCGAGCCAGATGCCCATGATCACTTTCATACCGTAACGCCCGGCGATCTCCGGCACGGCGGCAAGCCCCTGGCCCTGCGAGTAGGTGCGCACGCAGTCAAAGCGCTGCGACAGCGCCTTCAGATCGGCATCGATGCGATCAGGGCTGACGAAGGCACGCGGGTCGAGCGGAGTTTCGCCCGGTTCGCGGAACGGAGCGTAGGAAACGCATGCCACGCGCGCCGACGGGGCATCAGGCAAATCGACCGGACGTCCGATCGCCCACCACCACCAGGCCCCGGCCACCGCGGCCAGCACGAGAACCAGCCAGGCGCACCAGCGTGCGCGGGATGAAAGCGTGGGTGTCGACGACATGCGCTACCTGTGGGCGCGGTGGAAGCGCGCAAGTTTAGCAGGCATCCCGTAGCGTCCCACCTCACTTGGGATTCAGCCCATTTCTGCGAATCTTCCGGGTTACGTACACGAACGCATCACATACGCATGCGGCTAATGGCGAGCGACCGAAAAGGCGTTGGCCCGCGTACACCACCCGAACCATCGGCGACGCTTGCGGGCATCGCCTTCCCTTGCGGGATCTGCAACAAGGAGCAGTCATGGCAGTTGGCGCAAAGCAACGGCGAAATCCACGGCGCTGGATGACCGTAGTGGTGACATGCGTCCTGGTGGCTGCCAACGCCTTTGCCGCGACCACACCGGAACCGACCGATGCCCAGCGCCAGGCATTCAAGCGCGCCTACGTCGCCGCCCAGCAAGGTGGCGATGGCTGGAAGGCCCTGGCCTCCGGCCTGAACAACTATCCGTTGTACCCCTCCCTGGAAGCCGCCGCGCTGACGCACGACCTGCGCCAACTCAATCGCGCGCCGGTCGACGACTACCTGTCACGGTATCCGGGCATGATCCCGGCCAGCGACCTGCGGCGCGACTTCCTGCTGGAACTGGCGCGTCGCGAAGACTGGGAAACCTTCCTGTCGCTCTACCAGGCCGGCATGGGCGATACCTTGAGCTGCTATGCGTTGCGCGCGCAGATGTCGCGCGGCGCGACGCTCGACTTCGACCGCGACCTGGCCACGTTGTGGACGCGCGCGAACCTGCCCAATGCCTGCGATCCTGTCATCACCGCAGCGCACGACCAGGGCCTGCTGACCGCCCCGCGCCTGTGGGCGCGCATCGACCGCGCGGTGGATGCCGGCCAGGCCGGCACCGTGCAGTCCCTGTCCAACTGGCTGCCGGCAGACGAGATGCAGGCGGGCCAGCGCCTGGCCATGGCGCTGAAGGATCCGGGCGGCGCCGTGGCGTCGGCCGAAACCTGGCCCGATTCACCACGCCATCGTCAGGCCGCGACCATTGCGCTGGAGCGGCTGGCTCGCCGCCAGTCGACGGCCGCCGATAACGCCTGGCAGAAACTCCAGAACCGCTTTGCCTTCAGCCCGGACCAGCGCGGTCGCGTGATGGTGGCGCTGGCGCTCTTCCACGCCACCGATTTCGACGAGCAGGCGCTGGAGCGTCTCGCCGCCTTGCCGGCCAGCATGCAAACCACGGCCACGCGCGAATGGCGCGTTCGCGTGGCGCTGGCTCGCCAGGACTGGACCGCCGCGCTGGCCGCGATTGCCGCCATGCCGGCAAGCCAGCAGCAGGACGGCGAATGGCGCTGGTTCCGGGCACGTTCGCTCACGGCGCTCAATCGCGACGGCGAAGCGCGGCCGCTGCTGAGCGGCCTCTCGCAGGAGCCAACCTACTTTGGCTTCATGGCGGCCGACCGACTGCAGTCCCCTTATTCGATCTGCCCGCAGAGCCTGCCCGCCGATCCGCAGCGTGAGCAGTTGCTGCTGGCGAACCAGGGCCTGCTGCGCGCATTCGAACTCTATGCCGTGGATCTGCAGAAACTCGCGCGCCGCGAATGGACGCAGGCGCTCGCTGGCGCCGACCCGGCCACGCTCAAGCTGGCCGCGGATCTCGCCTATCGCCGGGGCTGGTATGACCGCGCGGTGTTCACGTTCACCAGCGGCGATGCCCTGCGCTATTACGAGCAGCGCTTCCCGCTGGCCAGCCAGGACGGCATCGTGCCGCAGTCCGAGCAATCCGGCATCGATCCGTCCTGGGCCTACGGCATCCTGCGCGCGGAAAGCGCCTGGATGAGCGACGCGCGCTCGGGCGCCGATGCGCGCGGCCTCATGCAGTTACTGCCGGGTACGGCGGCCCTGGTCGCAAAGCGCAACGGCCTGGACTGGGCCGGCGGCGAGTCGCTCTACGACCCCATCACCAACATCAAGCTCGGCACCCGTTACCTGGCCCAGATGGCCGAGCGTTTCAACGGCGCGCCGTGGCTGGCGAGCGCGGCCTACAACGCTGGCCCGGCCAAGGTCGACCAGTGGCTTGGCGCGCGCAGCAACCTGGCGCCCGACCTCTTCGTCGCCAGCATGCCGTACAAGGAAACGCGTGAGTACGTGGCCCGGGTGATGGCTTTCAGCGTGATCTACGACTGGCGCCTCAACGACAAGGTGGTCCCGATGAGCGAGCGCATGCCGCCGATCGGCCAGACGTATAGACTGCCGGACAAGCAGACGCCGCGGCGTGCCGTCACCTGCTCCGTCGCCGCACCGGCACCGGCCGAAAGCGGCTCGGCGACCGTGCCGGCAGCCAGCAGCAGCGTCGATTCCGCCACCAGTTCGTCACCGTGATGCCGGAGGAACGCAACGGATGAAGCCCAAGAAGCTCGTCGTGCTCGGCGGTACCGGCTTCCTCGGTCGCTATCTCATTCCTCGCCTGGCGCAGGACGGGCATCGGATGACCCTTCTCTCCCGGAACCGCGAGAAGCGTCGCGCGTTCGCGGTGATTCCCGGGGTCGACGTGCGCAGCATCGACGTCTACGACGGCAATGCGCTACGCCATGCCCTCGCCGGTGCGGATGCCGCGATCATGCTGATCGGCATCCTCAATCCGCAAGGACGCTACAGCTTCCAGGAAACCCACGTCGAACTGCCGCGCCGGCTCGCCGCCGCATGCCACGCGGCAAACGTACCGCGGCTGCACCTGATGAGCGCGCTCAAGGCCGGACAAGGCTTATCGCAGTACCTGAAGACGCGTGGCGAAGCCGAATCCGCCGTGCGGCATTCCGGCCTGGACTGGACCATCTACCAATCGAGCGTGATGTTTGGCGCCGAGGACGGGCTGGTGAGTCGATTCGCCGGGCTGATGCGCCGCATGCCGGTTCTGCCGCTGGCACGTTCCGCATCACGCATGGCACCCACCTTTGCAGGCGACGTCGCCGAGGCCATCGCGCGTTGCGTCAAGCACGATGCGCAGAGTCTGGATCGCACCTTCGAACTGTTCGGGCCCGAAGTACTCACTCTGGGCGAGATCGTCCGCAAGATCCGGGACGAGGCAGGCCTGCGGACGCCCATCATCGATCTGCCGGACGGCCTGGGTCGCCTGCAGGCACGGTTCGCCGAATTCCTCCCCGGCAAACCGTTCTCTCGTGACAACTTCCTCAGCCTGCGCACCGATTCGGTCGGCAAACACAACGGCTACGCCACCCTGGGCATCACACCCCAGGCGCTGACGCCATGGCTACCGACCCTGTTGCACGGATCGCCCCGGCAGCGCCGGCTGGATGCGGCGCGCAACGGTTATCGAAGCGCGACGGGAGAGAAGCGGTAAGCAGCCGCTTACTCCCTGCCCTCGTCGGAGAAGGCCAGCAGCTTCTCGGCAAGCGGGTCGTCGTCCTGTAGCAGGCGGAAGCCGGCGAATTCGAATCCCGGCGCCACGATGCAGGTCATCAGCGCATAGCTACCCAACGGACGCGCCGATTGCCACGCGTGCGCAGGCACCACATGCATCGGCGAGCAGCCGTCTTCGATGCGCCCCAGTCGACGGCGCTCGAAGCGTGCCTCGGCCGGGTAATACACCGTCAGCTCCATGGGATCGCCTTCGACGAAGTGCCAGACCTCGTCGGCATCGACGACATGCCACACCCCGCGCTGGCCTGCGCTGAGCAGATAGTGGATGGCACTAAGCGGTGGGCGCCCGCCTTCGGGGCTGGCCGCCGTATGCACGCGGCGGTAGTGGCCTCCTTCCACATGGGGAAGCAGGTCGAGCTGCGCGATCAGGTCGGCGCTGCGTGAGTACATGTCCATACAACTCACTGATATCCGTAAATGCCGGTCGGCGCGACCATCATAGAGACTTTAAAGGCGAATCGTCTTCCGCATTTCTACCTAACGCGGCTTCACGAATATGACAGCGCATCGCCAGTCTGAAGACAGCTTATTCGGCAGTCGATGCCGCCGCCGGCCGAATCAGCCAGCGCACGGCCAGCACGCCAAGCTCGTAGAGAAAACACATCGGCACGGCCAGCATCACCATCGAGGTGATGTCCGGCGGCGTGATGAAGGCGGAAATGGCAAAGGCACCGACGATGGCATAGCGACGTCCGTTGCGCAGCTGATCGACGTTGACGATGCCGATCGCCGCGAGGATGACCACCGCCACCGGCACTTCGAAGCACAGGCCGAAGGCGAAGAACATCAGCATGACGAAGTCGAGGTAGTGGGTGATGTCCGTCATCATCTCCACGCCCTCGGGCGTCACCGCCGTCAGGAACTTGAACGCCGCAGGCAGCACCAGAAAGTACGCGAACGCGCAGCCGGCGTAGAACAACAGCAGCGCGGCACCGAGCAGCGGACGCGCCAGGCGCTTCTCGTGCCGGTACAGACCGGGACTGACGAAAGCCCACAGCTGATACAGGATCATCGGCATGCTGATGAACAGCGAGGCGTAAAACGCCAGTTTCAACGGCGTGACGAAGGGACTGGCCACTTCGGTCGCGATAAGGTGCGCGCCCTGTGGCAGGCGCGCCATCAGCGGCGCCGCCAGCTCGGTGTAAAGGCGATTGGCGAACGGAATGAGCGCCAGCAGCACGATCACCACGGTGGCCGACGCCTTGAGCAGGCGCGAACGCAGTTCGATCAGATGGGAAAACAGGCCCTGTTCCTGGTCCTGCGAGTCGTGATCGAGCTCAGGCGCCGCCATGCGGAGCATCCTTCGTGGGCGAGTCCGCGGGCGCATCGACTGGCGACGCAGGGCCCGGCGTCGGCTCGGACGCTGCCGGCGGCGCCGGTGCGTCCACCTGCTGGGCACCCGCTTCGCGCACCTTGCGCAAGGTGGCATCAAGATCGGCCTGGGCCGATTCGGCCCGCGCAGCCGCTTCGCGCGCCTGCTTCTTGATCTCTTCGACCTGCAGCTCGCGCTCCACTTCCGAGCGGACGCTGTCCCAGCCGTTACGCACCCGACGCAGCAGCGCGCCGGCGGTACGCGCCGCGCCGGGCAGTTTTTCCGGGCCGAGTACGATCAGCGCGACGAGCGCGAGCAGTACCAGCTTGCCGAAGCTGATCTCGATCATGACCTGAACGCGAGACCTTACTTGGTCTCGTGCGTGTCGTTCTGGTTCTGGTTGCTGCTGGTGGTGTTCGAGGGCGGCGGATCGGCCTGCAGGCGCTGCTCGTCCTTGGACTTGGCGTTCTCGTCGCCGTCCAGGCCCTTCTTGAAGTCACGCACGGCACCGCCAAGGTCGCCACCGATATTGCGCAGCTTCTTGGTGCCGAAAATCAGCACGACGACGATCAACAGCAGAATGAGATGGGTGATGCTCATGAATAAAGGCTCCAGGGGCGGGACCGGATTGGGTTGAACCACCGTAACCGGTCGATTTTACCGGCCCGGTCCCTTCCCGTGCATTATCGCTGAGTGTACTCCTCAAGCCGATCACGGAAATCGACCACCGGGCCCGGGACGTTGTTGACCCCGCCGTCGAAGATCCGGCGCGGGGTGATGCCCTGGCCGTAGACCTCGGCATTGGCGTCGTAATCGATGCGCAGGGCCGAGCCGTCCAGGGCCACGCCCGCGAACAGGCCGCGCGAGCGGGAGTAGGAGTAGATCTCGGCCTTGAACTGGCTGTCGGTCGAGGCTGCGGCATTACGCCCCACCGGGCCGGCTGCGGCCGCCGCATCGGCGCCCAGGGTGAACTTGCCGTTGACGATGGAATCCACGCCACGCTGGGTACGGAAGACCAGGATCACATCGGTCGACGAGACGCCCGCCTGGAAGCCGACGCTGCCGCCGGTCAGGGTGACGAAGCTGGGGTTCGACCAGGTGCCGTCCGGCCCCTTCACCGAGATCAGGCCCTCGCCCCGGCGACCGCCGAAGATGAAACCAGCCTTGACCATGTCCGGGATGACCGCGATGGCATGGGCTTCCTTGAGAAGGTCCACCGGGATCGATTTATCCGGGGCTTCCATGATCTCCTTGAGCACGCGCACCGAGTTGGTCGCACGCACCAGCGGCGGATCCTCCGCATGAACGGACATGGCCGGGACCAGAAGGACGAGCGCGGCAAGCAACAAACGGTGCAACGGGGCTTTGATCACGGGTGACTCCTGTGCGTGTTTCGAGGTGTCCTGCTTCGAGGGTCCCTGCGACGCACCATCGCACGGTGCGCGGGACCGCTTGTGGCAGACTTGGCGGCTTGACGGGAGCAAGTCGCACGCATGCCTAGCGCCAATCACTATACCGGCCCGACCGAGGTTTCCGGCCACCCGCCGGTTAAGTCCCAGACAGCCACCGTCGGCGTGCTGCTGGTCAATCTCGGCACGCCCGAAGCGCCCACAGCCAAGGCGGTGAGGCCCTACCTGGCCCAGTTTCTCGCCGACCCCCGCGTCATCGATTACCCGCGCTGGCTTTGGTGGCTGATCCTGCACGGCGTCATCCTGCGCGTGCGTCCGTCCCGCTCCGCCCATGCCTATGCGCGCATCTGGACCTCGCAGGGTTCGCCGCTGCGGGTGGGCAGCCAATCGCTGGCCCGTCATCTGCAGGCCGAATTCGACCGGCTGGGTGCGCCCGTGCGCGTCGAACTGGCCATGCGCTATGGCGAGCCATCCGTTGCCCGACAAGTGGCGCGCATGCAGCAGGACGGCATTCGCCAGTTGCTGGTGCTACCGCTCTACCCGCAGTACTCGGCCACCTCCACCGGCTCGGTGATCGACGCCGTCGCCGATGCGATGAAGACGCTGCGCTGGCCGCCGGAACTGCGCGTCGTCAACGACTACCACAACGATCGCGCGCATATCGATGCGCTGGCGAACAGCATCCGCGCGTGGTGGGCGCAGAACGGCCGCGGCGAAAAATTGCTGCTCTCCTTCCACGGCATTCCCGAGCGCTATGTGCGACTGGGCGATCCTTACCACGCGCAGTGCCTCGCCACCGCCGAGCGACTGCGCGAGCAACTGGGTCTGTCAGCCGATGAGCTCGTGGTCAGCTTCCAGTCGCGCGTCGGGCGCGAGCAGTGGCTGCAGCCTTACACCGATGCCACGGTGCGCCAGCTCGCCGCCGATGGCATCAAGCGCATCGACGTCGCGTGCCCCGGTTTTGCCGTCGATTGCCTGGAAACGCTGGAAGAGATCGCGATGCAGAACAGCGATTTCTTCCGCGAAGCGGGTGGCCAGGAACTGCGATACATCCCCGCGCTCAACGACAGCCGCGACCAGGTCACGAGCCTCGCTGCACTGACGATGCGCCATCTGCAAGGCTGGCTGGCACCATGACCGTACCGCGCGAACTTCGCGTGGAGGTACCCGGCCTGACGCTGGCTGCGCAGGTCTGGGGCGAGGACAGCTTGCCGCCCATGCTCGCCTTGCACGGCTGGCTCGATAACGCCGGCAGCCATGCCCTGCTGGCACCGCAACTCGCGTCGCGCTTCCGTGTCGTGGCGCTTGAGTTTCCCGGCCACGGGCATTCAGACCACCTGCCCGCGGGCATGTCGTACCACTTCCCCGATTACGTGCGATTTGTGCTGGCAGCGCTCGATGCGCTCGGCATCGATCGCTTCACTTTGCTTGGGCATTCCATGGGCGCCGGTGTTGGCGCCTTGCTGGCGGCCGCCGCACCGCAACGCGTCGAACGCTTCTTTGCCGTGGAAGGGCTGGGCCCCCTGGGTGACGATGGCTCGCTCACCCTGAAGCGGTTCCGCGAGGGGTTGGCCGTCGCGCCCAACAACAAATCCCTGCGCGTATTCAGGGATATCGAACAGGCCGTGACCGCCCGCGTGATGGCCAGCGGCCTGCGCGCCGACCTGGCCCGACCGATCGTCGAGCGCGGCTTGCTCGAAGTGGCGGATGGCTGGTCGTGGCGCAGCGATCCCCGGTTGACACGCACGAGTCCGTTACGCATCGCGGAAGCCCAGATCCGGGCCATTCTGGCCGGCATCGAGGCACCGACGCACATGCTGCTGGCAGAGCCGGCGACGCCTTACCTGCCGTCGGCGCAGATGGCTGAACGGGCGGCGTGCGTTGCTTCGATTGAGGTGACGCAGATGGCGGGTGGGCATCATCTGCATATGGAGCATGCGGAAGCAGTGGCGGCGTGGGTGTTGGCTACGGCGGGCTGATCGAGGCGATCACCCAATCCTTCGAAACGACCTATTTGATCGTCATTCCGGCGAAAGCCGGAATGACGGCAACCCAAATCGCGCAGTGGTCTTTCATTCTTGCAAACGAAAAGGGCTCCCTGGGGAGCCCCTTCCTGCTGCCCTTCAAACCGCTTACTTCGCCGCCGGCGCCGCTACACCCAGCACATCCAAGCCCTGCTCGAAGCTGATGTCCACCGGGATCTTCGCCGTCGACAGGCGCTTCAAATCACCGGCCAGCTCCGCATCGACACTACCCATGCTGTCGGTCAGCTGCTTGGCCGCGTCGTAATCGCCATCACCCTGGATGGTGAGCAACTTCGACGACAGCGCATTCATCGCAGCCGTCATCTTGTCGAAGTCCACGCGATAGCGGCCGGTGGTGGCATCGCGCGTAAATGCGCCCTGTTGCTTGAAGAAATTGAAGCGCACCATGTTCGCCTTCGCGTGCGCGTCGCTGGCGCCAAAGCGCACTGAGCGCAGGATGCCGGCGAGGAAGGTGACGTAGTTGTCCATCAGCTTCGCCTTGTCCAACTCACCCTTCTCGGCCAGCTTGCTGACCATGTAAAGGCCAAGGATGTCCGCCTTGCCTTCTTCGAAGCTCGACGCCTGATCCTTCAGCGCGCCGCGCACCATGCCCTTGCCGGTGAGCGTCTGCTTGATCCCCAGGCCGTGGGCAACTTCATGGAACATGGTGTTCTCGAAGAAGGCGTCGAAGGTCAGGTGCGACTGCTGGTCATCGGCAATCAGTTCCTTGGCGATCGGCAACATGATCTTGTCGAACTTCGCCTGCATGACGTTTTCCAGCTGCAGCCGGCGCGTGCCCTTCTTCAGCTGCACTTCTTCGTCATTGGGCAGGTTGATGGCGATGGTCTTGGCGCCGACGTTGGCGTCACCGGCGTAGTACACCGCGAAGTACGCATTGAGGTCGGCATCGGAACCGGGCTTCTCCGCCTTGTATTTCGCATCCACCGGCAACTCGCGCTGCAACTCCGGCAAATACTTCACGAAGCGGGAAAGCTTGGCGCTCCAGGCCTGGTCCTTCACCAGGACATAGCTTTCATAGCTGGCCTTGTAACCGAACAGCTGGTCTTCGTAGGTTTCGATCGGGCCGATGACGATGTCGACCGGATTCTTCTTCATCGCCATCCACGCGAAATCGCTCGGACGATAATCGTCGCTGAGCAAAGCATCGGCGCGCAGCTTCAGGTACCTGGCGAAATCCTTGTCGGACGACAGCTCGGCGGCCTGGCGCAGCAGGCCGGCGGCTTTTTCCAGATCCGTCTTGTAGGCCTCGTGGAACGGCACGCTCACCAGAGCGCCGCTGGCATCGCGACGGATGACGGTATAGAGCGAAGTCTTGTCCTTGAGATCGGACTTCTCGAACTCGTCCTTGGTCATGTCGGCCGGATAGAACTGCACGCCCGGCGGGCGCGGACCGACGCCGGCCACGAAGGGTTCGTCATTGTTGAGGCGATCCCAGGGGCCGTAGTTGATCTCGGCGTAGCGGCGCGTGTCTTCGTCGGAGATACGCTGCATCAGGGCGTTCTTGTCACCCCAGGACTGCTGCCAGTAAAGGCTGTTGGTGACGTCGGCTGCCTGCACCAGCAGGGCGATCATCTGCTTTTGCTTCTCGTCGAAGGCCGACAGATCCGCCGTCAGGCGCACCGTGGCGTAGTCGCCCATGTGCTGCTTGACCAGGTCGGCATCCGTGGAGGCCGGCGGCGGTTCCTTCGCGGCCGTGCTGGCGGCGGCAGGTGCGGCGGGCGCGGGCGCGGCATGGTCGTCCTGATGGGACGAACAGCCGGCGAGGACCGCAAGAAGGCTAATGGCAAGCAGGCGCTGACGCATGGGGTCTTCCTCTGAAACGGAAGACCCCATGGTAGCGCGTTCGGTCAGACGGAGATGGCCAGACGCTCGGAGCGATAGAGCTGTGCGGTGAGCACCGAAACCACCAGGGCGGCGCCCAGGCTGCCGGCCATGCACAGGCCCAGCTGCGCCATGCTGATCGGATTGCCGCGCAGCAGGTTCATGATGCCAAGGTGCTGGCCAAGGAGCGGCACCGAGAACATCCAGTCCTGCGCCTTGATGGGCATCACCAGCAGGATCACGCTGGGAATCACCGGCACGAACATCAGCAGCGACAGATAGGTCTGGGCTTCGCGGTAAGTCTTTGCGAATGCAGCGACCATCGACTGCAGGGCGCCGAGCAGGATAATCAGCGGCAGCATCAACATCAGCACGTGCGTGGCGAAATGCATGCCAAGGTTCACCTCCATGCCCAGTTTTTCAACGGGAATGAAGTGACCGACGATGCTGAAACCCAGGAGGCTGATCAGCAGGCTGGCGGCCGAGAAAACGCAGATCGCCGCGAGCTTGCCGGCAAAGATCTTCCATCGCGCCACCGGATTTGCAAACAGCGGCTCCAGCGACTGACGCTCGCGCTCACCGGCCGTCAAATCGATCGCCAGGTACATGCCACCCAGGAAGATCGTCAGTACGAAGAAGTACGGCAGCATGCCGAACATCAGCACCGCACGCGACTGCGCGGTAGCCTGGTCACGCTTGGCCACGCCCACCGGCCATGCCACGCCCGGCGACAGGCCGCGAGCCACCAGGCGCATCGCGCCCTGCTGGCGTGCATAGCCTTCGACCAGCTTCGATACGCGTTCGACCGCCGTGTTGGTTTCGCGCTGCGACGAGTCGTAGATCAGCTCGACCTGCACGGGCTCGCCCTTGCGCCAGGCCTTGGCGTAGTCCGGCGAAATGCGCAGCACGATATCGACGTCCTGCTTGCGCACTGCCGCTTCCGGGTTCGCGATGGCCGCTTGCGGCACGATGCCTCCGGCCTCCAGCGCGCCGACGAGGTTGGGAGCAAACTCCGCACCAATCAGCGGCACATGGAGCGGCTTTTCGGCCTTGTCGAGTTCGCGGTTGAGACTGATGTTGATCATCATCACGAACATCAGCGGCGCCAGCAGCGGGCCGGTGAGGAAGGCGTTGATGAGCGTGCGGCGGTCACGGAGGTTTTCGCGGACTTCCTTCAGGAAGACCGTGATGAACGCACGCGTCTTGCGGACGCTCGGAGGTTTCATGTTCATGCTGCCAGCCCCTCTTCGCTACCGATGATCTTCACGAATGCATCTTCCAGATTGTTCTCGCCCGTCTGCTCACGCAGTGCCTGCGGCGATTCATCGGCAACGACGCGGCCGTGCGCAATCACGACGATGCGATCGCACAGTGCCGCAACCTCCTGCATGATGTGGCTGGAGAACAGCACGCAGCGGCCCTCGGCCTTCAGCTTCAGCATGAACTGACGCAGGGCACGGGTCGCCATCACGTCCAGGCCATTGGTCGGCTCGTCGAGGATCACGTTGCGCGGGTCATGAATCAGCGCGCGGGCAATCGCGGTCTTCACGCGCTGGCCCTGCGAGAAACCCTCCGTGCGGCGATCGGCGATGTCTTCCATCTCCAGCCCGCGGATCAGCGCCTCGCGACGGGTGGCCAACTCTTCCTTGCTCAGACCCTGCAGCTCGCCGAAGTAGTTGATGTTCTCGCGCGCCGTCAGGCGCTTGTACAAACCGCGCGCATCGGGCAGCACGCCCAGTTCGCGACGCACGCCCAGCGCATCCTTGGCCGCGTCGATGCCGTCGACCAGCACCTGGCCGCTGTCCGGATTCATCAGCGTGTAAAGCATGCGCAGCGTGGTGGTCTTGCCCGCGCCATTGGGGCCAAGCAGGCCGGTGATTTCGCCATCGCGAGCGGTGAAGCTCACGCCGTCGACGGCCTTCACCGTGCCGAACGATTTATGCAGATCCCTTACTTCGATCATGGTGCTGCTCCATTGAAATCGATGAACACCGGCGTCGGGCGCAGGCGATCGAGGCATTTGGTTTCCAGCTTGGCCGGCGCGTTGTCTTCGATGAAGGTCTTCACGACATCGGGCGCGCAGCCTGCGTTAATCACGTTGTGGCCCTGGCCTTTGAGCACGAGGTGACGTGCGTTGCTCAGGTTCTTGAGCACCTCGTCGCCGTAGCGCGGCGGGGTTACCGGATCGAATTCGCCCGAGAACAACAGCACCGGCTTGTCGGTTTTCATCGGCGCGTGGAAGTCCTTCGGGCGCTCACCCTTGGGCCACACCGAGCACATGGCTTCCAGCGCATCGACCATGCGATTGCCGAGCATGGCATTGGCATCTTCGGGACGCGACTTGAGCAGGTCAACGTCTTCGCTACAGATCACCGAAAGCTGCATGCCGCTGTTCATGGTGTCCGACAAATCGCCCGAGAGCAGCTTCGCCTGACCCAGCAGCGGGCCGACATCGCCATGCGCCGCCGCGTCGATGGTCACCGGCAACAGCGCAGCGGTGATGGGCGAGTACGCGAACATGCGTACCACGCTGGCCAGCGCGTACTCACTGAGTGTGCGCTTCACCGTCTGGTAGTTCTGCGGATCGCGGAAGCTCACCGCATGCGGATTGGCGCGCAGGGCATCGCGCAGCTGGTAGAGCGTCTGGTAGGGGTCGCCGAAGTGCTTCTTGCATTCGACGTCGGCCGTGCAACGCGCGAACTGGGCCTTCAACGCATCCTCGAGGTTGCGCGCGAAGTCCTGGCCGAGCACCAGCTCGTTGGGAACCACGCCGTCGAGGATCACGCTACGCACCGCATCCGGGTAATGCGCCAGATACTGCTGCGCCATGCGCGTGCCATACGAGACACCCACCAGGTCGAACGTCGGTGAGCCAAGCGCCTTGCGCAGGTCTTCGAGGTCTTCGGCCGCGATGGTGGTCGTGTAGTAGCGCGGATCGGCGCGCTGCTCGACTTCCTTGAGGCACTTGGCGGCGTCATCGCTGAGCTTGTCGGCATCGAACGGACCGGCTTCTTCGGTATCGCCGGCATCCTTGTTCGCAGTCGCGCAGCTCAACGGGTTGGAGCCGCCGGTGCCGCGCTGATCCAGCAGCACGACGTGGCGATGCGCCGTCAGCGGCTGCAGGGCGGGCACGACGCCCGGCCAGGTCTCGGTCGCCGCCTGCCCCGGGCCACCGGCCAGCAGCACCAGCATGTCCTTGCTGGCCAGCTGCGCCGTCGACCGGATGATGCCCAGCTTCAGGCGGATCTTGCGGCTGTTCGGATCCTTGCGGTTCTCCGGCACCTCAAAAGGCGCGCACCACGCGGCGGTGGTCATGCCACTGTTGGGCTGCCCCAGTTCGCAGGGCGTGAGCGTCAGCGAGCCCAGCTGCCAGGTTTCCGGCTTGGCGGGCGTGGTGGGTGCGCTCACCGGTGCCGCAGCAGCGGCTTCGTTGTCCTCCGTCGCCGCCTGGCGCGGATGCATGTTGTGCCACGCCAGCGCACCCAGGCCAATGACCACGGCTGCGACGCGCAAGGCGGTTCTTCCTTTGCTTGGCATATCAGATCCTTCCTTCCCTCGATGTCTTGAAACCGGAGCCGACATCGACCCCGGTACACGTCATGCAGCGGAACTCCCCCCAGGAGTACCGACGTCCCCCGGCTCGTCCGCCGGCAGGAAGATGGTTTCGATCGCCAGCCCGAACAGGCGCGCGATCTTGAAGGCCAGCGGCAGGCTCGGGTCGTACTTGCCCGTTTCGATGGCATTGATGGTCTGCCGCGATACATCCAGGCGCTCGGCCAGGTCGGCCTGCGACCAGTTGCGATCGCTGCGAAGTTCGCGGACCCGGTTATCCATCAGCTGTAGCGTCGCTTGTTCCAGGCCAGCGCCAGGCCATAGACGATGCACATGGCCGGATACACCAGGATGAAGGCGGTGCCGTCCAGTTCGATGAGCTTGGCCGAGGACAGGAAACCCGCGGCCATCGAACCGAAAGCCACCACGCCCGTCGCCCACGACAGCGCCAGCAGGTTCATGCGCTGCATGAACTCATCGCAGGCCATCACATAGCGCACCATCGCGCGAATCATCATGGCGAGCGGGACCAGCGGCGAGATGGCGGCGGCGTAGCGCAGGCCCAGCACGTCGGTGTGCTTCTGCAGGGGCCAGACCACCAGCATCACCACCATATACAATGCCGTGGCGATCATGATTTCGCGCATGTAGCGGCTGTCTTCCTTGCGCACGCGTTCGCCGCCGCAACTGATGGCGCGCCCCATGATGGCCAGCACATAGGTCATGCCGACGATGCCGGCGATGCAGGCCACGCGTAGCAAGCGGCTGGGTGTGGCAAGGGCGGTACCGGTGAGCGTCGAGAAGACGCAAATGGACAGGATGGTCAGCGTCCAGCGCTGCCATGGCCGCAGCGCGGCGATGCGTTGAATCCAGTAGTCCATGGATGTGCCCCCTTTGGGCGTATTGCGCCCGAAACCGCCTGAGACGCGCCCTTCAAATCCCCATCCGGAGGGCGGCGGCTGCGCTTCACAGCCTGTCAAGCAAACTTGACAGAAATGCTATGCCCTGCCACCAAGTCCTGTCAAGCACCCTTGACAACCCGGGTAGAACCGATTCAAACGCAATAAAAAATCCATCGCAGAAGCAAGAACTTGGGCGCCCAGTGTCACTTTTTGACGCACTGGGGTCTGAGACGGCATTTTGACGCGCGTTAAGACCGCGTCAGAAAAAACTGTGAGATAGTTCACATTAGGAAATGTGAGCTAGTTCACACCTTGGCACGAGTCCTGCTTTGGCACCGACAAGCGACCCGGTGGCTCCACAGCACCAAGCTGGGGAGCCAAGTGGACGCAGAGGGGTTACCCGACACGTGTCACTGCGTCGTCCAGAACGCACCTAACTAGCAACACAAAAATAATCTCGAAGGACCATTTGCCATGACCAAGATCCTGCTCTCCGCCGCCCTGATCGCCAGCCTTGGCGCAGCGGCCCTCGCCCCGATGGCCGCCCAGGCCGCCGACGGCACCATCAACTTCACCGGCCAGATCGTGGCCCAGACCTGCAAGGTCAACGGCGCCAACTACGGCACCCCGACCACGCTGCCGACCGTGGCCCTGCCGTGGGTGTTCGCCCCGTCGCTGGCCACCACCGGCGCCACCGCCGGTGCCACCGCTTTCTCGATCGCCATCACCGGTTGCGACCCGGCGGTGAAGAAGGTGCAGACGCTGTTCTCCAGCAGCGCCGGCAACATCAACACCACCTCCAACAACCTGAAGAACACGTTCGGCACGGGCGCCGCCACCAACGTGGAACTGCAGATCCTCAACGCGGATGACAACTCCGCCGTCCTGCTGGGCCAGTCGACGGTCACCGGGCAGAACTCGCACGTCCAGAACCTCGATGGGACCGGCGCGGCCACCATGCCTTACATCGTGCAGTACAGGGCCACTGGCGCCGCTGGTGCCGGCCAGGTGAAGAGCTCCGTCGAATTCACCATGGTGTACCAGTAAGACCCGCTGCCGCGGCCGGATATGCCGGCCGCGGCGCAGTTTTCCACTCTCCGGATTTTCCCGTCATGAAAGATTCCGTTCGCGCATTCGGCGCGGGCCTGGTGGCGCTTTGCCTCACGCTCGGGTCGGCTTCAGCCAGTGTCGTGGTCGGTGGCACCCGCGTGGTGTTCCCGGGCGACAAGGGCGAGACGACGCTGCGCCTCAACAACGAGGGCGATGAGCCCGCGCTGGTGCAGTCGTGGATCGATCGTGGCGACCCCAAGTCCACGCCGGACAAGGTCGACGTGCCGTTCCTGATCACGCCGCCGCTGTTCCGCATGGACGCTCACAAAGGCCAGAGCCTGCGCATCGTCTACACCCAGGAAGCGCTGCCGGCCGATCGCGAGTCGCTGTTCTGGCTCAATGTGCTCGAAGTGCCGCCGAAGCCGACCGGCGAGCGCGCCAATGCCAACATCCTGCAGTTCGCCGTGCGCACGCGCATCAAGTTGTTCTATCGCCCGGCCAATCTCAATGTCGATCCGGCCAAGGCGCCGGAGCAACTGACCTGGAAAGTTGTCGCCGATGGCCAGGGCAATGCCCTGCAGGTGAC
>NZ_SIZZ01000002.1:900000-1056927 GCF_004322705.1 Dyella terrae | reverse complement strand
GCGTAATGGCGGTTCGGCGATTCGTATTCGACGTGCGCCGTCGAAATCGTGATACCACGGGCCTTTTCTTCCGGCGCCGCGTCAATCGCGTCATACGCCTTGAATTCGCCACCGAAACGCTCGGCACCGACCTTCGTCAGCGCTGCCGTCAGCGTCGTCTTGCCGTGGTCCACGTGACCAATCGTGCCGACGTTGACGTGCGGCTTGGTGCGTTCGAATTTACCCTTTGCCATACGCGCTAAACCCCGATGGAGTCAAAAGTAAAAGAAAGAAAGGCGATTACCGCAGCGACCAGCGAAATGGTGCTCATGACTGGAATCGAACCAGCGACCTCTTCCTTACCAAGGAAGTGCTCTACCGACTGAGCTACATGAGCACGAGCATCCAGAACGAGATCAATGGAGCGGGAGACGGGAATCGAACCCGCACCATCAGCTTGGAAGGCTGAGGTTCTACCATTGAACTACTCCCGCCCTGCGCGGAACTCGTCTGGTGGAGGGAGGTGGATTCGAACCACCGAAGGCGTAAGCCAGCAGATTTACAGTCTGCCCCCGTTGGCCGCTTGGGTATCCCTCCAACAAAGAACGGCTATTGTGTGGATCAGACGCCGACCTGTCAACACCTGAACAACGAAAAATTGCAGGTTGCGATGATGTTTTTGCGCATCCCCAAGATGATTCTCAGGAATCTGAAACGACCCTGGTGGTGATCAGCGCTTCCATCTCCCGGGACAGGTCGGCCAGACGCATGGCCTGGCCCTGCAGCGCACGCTCCGCATCGTCCCTGGGCTCCCAGGCGGGAACCGGCGTCGGCTTGCCATCGGGCGCGTCCAGGGCCACGAAGATCATCACGCAACTGGTCGCCAGGTGATGCTCATCCTTGCGCAGATCACGGGCCAGCACGTCGACCGCCATGTGCATGCTCGAGCGCCCCGTGTGGATCAGTCGAGCACGCACCGTCACCAAATCACCGATGAGGATGGGAGCCACGAACTGGATGCCACTGACCGAAGCGGTCACGCAGTACGCGCCGCTCCAGGCCACCGCGCAGGCGTAGCCGGCCTGGTCGATCCATTTCATCACCATGCCGCCATGCACTTTGCCGCCGAAATTCACGTCCGTCGGCTGCGCAAGGAACCGGAATTTCACTTCGTGCTGCTGGCCTGGCATGCGTGGCTGGCTCCGTGATGGCGAGCGCGCATTATGCGCCGCGACGCGCCGGCAGACACACCCCGCGAATTAATGCGAAGGCGCAGGCAGCACGAGCGGATCCTCACGATAGATCGCCACATGCGGCACGCCGTCGGCACCCACCCAGCCGCGGTACATGCCCTCGGTATTGAACGGCAACGCCACCTCGCCATCGCGACCGAGCACAATGGCCCCGCCGTCGCCGCCCATGCCGGGGATCTCCTCGTTGATCACTGCCCTGCCCGCCTCCGACGCTGATGCTCCTTCGCGCCCCATGCGCATGCAGATATCGCGCGCGGCGGACACCCGAAGGTAATACTCACCCCAACCCGTCCCCGACACCGCACAGTTGACGTCCGCATAGGTGCCGGCGCCGATGACCGGCGAATCACCGACGCGGCCGTAGCGCTTGTTGGTCATGCCACCGGTCGAGGTACCGGCGGCCAGTCGCCCCTGGTCGTCGCGCGCCACGGCACCTACCGTGCCGAAGTGGCGCAGGCCTTCCTTCAGCGCGCTCGCCTGCTTGTTCTCCTGCTTGAGTGCCTGCTGCAATTCCTGCCAGCGTCGCTCGGTGCGGAAGTACGTGGGATCGACCAGCGACACGCCCTGCTCGCTCGCAAACTGCTCCGCACCATCACCCATCAGCATCACGTGCGAGGAATGCTCCATGACGGCACGCGCCAGCAACACGGGATTCTTCACGCGATGGACGCCGGCCACGGCCCCCGCAGCGAGCGTCGCACCATCCATCACCGAGGCATCGAGTTCGTTGCGCCCATCGTGCGTGAAAACGGCGCCACGCCCCGCGTTGAAAAGCGGATCGTCTTCCAGCGACGTGATCGCGGCCGTCACGGCATCCATCGCCGGACGCCCCTGCCGCAACTGCTCATACCCGCGACGCAGTGCGAGCTCCAGCGCTGCGCGCGCCTGCGCTTCGCTCTGCGGCGTCATGCCCGCTTTTTCCACGCCGGCGCCGCCATGAATCGCCAGCACAACGGGCTGCTCGCCATGCAATTGCAGCTTGCCCTGATCCACCCGGGCCACGGCCTGAAACGCGGGCTTCTCGATATGCCAGTTCGTGAGATCGAGTCGACTCTGCGGTCCGACGCCAACGACGCGCACATCCGCAAACCCCAGCGCCTGCCCCGCCTTCGCTTGCGCGGGCTGGCCGGCCGGCGTCACCACCCAGGCGAAACCATTGCGAGAAGTGAACACCTGCCCCTGGCCGCGCCCGTCGATGCACAGCGCCGTGCGCTCATCCACGCCGATGCCGATGGCGGCGCGATCACCTTCGGTGCGCTCGCGCGCAATGAAAGCCAGCAGCCGACCCAGGCGATCGCGCGCGGCGAAGTGCGTATCGGTCACCACATGCGCGAGGAATGGGAGATGCAGGAAATCTTCGACAAGGGTCACAGCCGGCCCCAGCGGATCGGCCAGCGCTTCGGGCGAGGTCACGCTGCCACCGTCCATGGCGCCGTACACGTGCGCGCCGAGGACAGCCAGTCCCGCGCTACTGCCGCCAATCGGCTTGCCCGCGCGCACATGATCGTTCAGCGCGGCCTGCATCGGCGTGCCCTTCCAATAGCGCACGTAGTTCGACTGATCGCCCCCGGCCAGGAAGATGCCATCGGCGCGGCGCACCCGCGCCAGCAGATCCGCATTGCTGGATGCATCGCGCGCGCTGAAGACGATGGTCTCGACGGACGCCACCCCACCGATGCGCCGATACCAGTCTTCCTGCAGATCTTCCGCGCCAGAAGCGCGCAGTATCAGGATATGCCCATGCCCCGCCTTCGCCGACAACCAGGCGAACGCCTTGTCCACCCAGTCGCCGCCACCCATCAGCATCGCGCCCGGCTCGACCTTGCCGGGTGTCGGCGCCTTCAGATCGCCAATGGCGTAGTAGGCGTAGCCGTTGCCTTTGGGGGCCAATGCGGCATGCGCACCTGAGAAGGCGCAGAAAAAGCTCAGGAAAACAGCGACGAGCAAACACAACGAACGGCGATCGAATGGCATGACATGACCTGCGGCAAAGCGGCGACCCGCTGGCCTGACATACATCGCGGCCAGCCCCCATTCCTGACGGAGACGATCAAAGGGCGCGCATCCCCCACCGTGTCGAGCGGCTCTGAAGGCACATAGGCGCCGCCCCGGATTGCCGCTATGTTCGCCCCATGGACGACACACTGGACGACTGGTTCATTCGCGAAATCCTCGTGCACGAAGCGGCGCTGACGCGGCTGCTGCAACGCCTTTGGCTGCATCGCGACGATATCCATGACCTGCGCCAGGAAGTCTATGTGCGTGTCTACGAGGCCGCCGGCAAGGCGCTGCCGAACCAGCCCAAGGCCTTTCTGTTTTCGACTGCCCGTCATCTGGTGACCGACCGGCTGCGCCGTAGCCGGGTCGTCGCCATCGACGCCGTGGGGGATTTGGAAGCGCTGAACGTCTTGATCGACGAGCTCACGCCGGAACGGCGGCTGGACGGGCGACAGATCCTCAAGCAGCTGGCCGAGGCCTTCGATGGCCTGCCGGCCCGCTGCCGCGAGGTCGTATGGATGCGAAAGGTGCAGGAGCTGCCACAGAAAATCGTGGCGGAGCAGCTTCAGATCACCGAAAAGACCGTGGAGAAACAGGTGGCCAAGGGAATCCGGCTGATCGCCGACCACTTCTACGGGGCACGAGCCCCAGAAGGAAGCGCATCGTCGCGACCGACCCCAGGCCAAAGCGAATCGAGTCATGGCCAGCAGCAGACAGACTGAGCACATCGCGGCCACCTGGCTCGCGCATCGCGACAGCGGTCAATGGACAGCTGCGGATGAGGCTGCGCTCACGGCCTGGCTGGCCGAATCGATCGCGCACAAGGTTGCCTTCCTCCGGCTGGAGGCCGCGTGGCGCGAAGCGGGTCGACTCCAGGCCCTGGGCGCCGGCCTGACGGAGGCACACGTGCCACCGCGCGGACGCTGGATGCACCTGGGTGCACAGCGACCCGCCACCACCATCGCGCCCACCGGAACGCAACGGCGCAGGACGTCGACGAAACACGGGCGCTGGCTGTTCGCCGCGATCGCCAGCGTGGCCCTCGTCGTCGCCAGCACCTGGGGCTGGTATCGAAGCGGGACCGAACCGGTGGTTCAGTACACCACGGCCATCGGCCAGTTGAACGACGTGACGCTGAGTGACGGATCGCAGGCCACGATCAGCAGCGACAGTCACATCCAGGTGGCCTGGACCCGAAGCGAGCGGCATATCGACCTTACGCATGGCGAAGCCTTCTTCCGCGTCGCCAAGAACCCGGGCAAACCCTTCGTGGTGGAAGCCGGAAGCCGACAAATCGTGGCCGTCGGAACGCGCTTCGCCGTGCGTCGCGATGGCGAGCAGCTGCGCGTGGTGGTCACCGAAGGCGTCGTGCGACTCGAACCCGCCGGCGCGGACGGCACGGGGACGTCCGCCACCCTGCTCCCCGCTGGCAGCGTGGCGCAGATCGATGGCAATGGCCTGTGGGTGCGCACGCTCCCGCTCGCCCAGGTCGAACACCTGCTGGACTGGCGCGAAGGCTTTGTCAGCTTCCACAACACACCGCTGGCCAGCGCCGTCAGCGAATTGAATCGCTACAGCACGCGCAAGATCGTTGTCGCCGATGCGTCCATTGCCACGCTCCCGCTGGGTGGCAACTTCCGCTGGTCCAACACCGACGCCTTCGTCAATTTGCTTGAAGCCGGGTTTCCGATTCGAGCGGAGCGTCGCGGTGAGGAGGTCATCCTCCACGCGCGCTGAAGGGATCCGGGAGGAAAGTCCAGGGACGAGTGCGGGGTTTTCTCGTTTCGTTCGTCATGACGCCTAGTACGACGTCAACAGAACGTCTCGGGGGAGACCAATGACTGCACTACGCACGACGCTTTTCGCGCTGGCCAGCACGCTGTCGCTCCTGGCCCATGGCCAGGATGTCGCCAAGCGCATCGATATTCCGGCCGGCAATCTGGTGGATGGGCTGGATGCCCTGGCCCGTCAATCGGGCGCGCAATTCCTGTATCGGGCCGATCAACTCCAGGGCTTGTCCACGCCTGGCGTGCATGGCGACATGACGCCTGAGGCGGCCTTGTCCCAACTGCTCAAAGGCAGCGGTTACGCTGCGCATCGCGATGCATCCGGCGCGCTGGTGATCGTCAAGTCATCAGCAGCCCCGGCGGCGGCACCCGCGGCCAAGCCGGCGGCCAAGCCCGCGGTTTCCGCGACGCCAGCGGCGCAGAACCTGGAGGCCGTGACCGTCACCGGCTCTCGCATTGCCCGCTCCCAGGTAGAAGGCCCGGCACCGGTCATCACCATCACGGCTGAGGACATCAAGGCCAATGGCTATGTCAGCGTGCCGGACGTGCTGCGCGGCATCACCCAGAACGGTGGTGAGACGCAGAGCCAGCAATCGGCCAGCGGCGCTGACTTTTCACCCGGCGCGCAACAGGTGGATCTGCGCGGCCTCGGACCGAACCACACCCTGGTGCTGGTCAATGGCCGTCGCATCGCCGACTTTCCGATGCCGTTCAAGGGGCGCAGCAACTTCACCGACATCTCCAACATTCCGTTGGGCATGGTCCAGCGCATCGAAGTGCTGACGGGCAGCGCATCGGCCGTTTATGGCTCGGACGCCATTGCAGGCGTGGTCAACATCATCCTCAAGGAAAAGGCGGACGGCACGACGGTCGACTACCGCTACGGCGATACCACACGTGGCGGCGGCCAGTCCCAGCGACTGAGCCTGTCATCCGGTTTCAACTCGGGTGCGCTGACGATGCTCGGCGGCGTCGAGCTGATCGACCAGAAACCGCTGTGGGCGTACCAGCGAGGCATCCAGGACTCGACGCAGGATGCGCCTACCGAACGTTCCCGCATCGCCCGCCGCACCTTCCTTCGCACCGACTACGACGACACCTATCTCGATCCCGGCGCGGGCACCTGCGCCAATCTGGGCTACCTCAACCAGGGCAGCACTTACCGGGCCTCGCGTCCGCGCTACGGTGCATTTGACGATGAGCTCGACGACTACGGCCCCGGCTACTACTGCGGCAGCGACAAGGCCATCGGTTACGGCACGGTGATGAGCAAGAACCGTGGCGTGAATGCCTATGGTTCCGTCACCTATCGCTTCGATAACGGCACGCAGTGGTTCGCCGACGTGCAGCTGGGCTATCACAAGGTCGAACTGTTTCGTGACGTCGAGCAGTGGGCTTACATGCAGCCCGACGGCAACGAAACCGGCTACTTCTACAACCAGGCCACCGACCAGGTGGAGTACTGGCAGCGCCAGTTCACGCCCGAGGAAATGGGCGGCCTGAAGAACGGCATGATCACGAACATCCAGCGCACTTTCAGCATTGCCACTGGCTTCAAGGGGCAGCTGGCCGAGCACTGGGATTACGAAGCGGCGATTTCGCACTCGCAGTACCACAGTGCGATCAGCTGGCCGCAGACGATTGCCGGCAAGGCCAACGACTTGTTCCTCGGCCCACAGCTGGGCGTCGATGATGACTCCGGCCTGCCGATCTTCAACGCCGATCCGTCGCGTCTCTACACCCCGCTGACGCGCAGTCAGTACGACTCGATCACGGCCAACAGCACCTATCATCCGAAGACGCGCAACGACACGCTCTCGTTCACGGTGACGGATGCTTCGCTGTTCACCCTTCCGGGTGGTGACGCGGGATTTGCCGCGGTGGCGGAGTACGGCTCGCAGAGTTACGCCATCAATCCCGATCCGCTCGCCACGCAGTATTACTACTACAGCTGGCGCGACTCCGATGGCCACGGTAGCCGCAATCGGTGGGCGCTCGGCAGCGAGCTGCGCATGCCCGTGCTCGACCAGCTCAACCTGAGCGTGGCCGGCCGCTACGACCGATACATGTTTGCCGGCCGGGACATCGGCAAGTTCACCTGGAGCGGTGGCGTGGAATGGCGTCCGGTGGACAGCCTGCTGGTGCGCGGCTCCTATGGCACGGCCTTTCGCGCGCCGGACCTGCACTACGTGTATGCCGGCGAAGGCAATGATGAAACTTCGGGCGTGGATTACTACCGCTGCCGCTCGGAAGAGGCTGGCACGCCCGTATCCGACTGCGATTACTCGGACGAGGGCGTCATCCGTACGCGCAAAGGCAATCATGATCTGAAGGCAGAAACCAGCACGGCCTGGACGGCCGGCGTGCTGTGGTCGCCGACCGAACGATTCGACATCTCGGCCGACTACTTCAGCATCCGCATGCGCAATCAGGTGCAGGACCTGAGCACCGACACGCTGCTGCAGGAGGAAGCCAACTGCCGGCTGGGCCAGAAGGTCGACGGCACGCCGGTCGACCCGAACTCTCCGACCTGCCAGGCCGCCCTCGCCCGCGTCACGCGCCTGGACAGCGGCAAGCTCTACGGTGTCTACGTCAATCCGATCAACATCGCCAGCGAGAACACCAGCGGCGTGGACGTCAGTGCGCATTACCGCATCGATACATCGATCGGCACGTTTCGCCTGAGCGGCAACTACACCTGGGTTCGCGAGCACAAGTTCCAGCAGTATCCCGGCGATCCGACCATTGACGAGTTTGCGGTCAACAGCGGCTTCGACATTCCGCGCACCAAGGCGAATGCCAGCATTTCCTGGGAGCGCAAAGGCTGGAACGTCACGCTGTATGGCGAGCGCCTGGGTCGGCTGCCGAATTCCGACTCGTACGACCAGGTCTACGATCCGGACAGCGGCGAGAGTCCGTGGGTCCACGCGACTTACCGCTACAACGCCTCGGTGCAGTACAAGTTCACCGACCGCCTGCAACTTGCACTGCTGGTCGACAACCTGCAGAACAAGATGCCGCCGCGCGACAAAAGCTACACGGCGTACCCGTACTACGACGTCTCGTGGTTTGACTCGGTGGGCCGCAGTTTCTACCTGCAGCTGACGTGGAAGTTTGGCGGTAGCCCGCTCTAAGGGTGCAAGAGGCTCGTGGGAAGTTGGCTGCGTGGCGGCACCAACTTCTCACCCCTTCGATCGCACCAGCACCATGGGCGTGGACGCAATGCCGTTCGGTGCGATCCGCCTCGGCCCCGACGCCGTGAATCCCAGTCGTTCGTAGACCGGCACCGCCATGCGCGTGGCGTTGAGGGTGAAATGCGTCGTGCCGGCGCGCCGCACCGCATCGGCCATCGTGCGCTGCCAGAGTTTGCGGGCAATGCCGCGACCGCGGAAACGCGTGGTCACATACATCTGAAACAGGTGGCTGTTGTCGCGCATGGCGGAAACGCCCACCAGCACATGGCCGGCGAACGCGAGCTGGAACCGACGACCATCACGCAGTTGCTCGCGGATGGATGCGGTGGCCAGTCGCTGCATCAGTTCGGCCGCCGCGCGTTTGGGTTGTTCGGGAAGCACCCATTGCCTCACGACGCGTCGCACGAAGCGACCAATCAGGACGGCATCGTCAGGACGACCCACGCGATAGGTGATGGTGGCTGGCATGGTCCGATCACATCAGGCCACCGCCCCGGTCGCAAGTCCCCCACAAAAAAGCCCTCCGCGAAGGAGGGCTTTTCAGTGTCCTTCAACGCCGGTCAGACGTTGAACAGGAAGTGCAATACGTCGCCGTCCTTGACGATGTAGTCCTTGCCTTCCTTGCGCAGGCGACCCGCCGCAGCGGCGCCCTGCTCACCCTTGTACTGGATGAAGTCGTCGTACGAGACGGTTTCGGCACGGATGAAGCCGCGTTCGAAGTCGGTATGGATCACGCCCGCCGCCTGCGGTGCAGTGAAGCCGCGCTTGATCGTCCAGGCACGGACTTCCTTCACACCAGCGGTAAAGTAAGTCTGCAGGTTGAGCAGCTTGTAGGCGGCGCGGATGACGCGATTGAGGCCCGGCTCTTCAAAGCCGAGGTCCTGGAGGAACTCGTCGCGGTCGGCGTCGTCGAGCTGCGAGAGCTCTTCTTCGATGGCGGCGGAGACCGGCACCACTTCGGCGCCTTCCTGCTCGGCGCGCGCGCGCACGGCATCGAGATGCGGATTGTTCTGGAAACCGTCTTCACGCACGTTGGCGATGTACATCAGCGGCTTGAGCGTCAGCAGGAACAGATCGCGCACCAGCGCCTTCTCTTCGTCATCCAGGCCCAGGCTGCGCGCAGTCTTGCCTTCGTTGAGGCCAGCGGCGAGCTTCTGCAGCACTGGCTTCTTGGCCATGGCTTCCTTGTCGTTGGCCTTTGCGGCGCGCTCGGCGCGGTTCAGGGCCTTTTCGACGGAATCCAGATCGGCCAGGGCCAGTTCGGTGTCGATGGTTTCGATATCGGCGATGGGATCGACCTTGCCGGCGACGTGCACGATGTCGCCGTGCTCAAAGCAACGCACCACGTGCGCGATCGCATCGACTTCGCGGATATGCGCCAGGAACTTGTTGCCCAGACCCTCACCCTTCGAAGCGCCTGCCACCAGGCCGGCGATGTCCACGAACTCGACGGCGGTCGGGATCACCTTCTGCGGATTGACGATGCCCGACAGCGCATTCAGGCGCGGATCCGGCACCGGCACGACGCCGACGTTCGGCTCGATGGTGCAAAAGGGGAAGTTCGCCGCGGCAATACCCGCCTTGGTGAGCGCGTTGAACAGGGTGGACTTGCCGACGTTAGGCAGGCCGACGATGCCGCATTTGATGCCCATGCTTTTGTCCGTCAATCCGGCGGCGGTGCCGCCTGTGAATAGGGGAAGTCGGCGGCTGCGCCGCCAGTAAACGGTAAACGGTGAAGGCGGCGACTTGCGTCGCCTGTAAACGGGTCATTATAGCGTGCTGGCGGGGGCCGCTCTTGCTCTTACCTGTTCACCCTTTACAGCGCCGCAGGCGCGGATTTACAGCGAGCGCCAGCGAGCGGCCTCACCCCTTCGGGGTGTGAAGCTGCTGCATCGCTTTGTCGAACTGCCCGTCGACTGCCAGCGGAAGTACGTCGAGCGCGCGGCCAATACCATCCAGGATGGCGTCTTCGTCCTTGGCAGACGGACGCCCGAGGACCCAGGGCGTCACCTTGTCCTTGTGGCCCGGATGACCGATGCCCACGCGCAGGCGATGGAATTTGGCGTGACCGAGGTGCGCAATGATGTCGCGCAGGCCGTTCTGGCCGCCATGACCACCGTCGAACTTGATGCGGATGGTGCCCGGATCCAGGTCCAGCTCATCGTGCGCGACGAGGCACTCGGCCGGCTCGATCTTGTAGTAGCGCAGCGCCGAGGCGACGGCGATGCCGCTTTTGTTCATGAAGGTGGCAGGCTTGAGCAGCCACACCGCCTCGCCGCCGATGCGCACCTTGCAGGTCTCGCCGTGCAGCTTGCCGTCGAAGCCCCAGCGCTCGCCTTGAGCAGCTGCAAGGGCGTCAACAAACCAGAACCCGGCGTTGTGCCGGGTTCGGAGGTATTCGGTACCGGGATTCCCCAGTCCGACAATCAGTCGCAGTCCAGCCATAAAGAGCCAAGAAGCGAACCGGCCCGCACCGGAGGGCGCGGGCCGGCCAGCGTCTTACTTCTTGTCGGCAGCCGGAGCGGCGTCGCCTTCAGCGGCCGGGGCTTCTTCGGCCTCTTCCTTCACCGTGTTGGCGGTGACAACGGCGATGTCGTGGTCAGCACCCAGCGAGAGGGCTGCGATTTCCACGCCCTTCGGCAGCTTGAGCTGCGACAGGTGGACGATGTCGCCCGGCTTCAGGTCGCCCAGATCGAGTTCGATGAACTCCGGCAGATCCTTCGGCAGGCAGGAGACTTCCACTTCCGTCAGGTTGTGCGAAATCACGACGCCCGAGGTCTTGGCGGCGCTGGACTTCTCCTGGTTCAGGAAGTGCAGCGGCAGGTTCACGCGGATCACGGCGTTTTCGTCAACGCGCAGGAAATCCATGTGCAGCATCTGCAGCTTGAACGGGTGCTTCTGCCAGTCGCGCACCAGCACCTTCTCCACCTTGCCGTCGACGTTCAGGTCGAGGATCGAGGAGAAGAACCACTCGTGCTTGGCAGCGAGCAGGATGGTGTTGTGTTCGATCTGGATGCTCTGCGGGGCCTTGCCGGCGCCGTAGACCACGGCAGGCACGTAAGCGGCATGACGCAGGCGGCGGCTCGCACCTTTCCCCTCGTCCTTGCGGCTCTCGGCCTTGATTTCATGAATGGTAGCCATTGCTATTGCCTTGGTTTTGATAAGTCGCCTCGCGGCGACGGATTTGACTCCCCCGCGACCAGAGGAGTCAGTGCTGGAGCCCCTGAATGGCCATCAGGCCACCCGGGAACTCCGGATTTCTGATCGTTCGAGGCCAACGGTGCCGGTGAAACCCCGGCCGCCAGGCGGCCTGTGAACGGTCAAAAGTTAACGGGGTGAACCGCCGAGTATACCCGAGTTTCCGTTTTTCCGTTAACTGTTAACGGCTTACTCAATCGACGTAGAGCGAGCTCACCGACTCACCGAAGGCGATACGACGAATCGTCTCGGCCAGCAGCTCGGCCACCGACAGCTGACGGATCTTGGTGCACGCCAGGGCTTCAGGGCGCAGCGGCAGCGTATTGGTCACCACCAGCTGGTCCAGCTGGGAGTTCTCCACGTTGCTGATGGCGGCACCGGACAGCACCGGATGGACGCAGTAGGCCACGACCTTGCGGGCGCCGCGCTCCTTGAGAGCGGCAGCGGCCGCGCACAGGGTGCCGGCGGTATCGACGATGTCGTCGACCAGGACGCAGGTCTTGCCGTCGACGTCACCGATGATGTTCATCACGGTGGCCACGTTGGCCTTGGGACGGCGCTTGTCGATGATCGCGAGGTCCGCGTCGTCGAGGCGCTTGGCCAGGGCGCGGGCGCGAACCACGCCGCCGACGTCCGGGCTGACCACGATGAGGTTGTCCATCGAGTGGTTGCGCCAGATGTCCGCCAGCAGCACCGGCGAGGCATAGACATTGTCCACCGGGATATCGAAGAACCCCTGGATCTGGTCGGCATGCAGGTCGACAGTGAGCACGCGATCCACGCCGACGGTGCCGATCATCTTGGCGACCATCTTGGCCGTGATCGGCACGCGTGCCGAGCGCGGGCGTCGGTCCTGACGGGCGTAGCCGAAATAAGGAATCACGGCGGTAACGCTGGCAGCCGATGCACGCTTGAGCGCATCAACCAGGGTCAGCAGTTCAAAGAGGTTTTCCGCACTGGGAGCGCCCGTGGGCTGAAGTACGAAGACTTCCTGGCGGCGGACGTTTTCTTCAATCTCGATCTGCGTCTCGCCGTCGCTGAAGCGACCGACCAGAGCTTTGCCAAGCGGCACGCCCAAACGCTGGGCCACATCCTCGGCAAGCGCGCGGTGGGCGTTGCCAGCGAAGAGCATCGGTCCGGAAGTATCCAGAGTCATTGCTTTGAACCTATGGCCATGTGAAATGGCTGGGGCGGTAGGATTCGAACCTACGCATGCGGGAATCAAAATCCCGTGCCTTAACCAGCTTGGCGACGCCCCAGTAAATTCGTTGTCGACCCCCTGCCCCGGCCCGGTCCATCGGCGCGACGCAGGTTTCGCATCAGGTGCCGGCTTCGCCGCGATGGCGCGCCAGAGCCCGATGCAAGGGTGAAACCATGACGCCGCGGGCCACATAGGCCGTAAACGTCGAGGGGCACTGCGCCGCCACCGTTTCCGCACGCTCCTGGGACTTGGTCTCCAGGAACACGCAGCCACCGCTGCCGGATAGCCGTGCCTGACCGAAATCACGGAGCCAGTTCAGTGCGGCAGCCACGCGAGGGTGGCGCGCTCTTACAACTGGCTCGAACGTGTTGTCGGCCGTTTCGCCCGAAATAAAGGATGAAATTGTGGCCGGCGGCGCCTGACGTGTCAATTCGGAAGCGGCAAAAAGTGCCGCTGTCGGCACGTGTTCGTGGGTATCCACCACCACGTACCAGCGTTCCGGCAGACGAATCTCCGAGAGCACCTCGCCAATGCCTTCCGCCCATGCCGACCGACCTCGCACGAACACCGGCACGTCGGCGCCCAGCTGACGTCCCAGGTCGGCCAGTTCGTCTTCCCCAAGCCCCAGATTCCACAGATGGTTGAGGCCCACGAGAACGCTTGCCGCGTCGGAACTTCCGCCCCCCAGGCCGCCGCCCATGGGAATGCGCTTGTCGATCTCGATGTCGACGCCAACGGCCGTCGTGGCTCGCGCCTGCAGGAGTTGGGCCGCGCGCACCAGCAGATCCGACTCGAACGGCACACCCGGGACATCGGTCAGCCGGCGGATCTGGCCGTCGTCACGCGGGCGCAGCCGCACTTCGTCACCCCAGTCGAGCAGGCGGAATACCGTCTGGAGCTCGTGGTAGCCGTCCTCTCGCTGGCCGGTGATACGCAGGAACAGATTCAGCTTGGCCGGCGCGGGCCAGACCGACCACCCGTCCGTACCCAGGCCGGTGAGATCGCGACTCATGAAAACGCGCAGATCGTCCGGAAACCCGTTTTCCTCGTCGCGTTCGCGCGCGTAGGCGAATGCCGGAGCGTTCTTGTCGACCGTGACAAACCCGTAGCGGGCATAGAACGGTGCGTTCCAGGGCACATCGGCCAGGGTGCCCAGGTCGACTCGCCGGTAGCCGGCCGCGCGCGCCCAGTTGCAGGCGTGCTCAAGCAACGCACCACCGATGCCCTGGCGGCCCGCTTCGGGCAGCACGTCGATCTCGGCGATGCCGATGCTGTCCCCTTCATCGTTTTCCACGTCCAGCCAGACGAAGCCGAGCGGCTCGTCGGTGTCCTGCGTGGCCGCCACCCAGACCAACCCGCGATCCACGGCCTGCCCCAGGACCTCGGGCGGCATGGTGACGTGCACGTAGTAATGCCATGCGCGATGCCCGCGAAACAGCTGCATCGCGGCGCGCTCGATGGCGCAGAGCGCGGGAACCTCGCGCAGGACAGCGCGGCGGATCAGATAACTCATGAATGGTGGGGCCGGTTGGACGGAGCGCGCGCAAGCATGACGGAAATCACCGCGCGCGTCTTAAGTTTTTCCGCGGGACGCTACTGGAACGTCCAGGAGTCGATAGCCAGCTTGACGCGGTAAGGCGGCTTGGTCGCAAATACTTTGGTGGGAACGGGGGGCTGCCGGGTTTCGTCCCAGGCGCGGTAGTCGACGCTCCAGCCGTCCTGCTGCAGCAAGGACGGCAGCCGGTTCTCGCCAAAGGCCAGCTCGGCCGGGCCGCTGTCGGCACGCAGGCCCAGCACCCAGGCGCGCAGATTGTGCAGCGGCACCGACCAGCCCAACGCCTTCATCATCAGGGTTTCGGCATCCGGCCCGCGCAACGGACCGCCGTCGATGCCTTCCAGGAGGGCACCGCGCGAATCGCCACTGAGGCGGAAGCTCTTGCCCGTCACCGGCGCGCGCATGGTGAATTCGTAGCGATCGCCATCCTGCACCCAGGTGAGCGAACCGCTGCCGCCGTCCTTGCCGTCAGACACGCCCAGCTGACCCTGGACGGTCCAGTGGTCCGTGCCGGCCAACGCCCGCTCACGGGTTTCCTGCTGCTGCATCAGGGCGGCATCGCCCTGCATGCGGACGGGAGGCGCCGAGACGCACGCGGCAAGCAGCAGTGGCGCGGCCACTGCGAGGAAACGATGGATGTACTTCATGGATTGAGGCGCTTGAGGGTTTGATGGAGCGAGCTGCTTTGCGGATCGAGGCGGCGGACTTCATCGAAGACGCGACGTGCATCTTCCTGGCGCCCCTGCTTCCACAGGACTTCGCCCAGGTGCACGCCGACGTCAGCATCCTTGCGGGCCTGCCAGGCCTGGCGCAGGGTTTTCTCGGCGACATCCAGGTGGCCCAGGCGGTATTGCAGCCAGCCCCAGGAATCGGCGATCGCCGGGTCGTCGGGCTTGGCCGAGCGGGCCGTCTGGATCAGCTTCTCGGCTTCCGGAAGGTCGCGATTGGCGTCGGCCAGGGTGTAACCGAGCGCATTGCTGGCATCCACGTCATCGGGCTTGATCTGCAGGATGCGACGAAAATCCGCCACGGCCTTGTCGATCTGGCCGGCCTCGGCAAATGCCAGTCCCCGGCCGTACAACAGGCCCGGGTCGTCCGGCATCACTTGCAGCGCGCGGGTAAAGGCGGCCTCGGCCTGGATGTACTGCTGGTCCCGCATGAACAGCTCGGCATCCACCTCGTACGTGCGCCGCAGTTGCGCGGGCTGATCGAGGTAGTCGGTCTGCATCTGCGCCAGTTGCTCGTGCGCGTCGGCGACCTTCCCCAGCTTGTGCAGCAGCACCGCGCTGCGCAGGTCGGCGTCGAAGGCGTGCTCGTCGTCGTCCGGCACCTGGCCATACCAGTCGAGCGCCTCCTCGTTGCGATCAAGCATCTCGGCGAGCTGACCGAGCAGATAGTTGCTGGAATCGCGCACATCCTTCGGCGAGCGCTGGACCTGGCTGTACAGCCGGGCGATCGTTTTGGTGTCGTTTGAGCGAGCGGCGATCGCGGCTCGAAGTTCGAAGGTCTCCCGGCTCTGCGGCCCCGAATCGAGCACCCTGGCCGCCCCGGCATAATCGCCGTCCTGCCCCAGCATCGTGGCGTAGGCCAGTCGCAGCATGGCGTTCTTCGGCGCCTTGGCCATCGCCTTCTGGAACAGGTCGCGCGCGCCGGCGCGATCGCCGCTGCGGTATTTCATCTGCGCGCCCCAGGCATAGGCCTCGGCGCTGTTGAACCGCTTGATCGCGGCGTCGGAAATCTGTTGGGCGTACGCATGGCGGCCAAGCTTGTCGCCCAGCTCGCTCATGGCCAGCCAGGCCTGCTGGTCATTCGGCAGTCGCTGCGGCGTCGCCAATGCCTCCAGCAACTGGGCGGCCTGGGCGGGGTCCCGACTGGACAGCAAGGCACGGCCGAACTGCCGCCAGGCATCGGGATCGCCGCTGCTGGTCAGCAGTTCAAGCTGGCGCCGCGCCTCGTCGGTATTGCCCTGTCCCAGCGCCAGCTGGGCCCGCGCCATCGCCAGGTCGGAGGGCTTGGCGCCCAGCTGCTGCCAGCGGGCGATGGCCTGCGTCGCAAGATCCGGGTCGCGCACCGCAACAGCCAGTTCAGCCGCCTGGCCGGCGACTTTCGGGTCCGGGCTGAGCCGGGCGGCGCGACCATACGCGTCAGCGGCGGCCTTGAGATCGGTCCGGGTCAGAGCCATCTCACCGGCCATGAGCTGGGCGAGCAGGTCATGCTCGGCGTCCGGCGTAGCCACCACGAGATGGTCCAAAGGCTGCGCAGACGCCGGTTTGACGGGGCCCGACGCACGCTGTCCGGGCGCCGTGGCACAGCCGGTCACCGCGAGAACCAGGAGTCCGCCAGCCGCAAAATGCCGCACTTGCTTGAACTTGGCCAACCTGCTCAGCACACTATTCTCCGTTTATTCCGCCAATGACAGCCGTGGTATCCACCCAACGGCCGGTGCGTTCACTTAGTTTACGCCGCCGGATGCCTGACGCCTCCAGACGCTTTCCACCATGCCGCTGATCGCCCTCGGGCTCAATCACCTCACCGCGCCAGTCCAACTGCGCGAACAAGTAGCGTTCGATAGCGACGCTGCCGGTTTCGCGTTGCAGGCACTCGCGCGCGAGCCCGGCGTGGAAGAAGCACTGATCCTGTCGACCTGCAATCGCACCGAGCTCTACGTCGCCGTAAGCGCGGGTGCGGAAGCCGTGCCGGGGGACTGGCTCAGCCGGCACCATCAGCTGACCCCGGGCAAGCTGGACGAGTTCCTCTATCGCCACGACGAAGATGCCGCCGTCCGCCATATGTTCCGCGTGGCCACCGGCCTCGACTCGATGGTGCTGGGCGAGCCGCAGATACTGGGCCAGGTGAAGGACGCCTATCAGCTGGCGCGCGACGCCCAGTCGCTGCGCGCTCCGATGGACCGCTTGCTGCAGCACACCTTTGCCGTGGCCAAGCGCGTGCGCACGGACACCCGCATTGGCGCGCACACCGTCTCGGTCGCCTTCACTGCCGTGCGCCTGGCCGAGCAGGTATTCACTGACCTGCGCGAAGCCTGCGTCCTGCTGATTGGCGCCGGTGACACCATCGAGCTGGCCGCGCGCCACCTTGCTGACAAGAAGGTGCGCCGCCTGATCGTGGCCAACCGGACGCTCGAAAACGCCCAGGAGCTGGCCAGTCGCCACGGCGGCTACGCCATCGGCCTCCAGGATCTCCCTCAGCATCTGGCCGAAGCCGACATCGTCATTTCGTCGACCGCTGCCCGCACCCCGGTGGTCACCCGGGGCATGGTCGAAAAGGCCATCGTCGCGCGACGCCGCAAACCGATGTTCATGGTGGACATTGCGGTTCCGCGCGACATCGAAGCCTCCGTGGGCGAACTGGACGATGTGTTCCTCTACGGCATCGATGATCTACGGCAGGTGATCGACGACAACCGCCGCTCGCGCGAAGCGGCCGCCCGCGAAGCCGATGCCATCATCGACCTGCAAGTCGAGCGCTACATGGCCTGGCGTCGCGCGCTGACCGTGCGCAATCCCGCCCTGGACATGCGCCTGCATGCCGAGACCTATCGCGACGAAGTGCTGGACAAGGCGCGCGCCATGATCGCGCGCGGCAAGTCGCCCGACGAGGCGCTGGCCTTCCTCGCCAACACCCTCACCAACAAGCTGCTGCACCACCCCAGCGCCCGCCTGCGCGAAGCCGCGCTGTCCGGCGACATGGATCTCCTGCATGCGGCCGGACGCCTTTACGGAATCGACGAGAAGCCCGAAGTGAACGATTAGCGAGTTTGAAGCGCAGGTCACACCCGACTCACTTCACTCCCTTTTCCACGCGTGCTTCCCATCCATGACTCCGTCCATTCGTCGCAAGCTCGAAACCCTCGCCGAACGCCACGAAGAAATCGGCCTGCTCCTGGCGCAGCCGGAAGTGCTGGCCGACGGTGCGCGATTCCGCGATCTCTCGCGCGAGTACGCGCAACTCGAACCGGTCGTCCTCTCGCTGCGCGAGCACGATGACGCCGAGCGCCAGCGCGTCGAGGCTCGCACCTTGCTCGACGATCCTGACATGCGCGAACTGGCGCAGGACGACATCCAGCGCCTGGATGCTCGCTTGCTGGCGCTGGACCAGGAGCTCCAGATCCTGCTCCTGCCCAAGGACCCGCGCGACGAGGCCAATCTCTTCCTCGAAGTGCGCGCCGGCACCGGTGGCGACGAGGCCGCGATCTTCGCCGGCGATATGTTCCGCATGTACCTGCGCTATGCCGAACGCCAGCGCTGGCAGGTGGAGATCCTCAGCGAGAACCCTGGCGAGCATGGTGGTTACAAGGAAGTTGTCGCGCGCATCGAGGGCAAGGGTGCTTATTCGAAGCTAAAGTTCGAATCGGGCGTCCATTGCGTCAAGCGCGTGCCTGCCACCGAATCGCAGGGTCGCGTGCACACGTCGACGGCGACGGTCGCCGTGCTGCCGGAGATGGATGAAATCGACGCCATCGACATTGCGGCGTCCGACATCAAGGTGGACACTTTCCGCGCATCCGGCGCGGGTGGCCAGCACGTCAACAAGACCGACTCGGCCATCCGCATTACCCACCTGCCTTCTGGCATCGTGGTGGAGTGCCAGGACGAACGCAGCCAGCACAAGAACCGCGCGCGGGCGATGAGTCTGCTCAAGGCGCGCCTGCTCGACGAGGCGCAGTCCAAGCAAACGGCCGAACAGGCCGAGTCCCGTCGCCTGCAGGTCGGCAGCGGCGCGCGCAGCCAGCGCATCCGCACCTACCGCTACAAGGACAATCTGGTCACCGACCACCGCATCGGGCTGGACCTTTATCGCCTCCCCGAAATCATGCAGGGCGACCTGGACGAACTGATCGATACGCTGACCCGCGAATTCCAGGCCGACGAACTGAAGAGCCTCACGGCCACCTAAGACCCGCCTAAGCGTCGCCCTGCCGGATGAACTGACCAGAGCATCCCAGATTTGCCGGCCCGTCGAACTTGTCCGATTGGCAGCCACGCTCGCCTGCGCTAGCGTGCGCGCATGACGCAAGCCGCCCGCACTGCCCTTCTGGCCCACCAGCACCGGATCGCCCAGCTGCTCGACCGCAACGAAGCGGGCGAAGCGGAGGCATCGGCGCTGCGCGCACGCACCGAATTTCCCCAGGACGCCGAACTGGCCCGCCTGCACAGTCATGCACTGCATTTTCTCGGCCGACCGGTCGAAGCACGCGAAGCATTGAACCAGGCCGCGGCGATCGCTCCCGACAGCATCGAGGTGCAATGCAGCTTCGCCAACCTGGACATGGACGAAGGACACACGGAGGCGGCCATCGAGCGACTTCGCGCCACCTTGCGTCGCCAGCCGGGGCACCCGGCCGTCCTGCTCGTACTGGGCAATGCGCTGATGGCAGCGGCACGCTACGCGCAGGCGCGCGAGTCCTTTGCCATGGCCACGCACGGCGCGCCGGCCCACGCCGGCCTTCGCCTGAACCTGGCGTCGGCCGAGCTGGAGCTGGGCAACTACGAACAGGCACGCAAGCACGTCGACGAAGCCCTTGAACTGGCACCCCGGTTCGACGGCGCCTACGCCATGCAAGGGCGCGTCTGGCAATCGATGGGGCAGCCGAAGCGCGCACTGGAGTCGTGGATGCGCGCCGAGGCCCTGGCACCAGGCCAACCGCAATATTCCTTGCACGTCGGGCTTCTGCTGGACGAGCTGGGCGACCCCGCCGGCGCAGCCGCGGCCTTCCAGCGCTCACTGGCCATCCAACCCGATGCCGTCAATGCGCTCGCCATGCTGGTCTTTGCCAAGCGACGCACCTTTGACTGGGTCGGACTCGAAGCACTGGCCGACCGCCTGCATGCTGCGGTTGAACGCCGCCAGCCAGGCGCCCTGCCCTTTGCCTACCTCGCCGAAGATGCCACGGCCAAGGAGCAGCGTCAGTGCGCCGAGACATTCGCCGCGACCGTCGAACACGACGCCGTGCCGTTGCGCCAGCACATGGGGCTGACCCACGTCACGCCCAAACCCAGCGACCCGATACGCGTCGGGTTCGTATCCAATGGTTTCGGTGATCGCCCCATGGGGCATCTCACCGTGGGCCTGCTTGAAGCCTTGCGCAGCGAGCAACTGGACGTCCATTTGTTTTCGCTTGCGCCGGACGAAACGAGCCAGATTCGCCTGCGGCTGGCGGCCACTACGTCGCTGCATGACGTCAGCACCCATTCAACCATCCAGCTTGCGAAGGCCATCCATGAGCAGCGCATTGAAGTCCTGTTCGACCTGCGCACCTTCGGCAGCGGTGCCAACAGCGATCTGTTCGAACTGCGACCGGCACCTGTGCAGGTGAACTGGCTGGCCTATCCAGCCACGTCGGGCGCACGCTGGACCGACTACCAACTGACCGACGCGACGGCACTCCCGGCAACCTTGCGCGAACACTTCTCAGAAAAGATCGTGCGCCTTCCGCGCTGCGCCCTGCCCTATACGCCTGTCGCACTCCCGCAGGCACCGTCGCGCCAGGCAAGCGGACTCCCTGAAACGGCCACTGTGTACGCCTGCTTCAGCGGCAGCCACAAGCTCAACCCGGCGTCGTTCTCGCGTTTCATGCTCATCCTTGAGCGCGTACCCGACAGCGTCCTGTGGCTGTACAGCGAGGACGATGCGTCCATGTCACGCTTGCGCATGGCTGCCGAAGCCATGGGCATCAAAGGCAGCCGGCTGGTGTTTGCGCCACGCCTTCCCCACGCAGCCCATCTCGCACGATTGCGTCAGGCCGACCTGTTCCTCGATACGTCGCCGTGCAACGCGCAGTCGACGGCGCTGGACGCGCTCTGGGCAGGCTGTCCCGTGCTGACCATGGTGGGCTACACCCTTTCCGGTCGCCAGGGCGCCAGCCTGCTGTTCCACGCCAACCTGCCCGAACTGGTGGCGGAGGACGAAGACAGTTTCGTCGCCCAGGCGGTCCAGCTGGGCAACGACAGGCAAGCGCTCGCCTTGTTGCGGCGCCACCTTGAGCGCGGGAACGAACGGAGCACGCTCTTCGACACGGCGGGATTCACCATGGATTTTCGTCGCGCCATCCAGGCAATGAGCGCGCGTTACCGCATCGGGCGACCGCCCATCGACATCGACCTCTAAGCGGTAGCGTTCACCTCCCTGTACGCCTCTTACACAGCACAGGCGCAACGCTAGCGCGATTCGTTGGCCATCGCCGGAGGACCTGCCGTGTCCAAGCCCGACAAGCAGTACCGCAAGATCATGGAAGAACTGCAGCTGGAACTGGCCGGCCTCAACCGGTGGCTCAAGCGCAGCGGCCGGCGCCTGGTCGTGTTGTTCGAAGGCCGCGATGCGGCCGGCAAGGGTGGCACCATCAAGGCCATCACCGAGTCAATGGACACACGTGGCTACCGCGTCGTGGCGCTGGGCAAACCGGACGAGCACGAAACCACGCAGTGGTACTTCCAGCGCTATGTGGCGCACCTTCCATCCGCCGGGGAACTCGTGCTGTTCGATCGCAGCTGGTACAACCGTGCCGTTGTCGAACCGGCGATGGGCTTCTGCACCAAGCCACAGTACGACGAGTTCATGCGGGCAGTACCCGCTTTCGAAAAGTTGCTGACCGATGACGGCATCCTGTTGATCAAGTATTGGCTGGCGGTTGACCAGGAAGAACAGGAAGAACGCTTCGCTTCCCGCGCCAAGGACCCGCTCAAGCGCTGGAAGCTGTCACCCGTCGATATGGCGTCGCGCGAAAAATACGCCGAGATCGGCAAACTTCGCGATCGCATGATCGAACATACGCACCGCTCCGATGCACCGTGGTTCGTCGTCGACTTCAACGACCAGAAGCGCGGTCGCATCAACCTGATCCGGCACCTGCTCGAAAACGTCCCGCGCCATGACGAAACCATTCCCGAAGTGAAGCTGGCCAAACTCAAGGGCAAGCCCAAGCACGAACGGGTGACCGACAAGGCACTTTGGGTGCCCGATTCGTTCTGAGTCGTACCCGCCATGGGTCACTGCCACCCGTGCGTGACGGACGTCATGCTTCCGCGCGGCCCATCGGAACTCAAGCCGCCTCGGGGACGGCCGATAACTTCCGAACAGTCGTAGAGCCAGCGCCGGGGGGAGGCACTGATGCGCGGACAAGGCCGGGGGGCTGTTCCGCTGGGCAAGAGTGGCCGGGCGACCGAAATCGTCGTGCCCTTCGTCGTAGTTGTGCTGGTGATGATTGGCATGTGTGCCGTCAGCATGGACATCATGTCCGGTGCACGCGCCTTTGTCGGCGGCGAAAGCCGCTGGTCCAAGGGGCAGAAACTGGCTGTGCTGCATCTGGAACGCTACCTCTCCAGCTACGCCGAAAGTGATTACCGCGACTATCTTGATGCCATCGCCATCCCGCTTGGCGATCGACGGGCCCGCGACGAACTGGATAAACCCAAGCCCGACGACGACATCGTACGGACGGAGTTCGAGCGTGGCGGCATCGCCGATGACGACATTCCCGGGATGTCACGCCTCTATCGTCATTTCAGCGACATGGCGCCCATTCACCGGGCGGTGTTGATCTGGCGAGAGGGCGACAGGCGCATCGACGAACTGGTCGCCATCGGCCATGAAGTGCGCGCGCGCTACCTGCGGGGCGACCATGATCGCGAATGGACCGAGAACACGCTGGAGCACATTCGACGCATTGATGCTCGCCTGACGCCACTGGAAGAAGCGTTCTCGGAGGCACTCGGCAAGGCCTCGCGGCAAACGGCGAACCTGCTTCGATGGCTGATTGGCCTTACGGGGTGCCTGATGGTGCTTGTTGCCGCCGGACGTACGCGCCGGTTGCTGGCCGATCGCGCCAAGGTTGCCCGCGCCCTGCAGGCTAGTGAAGACCGCTTCCAGCTGGCGGTCGACGGCAGCAGCGACGGCATCTGGGACTGGGACCGTCGCAACCGGCGACTTTATCTCTCGCCGCGCCTCCAGGACATGCTTGATGTCCACACCCCTGAGCCCTGTGCACCCGAACTGGTGTTCGGCCGGCTTCATCCGCAGGATCGCATCGTGGCCCGCCGGATCGTACTTGCGCATGTGCGGCACGGTTCGCCGCTGGACGTGCAGTTCCGCATTGACGGCACCCACGGCGATTTCCGCTGGTTCCACGCCCGCGGCACCTCCCTGCGCGACGGGCGTGGCACGTCGACGCGCATGGCCGGCTCGGTGACGGAAATCACCGAGAAGCGACTGGCCGACGCACTGCTCTACGCGGAAAAGGAACGCGCCGAAGTCACCCTGCAATCGATCGGTGACGCGGTGATCACGACGAATGCCGCCGGCTTGATTGCCTACCTCAACCCCAGCGCCGAACGCCTCACCGGTCGCAATGGCGCCGATGCGGTCGGCCGGGATGTCAGCGACATCTGCCGCGTGGTCGACGAGGCGACGCTTGAGCGTCTCCCCGACCCTTTTGCACAGGTACTGCGCGAATGCGCCCCATGGTCCTCGGTGGGCAAGCTGCTATTGGAACGCGTCGACGGAACGCTCATGGGCGTGGACATCACCGCCACGCCCATCCGCGACCGCAATGGTGGCATCGATGGTGCCGTGCTGATCATCCGCGATGTCAGCAGCGACCGCGAACACGCGGCGATGCTCAGTTACCAGGCCAGCCATGACGGCCTGACCGGCCTGATCAATCGGCGTGAGTTCGAGCGCCGGCTCGCCCTCGCTACGCGCGTCGCCGCCGAATCCACGCAGCCGCTTACCGTGTTGTATCTCGACCTGGATCAGTTCAAGGTCATCAACGACACCTGCAGCCATGCCGCGGGTGATGAGCTGCTGCGACAGATCGCGGCGCTGTTCACCAAGGAAGTCCGGCAAACCGATGCGGTGGCGCGGCTGGGCGGTGACGAGTTCGTTGTCCTCCTCGAGAACTGCGGTGCGGACGACGGCATGAAGATCGCCGAGAACCTCCGCATGTCGGTCGGCGATTTGCATTTCGCCTTTCGCGACCGGGCATTTTCGCTGAGCGCGAGTATTGGCCTGGTCAGCCTGGTGGGCGACCGCCTCACGCGCGAAGACATCCTTGGCGCCGCCGACGCGGCCTGCCACCTGGCGAAGGAGAAGGGACGCAATCGTGTCCAGGCGTACCATCTGGGCGATGACGAAGTCGCCACGCGTCAGTCCGAAATGGGCTGGGTCAGCCGTATCCAGGCAGCGCTGACCGACGATCGATTCGTCCTGTTGGCGCAGGAGATCATTGATCTGCGCGGACCGGGCCAGGGGCATCATGTGGAGTTGCTGCTGCGCATGGTGGAAGAAGACGGCGCGTTGATTCCGCCGCGCGCCTTCATTCCTGCCGCCGAACGCTATGGCCTGATGCCATCGATCGACCGCTGGGTGGTGGATGCAGCCTTCGGTACGCTGCGTCATCGCCTGGAGCATCAACCGGCGCAAGTGCCGGACATCTGCGCCATCAATCTGTCGGGCATGTCGTTGTGCGAAGACGGCTTCTCCGACTTCCTGCGCCGCCAGTTCATCGCGCACCGCGTGCCACCGTCGTCGATCTGTTTCGAGATCACTGAAACCGCGGCAATCAGCAGCCTCTCCCGCGCCACGGTCTTCATCAACGAAATGCGCGCACTGGGCTGCCGCTTTTCCCTGGACGATTTCGGTGCAGGCATGTCTTCGTTCACGTACCTCAAGCACCTGCCCGTCGATTTCGTGAAGATCGATGGCAGCTTCGTCAAGGACATGATCGACGACCCCACTGACCTGGCGATGGTGCAGGCCATCAACAATATCGGTCACGTCACCGGCAAGCTGACGATTGCTGAATGCGTGAGTTGTCCCGAACTGCTGTTGCAGGTCGAACGCATGGGCATCGACTTTGCACAGGGGTTCGCGATTTCCGCGCCGCTGATGTTTACGCCCCGTCCGTCACGGCGCCAGTGCGCTATTGCGCTGGACGAGCCGGCGTAGCGCCGACGGCTAAAGCGTGGAAAAGCCGCGACCCTCGAAGGGTGTCGTCACCGTGCGCGTGACACGATCCACCCTCGCCCCCGGGGGCCCGCGACGGAGCCATTGTTCCAGTGCATCAATGGCCGATTCGCTGCCGCTGGCCAGCACTTCGACCGTACCGTCAGGCAGGTTCTTCGCATATCCGATCAGCCCCAGCGCAAGCGCCTGTTCGCGCGCGCTGGCGCGGTAGAACACACCTTGCACGCGTCCGCTGACGATAAAATGCGCGCTAGCCATGGCGTGCCTATTTAACGCCCATGGCATCACCAAGGGATTGTTCCGTCACGCCACCGACAAAACGCTTTGCCACCTTGCCATCCGGACCAATGAGCCACGTGGTGGGCAGGCCGCGCGGCTCGTCAAAATCCTTCAGCGGCTTGTCCAGGGTGACCTGCGCAATCGGATAGCTCACCGGATGCTTGGCGAGAAAGGCCTGGATGTCGGCCTTGTCCGAATCCTCGTATGCCAGGCCGATCGCCGTCACTTTGTCTTTATGCCTGGTGACGAACTGCGAGATGTCGGGCATTTCCTTGATGCAAGGCACGCACCACGTCGCCCAGTAATTGACGATGACGTACTTGCCGCGATGCGATGCAAGGTCGAACGACTTGCCGTCGAGCGTCGTGATCTTCAGCTGCGGGCGCTCCGGCATGGCAGCGTGCGCCGAGGGCACCACCAGGGAAGCAGCGAGGACAAAGGTGTAGAGCCATTTCATGCAGGGATTTCCTTGCTTTCCGGAATATCCGCCGTCGGCGGAAAAGCCTGATCAAGGCGGGTACCAAGCTCCGCCCGGAGCGATTCCGCCACCGACCGAAGCAGGCCAATAAGCTCATCGGGGAGCGCGATGCCAAGCTTTTGGACTTCCTCGGCCGGCTCCAGTGGCAGGCGGTACTCGGCCGACTGGTAAACACGCAGCAAATCCGTGGCATCCAGGCTGCGCGTCAGCAACCAGCCGCCCGCCTCGCCGCGCTGAATCAGGTCGGCGCGTTGCAAGTCGGCGAAGAACGTCGCGATCGAAGCGCTGCGCAGATAGGGTTCGCGCACGCGCACGAGCGCGGGATCCAGGTTGTAACCTTTGCGCTGCGAATCCACGAAGTGCTTGAGCACGACGAGGAGACCAAGGAACTCCGTGCCTTCGGGCAGGTCTTCGCCCGGCAACTGGTACTCGAAGGCCGAAACCGACGCGGCAATCGATGCACCCAGGATCACGATGATCCATGACAGGTAGATCCACAGCAGAAGAATGGGCAGGGCCGCCAGCGCCGCGCCGTAAATCTGCTGGTACGTCTGCGCGTGACGCACGAACTGGGCGAAACCCCATCGTGCCAGCTCGAACAGCACGGCACCGATAAGCGCACCCACTGCGGCATGGGTGATCGACACCCGCCGGTTGGGCACCACAACGTAGAGCAGCATCAGGGTCAGGAAGGTAACGACGAACGGCAGGAAGCGCAGCAGCTGCGCCCCCAGCCCCAGGCCGCTCACGCTCTGCATCAGCGGCAGGGCCGTGACATAAGAGCTGACCACCAGGCCACCCACCACCAGGATCGGCCCCAGGCTGATCGCCGCCCAGTACAACAGGATGCGCGAGCCCCACGGCCGCGGACAATGCACGCGCCAGATGCGGTTCATGCGGTCCTCGATGCTGATCATCATCGACACGGCGCTGAACAGCATTACCAGGACACTGATGCCGGTGAGCTTACTGGCGTTGGCGGCGAACGCCAGCAGCGCATTCTTCACCGTTTCCGCCGCCGCCGGGATGAATGTGAAGACGAAGTCGATGAGCTTGTCGCGCCCTTCTTCGAATACCGGGAAGGCCGAGAACATGGCCAGCACCGCCACCATGAGCGGCACCAGCGAGACCAGCGTCGTATAGGACAACGCACCCGCGGTTTCGAAACACTTGTCATCGATGAAACGCTGCCACATGAAGCGGCTGAAACTCTGCATGCGATCGCGATCGAAACGCCGGACCATGGCTTATCCCTGGTGCTCTGCTGCCGCAGGGGCAGCAACATGGACGGATTGGACCGGTACACTAACCGATTCGCGGTGAAGGGTGCCCCAAGACGCTTCCCCAGCCGCCAAGACACTTTTCGCAAGGCGACCTGCCGCATGAACCAAGACATCCTGGTCCTCTACTACAGCCGCTACGGTCACGTGGCCCAGCTGGCGCGACTGATCGCGCGCGGCGTGGAAGAAATCCCCGGCATGCAGGCCCGCCTGCGCCAGGTGCCGCCGGTGGCACCGGTGACCGAGATCGCCCAGCCGCCCGAGCCTGAGGAAGGCGCGCCCTATGTCTCGCGCCAGGACCTGATCGAATGCGTGGGCCTCGCCCTGGGCAGCCCCACCCGCTTTGGCAACATGGCCGCGCCGCTGAAGCATTTCCTGGACACCACGGGCGCCGAATGGGCCAGTGGTGCGCTCGCCGGCAAGCCGGCGGCTGTTTTCACGTCCACCAGCACCATGCATGGCGGCCAGGAATCCACCTTGTTGACCATGGCGCTGCCCCTGATTCATCACGGCATGATCCTGGTGGGCCTGCCCTATACCGAGCCCGCGCTGACGTCGACGCTCAGCGGCGGCTCGCCTTACGGCGCCAGCCACGTCGCCGGCCCCAAGGGCGAAAACGCCATCACCGAACACGAGCGTGAGCTGGCCCGTGCACTGGGCCGTCGCCTTGCCGACGTGGCGCGCAAGCTGGCAGGTGCCGCATGACGGCGCCGGTGGCGACCACGTACCGCGTCGGCATGGCCTCGTGGGCCCTGCTGACCGTGCTGCAGCTGGCCTGGCATGCCTGGCTCTTCCCTCCCCAGCTGATGCCGCTGTGGCTGGTGCTCCTGATCACTGTGCTTCCTTTGTTGCTGCCGCTGCTGGCGCTGCCCGACGTGCGTCGCGCGCTGCTGTGGGTGGGCATCCTGAGCCTCTTCTATTTCAGCCATGGCGTGGCCGAAGGCTGGAGTTCTTCCAGCGAGCGCTGGCTGGCGCTGTGCGAAATCATCCTGACCCTGGTGCTGATCGGCACGCTGGGCGCGGGGGTGAAGCGCAAGCCGAAAACATAGCGCCGGCGGGCGCCTATACTCGACGAATCCACCACGGGAGCCGCCCCATGGGATTCGTGCAAGACGCCCCGCAACTGGTCCATCCCTACCGCGATGACCGCCTGCTGCTTTCGTTGCTCGATCGCGCGCTCGCCTCCGAGCGGCGTTCGGCGATCGACGCCGATCTCGATGCGCTGGGCGACTACGCGCAAATGGCCTTCCATCGCGTCAACGCAACGTCGCGACGCAAGCCGGTGCTTACGCAGTGGGACGCCTGGGGCAAGCGGGTCGATCGCATCGAGCTGACGCCAGCGTGGCAGGAAGGCCCGCACATGACGACGCGCCATGCCGTGCTGTCGTCGGGTCATGAAGCGCACCCGACCGCGCGACTCGAAGCTTTCGCGCGCGTCTACCTCTATCACCCCGCCAGCGAGTTCTATTGCTGCCCGCTGGCAATGACCGACGGCGCGGCGACGGCACTCAAGGCCTCAGGCAACCAGGCGCTGATCGATCGCGCCCTGCCCCATTTCCTCAGTCGCAACCCGTCGACGTTCTGGCTCAGCGGCCAGTGGATGACCGAGAACGCGGGTGGGTCGGACGTCGGGCGCACCGAAACCGTGGCGCGACGCGACGCGGCTGGCCAGTGGCGGCTCTATGGCCGCAAATGGTTCAGCTCGGCCGTCGTGGGCGAGGCGGCGCTGGCGCTCGCCCGGCCGGAGGGCGCTGGCGATGGCCCGGGTGCGCTGGCCCTGTTTTTCGTGGAAACCATGAACGGATCGGAGCGCAAGCCGGAGCTGCTCGTCGATCGACTCAAGGACAAACTGGGCACGCACGAGCTGCCGACCGCGGAGATTCATCTCGATGGCCTACCGGCCTGGCCCGTCGGCGAACTGAGCCATGGCGTGCGGCAGGTGGCGCCCATGCTCAACGTAACGCGCACCTGGAATGCCGTCTGTGCCGTGGCCAGCATGGCGCGCGCCCTGCAACTGGCACGCGACTACGCGCATCGTCGCGAGAGCTTCGGCAAGCATCTGATCGAGCAACCACTGCACGCGTACACGCTGGCCGGCATGCAGGCCGAGTTCGAGGCATCGTTCGCCCTCGCCTTTGAGGTGGCCCATCTGTTGGGCCGCGTCGAACAAGGCCAGGCGGCACCGGAAGAAACAGCACTGCTTCGCCTGCTCACGCCGCTGGCGAAGCTGTGGACTGCCAAACAGGCGATCCGCATCTGCTCCGAGGCCCTGGAGTGTTTCGGTGGCGCCGGCTATATCGAGGACACCGGCCTTCCGCAATTGCTGCGCGATGCGCAGGTCTATGCCATCTGGGAAGGCACCACCAACGTGCTGTCGCTGGACAGCCTGCGCGCGCTCAATGCCGATGCCGTTCAGGCACTGCGCGGCTCGGTGGCCTCCTGGCTGGCCGACAATGACGACATGCACGCGGTCAGTGCCATCCAGCACACGCTGGAAGCGGCCCGCCAGTGGCTGGATACCCACGGCAGCCAGCGCGACCAGCTCGAATCGGGCGCACGCGGACTGGCCTTCACCCTGGCCCGTTGCACCGCGGCGGCCCTCCTTGCCCGCCAGGCCGCCTGGTGCAAGCAGCATCGTGGCGATCGCCGGCCCGGGGCGGCCCTGCGGCGTTACGTGGCCCATGGTCTGGACCGTCTGGACGCCGTGGAACCGGGAGATACCGTCCTGCTGATCTGAGAGGCATGGCCCCGGATGCCCCGCCCCTCTAAAATGCCCCATCCCCATCGAACGGCGCAGCGACCATGCAGCATCTCACCATCGTCACCACCGGCGGCACCATCGACAAGATCTACTTCGACGACAAGTCGGACTACAAGATCGGTGCGCCGCAGATCGGCGAGATCCTCAGCCAGCTGGGCGTGGCCTTCCAGTTCGACGTGATCCCGATCCTGCGCAAGGACAGCCTGCACATCAGCGACGAGGACCGTGCGCTGATCCGCTCGACGATCGAAGCGCAGCCGCATCGCTACGTCCTGGTCACCCACGGCACCGACACCATGGTCGAGACCGCGCGCGAACTGGCCAGCATCAAGGGCAAGGTCATCGTGCTCACCGGCGCGCTGAATCCGGCGCGCTTCCAGGGCTCGGACGCCGTGTTCAATATCGGCTGCGCCGTGGCTGCCGTGCAGACGCTCCCCGATGGCGTGTACATCACGATGAACGGTCGCGTGTGGGATCCGTCGAAGGTGCGCAAGAACCGCGACGCGAATCGCTTCGAAGAAAGCCAGACCTGAAGAAAGCCGCTCGCAACTGCAAGAGAAAAGCCCGGCCAACGCCGGGCTTTTCGTGTCAACACACCATGATTACCAGTTCGCCTTCAGCGTCACACCCGAGAAGGACGAATACCCGTTGAGCATGATGTAGTACGTGCCCGCACTCGGCGATGTCACCGTGCAGCTCTCGTTGTTGCCGGTCTTGTACGGACGGCAGTCGTACGTGCTGGTGGTCGGCGCGGCGCCGAAGCGGACGTACAGATCTTCATCACCCGTGCCACCGGACGTGGCAATCGTGAGCGAACTGACACCCGCCGGAACCGTCACGGTGTAGTTGAGCTTGGTACCCGCACTGCCGGACAGGCCCGTCACCGGTACGTTGTTCTGCAGGACGTTGCCGCCACCGCTGCCACCGGTCGACCAGGTCGCCTTGATGCTGACGCCCGAGAACGCCGCGTACGCATTGAGCATCACGTAATACGTGCCTGCCTGCGGACTGGCGACCGTGCAGCTCTCCGTATTGCCACTGACGTATGGACGGCAGTCGTAGCTGCTGAGCGTCGGCGCGGCGCCAAACTTGGTGTAAAGGTCGGCATCACCCGTGCCACCGGAGATGGAGATCACCAGGTTGCTTGCCCCTGCCGGCACCGGCACCGTGTAGCTCAACTGGCCACCGGTGGCGGCCGACTGCCCGGTAAGCGCCACGCCATTCTGCAGGACGTTGCCGCCACCGCCGGAACTGGTCACGGTCACCGACTGCGTCTTGGTGCTGGTCTTGCTGTTGCTGTCGGTAACCGTCAGCGTAACGGTATAGGTGCCCGCCGCCGTGTAGGTATGACTCGGGTTCGTTGCCGTCGACGTGCTGCCATCGCCGAAGTTCCACGAGCGCGAACTGATGGTTCCTCCCGTGTCCGTAGAGCTGTCGGTGAAGTTCACCGTGAGGCCGCTGACCGTATCGGTGAAGTTCGCCGTCGGCCCGGTGGTGCCACCGCCCGAGACCCAGTTTGCCGCGGCAAAGGTGTTCAACGCCGAGATGTTGATGCTGCCGAAGCCCGTCGTGTAGTCCCAGCCCGCCGCGGCGTTATAGCCATAGCCGTTGTATCCGTTGTTGCCCGACGAGACGTCATGCAGCAACTCGGGATGGTTCGGGAAGTCGGCATACATTTTCGACGTGGGGAACGGCAGTGCGTTGCCGTTGGCTGATTGCAGGCGAGCCCACACGCCGACGAAGATCGGCGAGGCCAGGCTGGTGCCGCCGATCTGCGCGAGGCTGCCCTGGTAGACGATCTGCGCGCCGCTGGACTGCGCCGCATCGAACGCCACGTCCGGCAGCACGCGATGGGTGATGGAGCTACCCAGCGCCGTGGTCTGCCAGGTAGGCGCGGTTTCGAACGAGCTGACGCCGCCACCCGTGGCCCACAGGCGCTGGCGCCGGTCGGTTGAACTGACGTAGGCAAGGCCTTCGTTCCACACCGTTTCACCGGCCCAGGTCGTGCCACTGGTCGTGCTCAGCGTGGTGCCACCAACGGCAACGACGTACGGCGACGAGGCCGGCTCGCTGACCGAGTAGGCGCTGAGATTGGCAGTGACCGTACCGGATGTGTTGGTCAGCACGCCTTGCTGCGCCTCGTATACACCTTCGTCGCCCGAGGAAATCGAGAAGGTCTGGCCTTGCGCCACGGCCTGCTGGAACACGGTGTCGTCGGACGACTGCGTGCCCGAATTGTGCGCGGCCGTTTCGTCTTCACCAAGCGAAACGTTGATCACCTTGGCGACGTTGTCCGTCACGGCCTTGTTGTACGCCGCGGTAATGCCGGCATCGGTCAGGCTCGCGTCGTTGGTGCCGTTGGCGGCAGTGTAGAAGATCAGCTTCTGCACGCCACCGGACGTGCCGACGATGGTCTGGCTGTCGAGGTCCCATTCGCCGTCGGCGTCCGCATCGTCCCACAGCGTGGCCGTACCGACTTTCACGGTCTGCGTGGTGACGGTCGGCAAGCCTGCGTTCGACGTGAACGTGTTGAGGTCGGTCACCGTTTGCGTGGTGCTACCCCAGGTGATGATGCCCACCGTGGTGTTCGACGCCGTCGGCGTGCTGCCGGCGTTGTAGATCGCCGCGAACTGCGTCGGATTGTGGCTGGTGATGGTTCCGGCCGCTGCCGTGGCATTCGTCGACACGGGAGCGGAGGCCTTCAGCTCCGACTGCGTGCTGGGCTTGATGAAGTGATACATCGTGTGCTTCACGCTCACGTCCTGCAGGCCGAGCACGGCGTTGACCGTGTCGCCCAGGGACGCCGGCACCAGCACTTCGGCATCGTTGGCGATGCGTTGGCGGCCGCGGAACTGGAACTGTTTCATGGTGGCGCGAAAGCCCGCCTGCACATTGCTGGCGTGGCCATCGGCCTCGATCAGCAGATGGTTGGGCGACACCGTGATGTTGGTGAAGCCCGCACTTTGCAGATGCGCGATGACGGCCTGCACTTGCTGATCGGTCGGCGAGTACTTCGCCTTGAACTGCGCCGGCGTCAGGAACTGGCCATAGCTGGCCGTGCCGGGCGTCGCCAGGTCATGCAGGAACTGCTGCAACTGATCCTGGTTGCGAAGCTTCAGGCTCACGGCAACGTGCAGCGCGCGACTCTCCTCAAGCGGCGTCACCAGCGCGTCGTCCACGGTGGGATTGCCGCGCATGGTCAGCGTCCAGCCTGGCTTGGCTGCACTGGCGGACATCGTTGAAACGGTGGACGTCGAGGCAGGTGCCGCGGTCTTCTGCATGGCAGCATGGGTGTGTGTGTTCACCCAGCTGTCCGCCGCGTGCGACGTGCCGGCCATCATGGCCATCGATACCGCCAGGGGCAGCAAGGCTTTGCGTGTTCCCCTGGTCACTCCCCACAGATGTTTACGACTGGTCATTCCATAACTCCCGGTCTTTATCGGGGACAAACGGGCCCTATGCGGCCGCGTGGCCCCATGAGAATGGCCGTGCACGGCACGGCGCCTGTATTGGATTGCACTGATGCGATTCGTTGCACGCCCGCGCCGCGATTCCCCCTGGTCACTCCGTGACTGGTCGCGTGAGACGTTGATCGAAGGTGGCGATGCGAATGGGCGATGCACACCTCAACGAACCATCCGTCAACCTCCCCATTGACGAATGGATTGACGCTACGTGCCGTCACCGACACGCGTCAATGCGTACGAAAAGCCCTGAAAATGGCGCCATGGATCGCAAGCGCTTGTCGCAAGAAATTGTCGACACGCGTGACGCCTGGTTTCACGCGCGTGAAATGCACGATCCATATTCGAACTGCATCACGTGATGCGCGTGAAGGAAAAACGCAGTGATCAATTCGTCGCCATGTTTTCTTGCGTTTCAAACTGAACGAAAGTTTGCGCGCCCGTTGGCGTTGATAAATGCGAACTGAAGAAGCGGCTTCTAGCAAGCACTTTTGGCACGATTCAAAGGGCGGCGGGCGCTGCGCGCCTGTGAATCCGCTCGCGGACGCTCGCTGTAAATGGTCCATGGAAAGAGCGGAAAAGCAGGAGCGCCGGGCCCCTGCTTTTCCCATTCACCATTAACTATTCACCACTCACCCATCGGCCTACGGCGTACTGAAGTACGTCCCCACAAACGTGTTGAACGCGCTCACGTCAAAGCTGCCCCAGCCCGTGGTGTAGTCCCAGCCCGTCGCCGCCGAGTAGCCGTACGTCTTGCCGCCGCTGACGATGCCGTTGTAACCGGACGTGATGTCGTGCAGCGCCGTCGTGCCATGTGCCTTGAAGTTGGTGTACATGTTGTTGGTCGGCAGCCCATACGCATTGGCGTGGGCTGATTCGATGCGCGACCAGAAGCCCACGAAGATGGGCGAGGCCAGGCTGGTACCGCCAATCTGGTACTGCACGCCATCGATATAGATGATGGCGCCAGTGGACTGTGCCGCATCGAATGCGACGTCAGGAAGCACGCGCTTGGTGATGCTTGAACCCAGGGCGGCCGTCTGCCATGCAGGCGCGGTTTCATACAAGCTCACGCCACCACCGGTGGCCCACAGTCGCTTGTTGCTGTCGTAACCCGGGTCGATGGTAGCGAGTCCCTCGTTCCACACCGTCTCGCCCGACCAGACAGTACCCGAGGTGCTCAAGGTAGTGCCACCTACGGCCACGACATTGGGCGACGTCGCCGGCTCGCTCACGGAATAATGCGTGAGCGTGATCTTCACCGTACCCCGCGAATTCTCTACGTAGCCGGGCGCACCCTCCAGCGGATCGGACGACCACTGGTACACGCCAGCATCGCCCGAGGCGATGGAGAACGTCTGCCCCTGTGCCGCCGCCTGCGCGAAGATGGCATCGTCCGCCGCCTGCGTGCCAGAGCTGTGCGCTGCGCTTTCGTCTTCGCCCAGCGATACGTTGATCACCTTGGCGACATTGTCCGTAACAGCGCGGTTATACGACGCGGTGATCGCGGCATCCGTCAGGCAGCTGTCGCTCGAGTCGCAATTGGGCGCGGTATAGAAGATCAGCTGCGAAGTGCCACCGGAGGTGCCGGTGATGGTCTGGCTGTCGAGGTTCCACTCGCCGTCGCCATTGGGATCGTCGGCGTAGGCACTGCTACCGGTCTTCACCACCAGCGTATTGACCGTCGCCAGGCCATCGGCCGTGGTCATGGTCTTGAGATCGGCAATGGTCTGGGTCATGTCGCCCCAGGTGATGATGCCCACCTTTGTGCCTGACGCGGTTGGCGTCGTTCCGACGTCGTAGATGGTCGGGAAGTCGGTGGGTTTGTGCGCAACCTGCGAAGCGGTGGCTTGCGGCTGCGTCTTCGTATCCACGCGCGGACCGATATGACTCATGGTGTGTGGCACGACCACGTCCTGCAGACCCAGCACGGAACCCACGATGCCACCTAGCTCCTGCGGCACCATCGCCGGTACGTCATTGGCGAAATGCTGGCGACCGCGATACTGGAAGGTCTTCATCGTGGCGTTGAAGGCCGCCCCGACATTCAGCGCATTGCCGTCGGCCGATACCAACAGGTTGTTCGGCGCCACCTCGACGTGGGTGAAACCCGCCTGCTGAAGATGCGCGACGACCTTCTGGACCTCGGCGTCCGTCGGTGCGAAGCGACTCTTAAACTGATCCGGGGTGAGGAAGTGCTGGAAGTCCGCATTGCCCGGCGTCGCCACGTCGTGCAGGAACTGCTGCAGCTGGCCCTCGTTTTTGAGACGCAGGCTGAGGACGACGTGGACGGACTTGCTTGCCTCAAGCGGCGTGACAAGGGTGCTCTCGAGGGCCGGCGTGTCATGCATGTTCAGCGCCCAGACCTGCCCACCGCCGGCGGAGGAAAGCGTCGATGCGCTGGTGGCCGTGGCCGGTGCGACCGTTTTGATCAGTGCGGCGTCGGTACGCGTCGTTACCCACGACTGCGCGGCGTGCGCCTGGAAGGAAAGTGCCGCGAGCGAAAGCGCGGCGGGCAGGATGGCTTTGCGAAGAACACGCGTACCCCGAAGCTGCTGACGGTTGGTCATTGGGTGCTCCTGACTTTCTTGAGGATGAGTTGTCCCCTGCGGCCACGCTTGCCGCCGATGCCGGGTTTCGGTTTGTGAAACGTGACGAGGGATCGAGAAGAAGACTTGCCTGCGACTTACACGCAGCGCCCCCCGAATGGAGATTCGACTCGCTGCGATGTGCACCGCCCTTGCGTATCGCCTGACATGGGTCCGTAAGTTGACGGACCGCGCAACGCTACGAGCGTCGCTGCACCAGCGTCAATGCCGTTGTCACATCGAACAAATGCGGGCATCGAATCGAAAGAACGGCGCGGATTTCACCGGATAACCACGCCATGGCACGCAGCAACCTGCGTGAGTCCTTTCGCCCGCTTAAGTCGACTGAAAGGTGGCACGGCCCGAACGATTCGAACCGAATTTCGAATCACGTCCCCAACGACACGCAAGGCATGGCAACGATTTCCCTGAATGCAGGTGCGCTGCAGGTCACACTCTCGCCGCAATATTCAAAGGCGATATTCTGCGAATGGACGTCCATTTCGATGACTGGCCATCGGCGAGCCTGATCGATTCAAATAAATGCGCGCTAAATGATCCCGCGCAAATCGTCATCACACGGACAAAAAGAAAGGCGCCATGGGGCGCCTTTCTTTTCATCAACCTTGCGTTGCCGTCAAAGCATGCCGGTTTCGAGCTTGGCGATATCCGACATCATGGAATGGTTCCACGGCGGATCGAACACCAGGTCGACGTCGGCATCGATGATCGTCGGGATGAGTTCGAGCTTGGTGCGCACATCGTCGACCAGGATGTCACCCATGCCACAGCCCGGCGCGGTCAGGGTCATCTTCACATAGACCTTGCGAGCGCCTTCGTCGCTGTCGCTGCCGTCGGGTGCGGCCTTTTCAAGGCTTACGTCATAGACCAGGCCCAGCTCCACCACGTTGACCGGAATCTCCGGATCGAACACGGTGCGCAGCTGCGACCAAACGAGCTTTTCGACGTCGGCGTCGGTGGCGTCGGCGGGGAGTTCGATCGGCGGCGGGGGCTCCTTGCCCAGCGCATCGGCGTCATTGCCCGCGATGCGGAAGAGGTTGCCTTCCACATACACGGTGAAGCTGCCGCCCAGCGCCTGGGTGATGTAACCGATCTGCCCGGCAGGCAGGGTCACGGTCTCGCCCTGCGGGACCATCACGGCCTCGCAGTCCCGCTCCAGGGTGAAGGGTTCGCTACTAAGACTGAAACCACTCATGCCTATCCGCCGAATCTCATCGCGCCCGGGGATTCACCGGGCCAAGCTGTCTATTATGCCGCTGACAGGGTCCGACCGGGACCCACGCACGGCTACGTAGTGCCAGATCAGGCCGGCACGGATCGATCTCAAGGGCCGGCCTACCGCCCGATGGCGCTATGATCGGGGTTTACCCGCGGGAACCCTTCGTGCCAGCCCAGCTTTGTTTCGTTTTCGCCCCATGAGCGCACGTAACCCGCTTGTCGTCCTGTTCTCCGTCTTCAGCGCCCTCATGCTGGGCATGGCGGCAGGCGCCGTGTGGATGCTGCCCACGCTCTATATGCAGCGCCCCCTGCCTTTTCTCGCCATCCCGTTTGGCTGGATGCTCGGACGCGCGATCCGCAGCTGGATCCGCCCGGATCGCCAGGGCGCCACCGTCCTCGCCATCCTGGCCACGATGCTGGCCTGTGCTTATGTGGGTGTGCTTACTTCGGCGGCCCGGATCGCCGGCAGCATGGGGCTGGGGCTGGTGGATGCCATGAAGACGGCCGGATTTGGCCTGCTGTGGCAGCTGACCCGGCTTAACTGGTCCGGGCAGGACTGGGTGTGGTTTTGCGCGGGCGTAGCGCTCGCCGCCGTCGCGGCCGGACGGCCGGCACGCCAACGCTCGCAAGCCGGCTAACGCTTGCCATGCCGTCATGCCGGCGAAAGCCGGCATCCACCAAGTATCGCGGTGAACGCCCTGGATGCCGGCTTTCGCCGGCATGACGACGTTAGAGCGGGCAGCCTGTCTGAACGACGCTAGCCATCCACGCCCTTCAACTCCGTCACCAGCTGCCCTGCCGCAGCCTGCCCATCGCCATAAAGCATCCGGGCGTTATCTGCGTAGAACAGCGCATTCTCGATGCCGGCGAAACCCGTGCCTTTGCCTCGCTTCACCACGATGACCTGTCTGGCGTTGGCGACATCGAGGATCGGCATGCCGTAGATCGGTGACGTCGGATCCGTCTTCGCCAGCGGATTCACCACGTCATTGGCGCCGATCACCAACACCACGTCCGTCGTCGGAAACTCAGGATTGATGTCTTCCATGTCCACGATGAGGTCGTAGGGAACGCCGGCTTCCGCGAGCAGCACGTTCATGTGACCGGGCATGCGCCCCGCCACTGGATGGATGGCGAATTTCACCTTCACCCCGCGTGCAATCAGCAGCTGCGCGAACTCCCACACTTTGTGCTGCGCCTGGGCCACGGCCATGCCGTAACCCGGCACGATCACCACGCGCTCGGCATACGCCATCATCACCGCCGCGTCCGCCGCTTCGATCGGCTTCTGGCTGCCGCCGATCTCCTGCGCCGTACCGCCGCCGGCTCCGAAATTGCCGAACAGCACATTGCCCAGCGACCGGTTCATGGCCTTGGCCATCAGCTGCGTGAGCAAGGTACCGGCGGCACCCACCACGGTACCGGCGATGATCATCGCCTCGTTCTGCAGGACAAAACCTTCGAAGGCCACGGCCAATCCGGTGAACGCGTTGTACAGCGATATCACCACCGGCATGTCGGCACCGCCGATCGGCAGCGTCATCATCAGGCCGAACAAAAGCGCCAGCACGAAAAACGCCACGATGAGGGGCGAGGTCAGCTGCCCCGTCACCAGCATCACGCCGATGACCACGGCAGCGGCAAGGACGGCCATGTTCACGGCGCGCTGGCCCGGGAACACGAAGCGTCTGTCCAGCCAACCCTGGAGTTTGGCGAAGGCGATGAGCGATCCGGAGAAGCTCACGGCGCCGATCAACGCACCCAGCACGGCCAGCGACAGCTGCGCGGTATCCGGCCCCGCCCCGTCGGCGGTGAAGGTTCCCCCGTCGAGCAGGGTCACGGCACTGGCACTGAAGCCAAACAGCTCGGCCGCGCCGATGGCCGCGGCTGCGCCACCGCCCATGCCGTTGTAGAGCGCCACCATCTGCGGCATATCAGTCATCGCCACCCGGCGACCAGACCACCAGGCCGCCGCGACGCCAATGACCACGGCGGCGAGGATCAGCCCACGGTTATGCATGTCCGGCAGGGCAAACGTGGCCAGAACCGCCAGCAACATGCCTACGCCCGCCCACACGATGCCGCCCTGCGCGGTGCGCGGCGAACTCATGCGTTTGAGACCCAGGATGAACAGCAGTGCGGCGAGGAAGTAACAGGCTTTGATCAACGTCGGCAACCAGGCCATCACTTAGCCTCCCGGTTGCCGGCAGGTTTGCTGGACTTGAACATCTCCAGCATGCGCTCGGTCACCACGTAACCGCCGGCGGCATTGCCCGCCCCCAGCAGCACGCCGATGAAGCCAATCGCAATTTCCAACGACGTTTGCGCATGCCCTAGCGCAACCATGGCGCCAACCAGCACAATTCCGTGTACGAAGTTTGAACCTGACATCAGCGGTGTGTGCAGGATAACCGGCACTCTCGCGATGATTTCATAGCCGGTAAAAGCGGCCAGCATGAAGATGTAAAGCGCCAGGAACCCGTCGATCATGACCCCTCCCTGCCATAACACCGTTGTAGGCGCATCATACGGTTGCAGGTCAACCCGTGCGAGCCTGCCGCGTTGATGCGTGGAGTCACCACCATGGAGTCCGCGGATGAGCGCTCCGACGAGGCGGACGTCCCCGCCGTGAACAGCGTCGTATCCACGCTGGACGCCGAACTGCTGACCGAAGACACCCGGGCGGTTCCCGCGTCCATGAACGAATTCCTGGCCCAGGTGGAACGCCGCGCGTTCCGCATGGCCGAGCTCAACCTCGGGCACCGCGAGGATGCCCTGGACGCGGTCCAGGACGCCATGCTGCGCCTGGTCCGCAATTACGGCGACAAGCCGGCCCAGGAATGGACCCCGCTGTTTTGGGGGATCCTGCGCCGACGCATCGTCGATCTGCAGCGTCGCCGAAAGGTACGCTCGATCGTGGTGGGATGGCTGGGTGGCGGCCGGGACGATGACGGCGACGAAATGCCCAGCTGGGACCCGGCTGATACCGGACCCGGCCCGCTGGACCGGCTGCAGGATGCCCAGTCGTACGCGGATATGGCAGCCGCGGTGAAGAAACTGCCTCAACGCCAGCGCGAAGCGTTCATGCTGCGTGTTCTGGAGGGCCTGGATGTCGCTGAAACGGCACGGGCCATGGGATGTTCCGAAGGAAGTGTGAAAACCCATCTGTCGCGCGCCATGCACAGTCTGCGCGACCAATTGGAGGAATGGCGATGAGTTCGCCCGACAACAACCTGGAACGCCGCGCCCGCGCGCTGTACCGCGAGGCCAGTCGTCAGATCGACCCGGTCACCGCCGGCCGCCTCCGTGCGGCCCGTCGCGCCGCCCTGGCCGTCGCCACGCCGCCTGCGGTCACGCGCATGACGCGCCTGCTGGTGCCGGCCGGCGCCTTTGCCGCCGTGGCCTTCGCCGCACTTATGTTCTTCGCCCCGATGCGCGGCGATCTCCCTAACCGTGCCCAGGGTACGGAGCAGACCGAACAGGACGACCTGCCGCCGGATGTCTCGAGCATCGACCCCAGCATGGTCCAGAACCTCGATTTCTACGATTGGCTGGCAACCAACGACAGTACGCAGGCGAGCCGCTGATCCATGCGTCTGATGCGTTGCGTACACGCTTTGTTCCTGATGGCCTTGCTCGCCGGCGCCACGTCGCCGGCCTTTGCCCAGCAGATGCCGCCCCCGCCGCCTCCGCCAGGCATGGGACCCCCGCCGGGGCCGCCCCCGGGCCCGCCGCCGGCGCCGCGATCCTGGAGCCAGCTGACACCGTCCGAGCGTGAAGTCCTCGCGCCCTTGCAGCAGGAATGGGACACGTTTCCTCCTCAGCGCCAGTCGCGCATGCTCCAGCGCGCGCAGGAGTGGAATGCCCTTCCGCCGGATGAACGGCAGAAGGTGCGGGACCGCCTCGAACAGTGGCAGAAGATGACGCCGGAACAGCGCGAGGAAGCGCGGAAGAACATGCGCAAGTTCCAGAACCTGACGCCGGAACAGCGCCAGCAACTGCACGCCGCATTCCAGCGTTTCCAGCAACTGCCGCCCGAACAGCGCCAGCAACTGATGCGCGAGTTCCGCCAGCAGAATGGCATGCCTCCACCGCCGCACGGTGGCATGGGGCCGCCGCCGGGCATGGGGCCGGGCGGGCGTCCGCCACCGCCGCCGCGTCGCTGAATCGAAAACGGGCCGCATCGCGGCCCGTTTGCTTATCCGACGAAGCGCGGCTCAGGCGTGCGACTGGCCGTCGCGGGTCACGCAGGACTTCGCCACCAGTTCGTCCCCGAAGTCGGGCGATAACGCACCGTCCTTCACCAGCAACTCAAGGAAGTTGTACACGTTTCGCGCATACATCTCCGAAGCATGCAGGGGCGCGCCGGCTGGCAGGTTCAGCGGGCCAAGGATGGTCACGCCGCCGTGTTCCGAGCGCTCGCCGGGGCGTGTCAGTTCGCAGTTGCCACCGCCTTCGGCGGCGAGATCCACGATCAATGCGCCGGGCTTCATGACGGCGACCATGGCTTCGGTCACGATCTTCGGCGAAGGACGTCCCGGCACCGCCGCCGTCGTCACCAGCACGTCGACGCCCTTGAGATGATCGGCCAGGGCCTGTTGCTGCGCCTGGCGCTCTTCGGCCGACAACTCACGCGCGTAACCACCGCTGCCTGCCGCGCTGACGCCGAGGTCCAGGAACTTCGCTCCGAGCGATTCCACCTGCTCGCGCGTTTCCGGGCGCACGTCATAACCTTCCGTCTGTGCACCCAGGCGCCGCGCCGTGGCAATGGCCTGCAAACCCGCCACGCCCGCGCCGATCACCAGCACTTTGGACGGCCGGATGGTGCCGGCCGCAGTCGTCAGCATGGGAAAGAACTTTGGCGAGTTTTCCGCTGCAATCAGCATGGCGCGATAGCCCGCGACCGCCGCCTGCGAACTGAGCACGTCCATCGCTTGCGCACGCGTCGTGCGCGGAAGAAGTTCCAACGCGAAGCCGGTCAGCTTGCGACGCGCCATCGCCGACAGGCGCGCGGCGGCACCGTAGGGACGAAGCTGGCCCACGACCACCGTCGCTTCGCGCAGCCTGGCCCACACGCTGTCATCAGGCGGCAGTACGCACGCCAGCACATCGGCCTGAGCGAGCACGGCATCCGCGTCAGCGAAGTCCGCATCGGCGTAGGAAATATCTGGAAATCCAGCGCTGTCCCCGGCGCCTCGTTCGAGCAAAACCCGGATCCCCTTGGCATGCAGCTTCTTCGCCACTTCCGGTGTGATCGCCACGCGGCGCTCGCCGGCAGCGGTTTCTCGCAATGCAGCCACGGTGATCGGCATCGTGCATCCCCTGCGGATAGGTCTCCGCATCATAGAGCCAGCGACGGCGGACCGGGCAAGGCCTCTTGCGCGCAGGCCTGTGGATAGGGTTAGACTGGCCCACCGCCGGCAACCCGCTGCTGTCAAGCGGCCGATTGCCACGGGGTCCCGTAACGGAGGCCCCATGTCTCGTAGTGTTATTGCTGATCCGCTGCTCGAACTGGCCCGACAGGCCCGCGAAAAAGCCTACGCACCCTATTCCCGATTCCTGGTCGGCGCCGCGCTGCAAACGCGCGACGGCCGTCAGTTCCTTGGCTGCAACGTCGAGAACGCGTCCTATGGGCTGTGCAATTGTGCCGAACGCACCGCGCTGTTCTCCGCCATTGCCGCCGGATATCGCCCCGGCGATTTTGTCCGCCTCGCGGTCATTGGCGACACGCCCACACCCATCAGCCCCTGCGGTGCCTGCCGCCAGGTGATGTCCGAACTGTGCGATCCGGACATGCCGGTGCTGCTGACCAACCTGCAAGGCGATCTGCAGGAAACCTCGATCGACGAACTGCTGCCGGGCTCCTTCACGCTGCCGCTCAAGGCCTGAGGACGCGTTTCCATTCGCCTCTGCGACGCGCGAGGGGTAGCATGGCCGCTTTGCCTTGCATCGGAAGCCCCATGTCCCCTGCGCTCTCGCCGCTCCTCAACCGCTACTCCGTTCCATCGCGCCAGCTCGGCGAGCCCGGACCCGGGAGCGATCAGTTGCGTGAGCTGCTGGAAGCGGCCATCCGCGTGCCGGACCACGGCAAGCTCGTGCCGTTCCGGATGATCCTGCTGGAAGGCAACGACAAACTGCAGTTTGGCGAACGCCTGGCGGCATTGTCGCTCGCGAAAAACCCGGACCTTCCCGATTCCAAGCGCGAGAAGGAACGCACCCGCTACACCTACGCGCCGCTCGTCGTCATCGTTGTCGCCCGCGTGGACGTCACCAGCAAGGTGCCGGAGATCGAGCAGAAACTCAGCGCCGGCTGTGTCGCTTACAACCTGCTGCTTGGTGCCAAGGCGCTTGGTTACGGTGCGCAGTGGCTGACCGGCTGGGCCGCGTACGACCACGATGTCGCCGCCATGCTGCACCTGTCCGGCAACGAACACGTGATCGGCTTCGTCCACATCGGCACGCCGCAGATCGATGTCCCCGATCGCGACCGTCCTGCCCTAGACGACCTGGTCTCGACATGGCAAGCGTGAGTCCCTCAGCCGTCCATCTCGTCGACGGCAGTCTCTACGTCTTCCGTGCCTGGCATTCGATGCCGGATGAATTCACCGATGCCGATGGCCATCCGGTCAACGCGGTGCACGGCTTCACGCGATTCCTGTGCGAACTGCTTGAGCGCGTGAAACCCGAGCACATCGCGGTCGCCTTCGACGCGTCGCTCACAACGTCGTTCCGCAATGCGATCTATCCGGCCTACAAGGCCAATCGCGAACTGCCGCCGCCCGACCTGGAGCGCCAGTTCGTGCTGTGCCGCGAAATCGCCGAGGCGCTGGGCATCCCCGTGCTGATCGACCACAGCTTCGAAGCCGACGATCTGATCGGCAGCAGCCTGTGGAGCCTGCGCGGGCACGGTTTCCGCAGCGTCATCGTGTCGGCGGACAAGGATTTCGGCCAGCTGCTCGGCGACGACGACGAACAGTGGGATTACGCGCGTGGCCTGCGCTGGGGGCCCGCCGGCGTGCATGAAAAACTCGGCGTGCATCCGCACCAGGTGGCTGACTACCTGGCCCTGTGCGGCGATGCCGTCGACAACATCCCCGGCGTGCCCGGCATCGGCGCGAAAACCGCGGCCGCGTTGCTATCGCATTTCGGCAGTCTGGATGCCCTGCTCGAACGCGTGGAAGAAGTGCCTTTCCTGCGCCTGCGTGGCGCGGCGTCCTGCGCGGCGAAGTTGCGCGAACACGGCGAACTGGCACTGCTCTATCGACGCCTCACCCGCATTGCCCTCGACGCCCCGGTGCCGCCCCATGCGGATGCCTGCCTGCGCCAGGCCGGCGACAGCGCCCGCATCGACGAGCTGTGCGGACGCCTGCGATTTGGCCCGCTGACGCGCACGCGCCTGCGTGCGCTCGTGGACTGATCGCCACCCTCACGCGCGGCGTGCCATCATCGACGTCATGCAGGGTGTCCCCGGCCAATTCGATCACCCGCACGACTCGGCGGAGTTTCGCCTTCCCGCCCATCGGGAAGGCATCGAACTGTATCGCGCCCACATCGTGCGCCATGCCTTCGAGCCGCATATGCATGACGGCTTTGGCCTGGGTGCGATCGAAACGGGGGCGGAACGATTTCGTTACCGCGGCGCCGACCATCTGGCGCCACCCGAATCACTGGTGCTGATGAACCCCGAAGAGGTGCACACCGGCCGCGCCGAAACGGAAGGCGGCTGGTTTTATCAGATGGTGTACATCGATCGCACGGCTGTGGAGACCCTCACGGGTGAGCAGGCGTGGTGGTTCACGGATGCCGTGCGCGAAGACGCCGCATCCGCGAAGCGCGTGACACAGCTCCTCAGCGCGCTGTGGCAGGCGCCCGAACCCCTGGCCTTCGACAGCCTGATGTTTTCACTGCTGCAGGAAGTGCGTCGCCATGCGCATGTGGCCGACCCGGCGCGCAACCATGCCAACGCGCGCTTTGCGCCGGTGATCGAGTATCTGCGCGCCCACTTCGCCCAACGCCTCACGCTGGATGAGCTGGCCACGGTCGCGGATCTGAGTCCTTCGCATTTCCTGCGCCAGTTTCAGCAACAGCACCACGTGACGCCACAGCAACTGCTGATGGCCATGCGCCTGTCGGAAGCCAAACGCCTGCTCACCCGCGGTGAAGCACCGGCCAGCGTGGCGGCAGCGACGGGCCTCACCGACCAGGCCCATCTCACCCGCGCCTTCGCGCATCGCTACGGCGTCACCCCGGCGCGCTATCAGCGCCAGGTCCTCGCGCGCTGACCGCACAGCAATCTCGTACAAGACGGCCGTGCGCTCGTGCGGCACGCTAGGCCCATGTTCAAAGGCATTCTCTACGCACTGATCGCCGGCCTGATGTGGGGGCTGGTCTTCGTCGGGCCCTTGCTGGTTCCGGAATACCCGGCTGCCCTGCAATCGGTGGGACGCTACGTCGCCTTCGGCCTGATCGCGCTGCCGCTGGCATGGCTGGACCGCAAGGCGCTTCGCCAGCTCACGCGCAGTGACTGGCTCGAGGCGGCGAAACTCGCCCTGGTCGGCAACCTCCTCTATTACCTGTTCCTTGCCAGCGCCATCCAACGTGCCGGCGCGCCCGTGCCGACCATGATCATCGGCACCTTGCCGGTGGTTATCGCGATCAGCGCCAACCTGCGCAACGCCGGGCGCGATGGACGCCTGCCCTGGCTGAGGCTGGTGCCGTCGCTGCTGCTGATTGCCGCCGGCATCGCCTGCGTGAATCAGGCTGAGCTCGGCGCCCTGCGCCACGATGCCGATGCCGACCTCGGTCGCTATGCCTGGGGTGCATGGCTGGCCTTTGGCGGCGTCGTTTGCTGGACCTGGTACCCGCTGCGCAATGCCGACTGGCTTCGTGCCCATCCCGGGCGACGCCCACGCACATGGGCCACGGCCCAGGGGCTGGTGACGCTTCCCATGGCGCTGCTGGGCTACGCCTTGCTGTGGCTGATCATGGGGGTGCGCCACGAGCCATTCGCGATGCCATTTGGCCCGCGCCCGGCCGTATTCATCGGCCTGATGCTGGCGATCGGCCTGTTTGCATCATGGTTGGGCACGCTGTGCTGGAACGAAGCGAGCCAGCGGTTGCCGACCGCCATCGTCGGGCAGCTGATCGTCTTCGAAACGCTGGCTGCGCTGAGTTATGCCTTCCTGCTGCGTGGTCAGGCGCCAGGTGCGCTGTCCCTGCTTGGCGTGGCGTCGCTGGTGTGCGGCGTGCTCTGGGCGGTTCGCATAAAGCCGGTGCCGGTTGAACGCAAGCTCGCCGAACCGGCCACCGTCACCGACCAGTTGTAGGTGTCACACGCGACCGGCACCATGGCGCCATTGCCCATTGCCGACGGAACGCCATGACCGCCCAGTCACCGTACATTCCCGCTGACGTCCATGAGCCGGTGGAAACCCTGTACGAAGGGCGCTGGCTGAGCCTGCGCAAGCGCGGTCGCTGGGAGTTCGCCGAACGCAATAATCCCGGCGGTGCCGTGATCATCCTGGCCGTGACGCCGGACGACAACGTGCTGTTCGTGGAGCAATACCGCGTCTCGATCCTTCGCAACACCATCGAAATGCCCGCGGGCCTCGTCGGCGACGAGCACGACCATCACGACGAAAGCGCCCTGCTCGCCGCGCAACGCGAGCTCGAGGAAGAAACCGGCTATCGCTGCGCCAGCGTGGAATTCGTCCACGAAGGTCCGTCGTCATCGGGCATGAGCACGGAGATGATCACCTTCGTGCGCGCCTGGGACCTCCAGAAGGTCGGCCCCGGCGGCGGCGACGAAAGCGAGAACATCGTCGTCCATGAAGTGCCGCGCCGGGACGCGGGTCGCTGGTTGTTCGATCGCGCTGCCGAAGGCTATTCGATCGACCCCAAGCTGTTCGCTGGCCTGTGGTTCATCGAGCACACCGAGCTGCGTCGCCGCTTACCCGGAGGCTGATGCCCATCGCGCTTCGGCAGCCGCGCCGGAGGCTGTGTCGATGAGATGCGGTCGCGGGGCCACCCAGGTGGGCTGCGCCCGGCACAGGCTGCGCAGTTCCTGATAGGAACTCAATCGCTCGGCAAGCCACTCCTGCATCTTCGGACCAAACAGGCCGTCGACCTTCGGGTCGGACTGACGCACATGCCCGTGGATAGCGTCCTTCTTCCAGGGTTCGTGTTCGAGGTTGGCCACCGATTGCCGGTTCGCACCATCGAGCACGGCATCCTCGGGCAGGTCCAGGAACGCGCACAGTCGCGCCCATTCCACGTCGGGCTGGCGAACCATGTCTTCGAGGAAAACGATGTGGTGCGAAGGATGGTTCGCATACATGCGATGCACCTCCACCGCATGATTCCACCGCCGCGCCCAGAGCACCGCGCCGCCACCGAAGGCCGCGTCGTTCTCGAATCGAAGGTGGGCGTCGATCACCGAGGCAAGCACGTCCTCGCCGCGGCGGATGACATGCACAAACTTCGCATCGGGCTGGAGCTGCTCGATCTCGGGGATGTAAAGCAGGTGGTTGGGGGTTTTCTCAATCCACATGCTGCGCCCGGCGTCATCGGCCGCGCGATCCAGCAGGGAGAGAAACTGACGGCCCAGGGTGTCTTCGTGCAGCCCCAGGCGCCCCTGGAAGCGCTGGCCGGTGAGCTGCACATGCAGGGCGACGACCAGTTCACGAACCTGTCGGCGGCCCAGACCCAGCCGCTGGCGCAATCGAGGGCGCGGCAGCCGGACGCCGGCATCCCCCCAGCGCCAGGAAAGATTTCCGTACAGCTGCTCGAAAAACGCCGTCTCCGGCAACGTGTATACGGCCGGATGGCGAGCAAGCAAAGACTGGACGATCGTAGTTCCTGAACGTGGGCAACCCACGACAAACGTACGCCGCATGGCGATCTCCCTGGCAACGGCCCCCGGCCGGTTGACGTGGACAACGCGTGAAGACTACCCCGCGTTGACCATTTCGTCAGCTTCGCGCAAGGAATATTTCAATATTCGTGACCTGGGACGTCGCCGGAGCCAGATCGGCGATGTTTTACCCGGCTGCAAAGACGCGCCGACGCGAAAATGAACCGTTGCACTCGCCCTGCCGGGCGCCACGCTAAAGAAATCCCCCGGAACGCCGATCCAGTGAACGTCGTCACTTACCCGTTCTCTGGATTGGATACCCACCCATGAAGACTCTCTTTGCGGCCGCCGTGCTGCTGCTCGCCCCGGTTGCCTCCCACGCCGCCTGCTCCGCTGCGGACTTCTCGATCGAAGGCTTCAAGATGAAAGCCACCGGCAACGGCGCCGGCCAGCGCCTGAGCCTCGCCGGCCAGCTGGTCAACCATTGCAAGGAACCGGCGGCAGCCCAGGTTCGCATCGAAGCCAAGGACGCCTCCGGCAAGGTGCTGCAGACCAAGCAGGCATGGCCGGCCGGCACGGCCAACATCAGCCCCGGCCAGACCGCCGACTTCGACCTGGGTCGCCTGTTCCGCTACGAAAGCGACGTGCAGGACTTCACCGTCAGCGTCGCTGACGTGCGTACCTGGTAAGACGCAGCTGCCACGGATGTGAGAAAGGGCCCCTTGCGGGGCCCTTTTCTTTTGCAAGAAACCCACTCCGCCACCACACAATGTTGCAGCTGGAAGCCGGACTCTACGGGCATGACGGTGTTTTTGAGAACGTGCGGTGCAAGCCGTGCGTGGTCGCCCATGGATGCCCGCTTTCGCGGGCATGACGACGTGGGAGTGTGAGGCGACCACCGTGTGCGATCGCCACTGGGTGCCAGCCTGCGCAGGCATGACGGCGTTTTTTGGATGTGCGGTGCAAACCGTGCGTGGTCGCCCATGGATTATTCGCTGCGCTCACCACTTCGAGGCCGACGTTCGGTCGTTCCCCACCCCGCTTTCGGCGGTGGGGCGGATAGCCAACGGTCGGACGTTAGTTGGCCCCACCGGTGATTACTTGAGCCTGCGTGTCCCGTGAGACGCGTATCTAACGTGAGCGCGCACCCCGCTTTCAGGCCATTTTCTTTGGGTTACTTTTATTTTGGGCCAGCAAAAGAAAAGTGACTCGGCCGGCGGCAGCCGGTCGAAACGCCCGCTGCGTAAGCGGCCCGGTCGCGGTATCGCACAGATGAGCGTGGCCGCCCCTGGATACCGGCTTTCGCCGGCATGACGACGTGAGAGTGTGAGGTGGCAACCGTGTGTGGTCGCCACTGGGTGCCTGCCTGCGCAGGCATGACAGTGTGCTTGGGGCGTGCGGTTAAAACCCGACGTGGTCGCGTGTGGATGGCGGCTTTCGCCGCCATGACGACCTTGGGGGAATGTGGCGACAACTACGCCTGGTCGCACATGGATTATTCGCCGCGCTCACCCCTTAAGAGTCGATGCCCGGCCATTCTCCGCCCCGCTTTCAGCGGTGGGGCGGATAGCCAGCAGTCGGACGTTAGTTGGCCTCAGCGGTGATCACTTGAGCCTGCGTGTCCCGTGAGACACGTATCTAACGCAAGCGCACCCCCGGGCTCTTGGGCCATTTTCTTTGGGTTACTTTTATTTTGGGCCAGCAAAAGAAAAGTGACTCGGCCGGCGGCAGCCGGTCGAAACGCCCGCTGCGTAAGCGGCCCGACCGCGGTATCGCACAGATGAGCGTGATAGCCCCCGGATGCCGGCTTTCGCCGGCATCACGACGTGAGAGTGTGGAGCGATAACCGTGTGTGGTCGCCACTGGGTGCCTGCCTGCGCAGGCATGACGATGTTCTTAGGGTGCGGTGCGAACCGTGCGTAATCGCCCTGGATGCCGGCTTTCGCCGGCATGACGACGTGAGAGTGTGGAGCGATAACCGTACGTGATCGCCACTGCGTACCAGCCCTCGCAGGCATGACAACTTGGGAGGATCGAGGCTACAAGCCCCCGCCAACCAAGCTACGCGCGCAACCTCAATGCAACACAAACATCCGGTCAAACCCCGCCACGCGCAACGTCCCGCGCAACTCGCTTCCCGCATTGACGATGCGGATCTCCGAGCGCTCGCCACCCGCATGTTCGCGGAGCAACAGCAGCATGCCCAGGGCGGAGCTGTCCATGCTCGTCACGTCGCCCAGATCCACCACGTAACTGCGCGCCGCACGGCTACCCAGGCAAGCATCGTGAAAATCACGATGAACGGAGAAGTCGAAACGCTCACCCAGTTGCAAGGTGACGCAGTCCTGCTCGGTGTCGTGATGAATGGTGAGGCTCATGCGTGCAATTCCTGCAATAAGGGGTCGATCAGAACAGCTCGATGTCGCCGGCGTCCATGGAGTTCTGCAGCGCGGGACCGCGCGAACGCAGGCGCGCCTTCTCGCGCTGGACGGCGAGGCGACCGCGGATGCGCTGCGCATGTTCGGTGAGCGTCACCGCGTCGACGTCGGACACAGTCAGCTCTTCGATATCGCGCGTGCAATCGGCCGTCACTTCCTGCAACTCCACCAGCCGCGTGCGCGTCTGGTTCAGCAGCTGGCTGAGGATGTCTTCGAACTGCAGCGAGCGGATCGTGGTCGACACGTCGCTGCCCAGGCCGCGATTGATTTCCACCACCTGGTCGGCCACGGCGCTGGTGCGCGCGTCGCTCTCCGTCACGTGCGCCAGCATCGCATCGATGCCACCCTTGGCCGACAGCGCGACGTTGAGGTCCTGCGATGCCATCGTGCCCACCAGGCCACGCAGCTGCTCCATCGCGGCGCGGGCGCGCTCCACGTGGCTGCCGATCTGTTCGTTGAACTGGTTCGAGTTGCTGGCCAGGTTGCGGATTTCGCCCGCCACCACCGAGAAGCCACGGCCGGCCTCACCCGCACGCGCCGCTTCAATGGAAGCGTTCAGCGCCAGCAAGTTGGTTTCCTCGGCAATGGTGTTGACGTTCTTCAGGAGGCCGAAGACCGCATCCATCTCCTTGGCCATGCCGTCGATGCGATACACGATGCGCAGGCTTTCACGCGACAGCTGCACGATCAGGCCCACGAAGTGCTCGAGCAAATCGCCCGTGCGCGCAGCGAAGTCCTGCACCGACACGCCGCCGTTCTGCACATCGATGATCTGCTTGAGCAGGGACTGCTGCAGGCCGGTCTTGTGCGACAGGCCATCGAAGCCGCCGCCCAGCTCAAGCACGGCATCGCGCAGGAGATCCAGCGCCTGATTCAGTTCACGCGAGGCGTGGCCAAGCTCGTCCACCAGCGCTTCGCGCACGTCTTCGAGCGCCTCGCGCACGGGCGTCGTGTCCGGCTGCGGATGCGACACGGTGAGCGTCGGGCCAGGCGCGCGGCGCTGCTCGAAAATCCACATGGCGGTGACCGCCACGATCGCGAGGGGAGCCAGCCACACGGGCTGCCAGAGGAGGCATGCCAGCAGCGCCACCGCACTGACGGCAAGGCCAGCCAGGGGACGCGGAAGAGAGGGGGTGAGGATCGCAGACATAATTCGCCCGGTATCAACGATGAGCGGCGCGCGCAGCGCCGGCGAGAGGGCGACGCGCCAGTTCGAGCAGGCGCGCGGCAATGTTTTCGAGGGGAAGCATTTCGTTGGCAGCGCCCATCTTGTAGGCCGCGCCAGGCATGCCCCAGACCACGGAGCTGGCTTCGTCCTGGACGATGGTTGCCGCACCGGCTTCCTTCAGTTCCAGCAAACCCCGGGCACCGTCATCACCCATGCCGGTGAGCAAGGCGGCGATGACGGTACTGCCGGCCGTCGCTGCCATCGAACGGAACAAGACGTCCACGGCAGGCTTGTGACGATTCACCGGCGGCCCGTTGTGCAGGCGGCACACGTGACGGGCGCCATCCCACATCACCAGCAGATGCTCGCTGCCCGGCGCGATGTACGCGTGCCCGGGCTGAATCGGCTGGCCGTCGCGCGCTTCACACACGCGCATCGCCGAGCAGTTGTCCATGCGGGCTGCAAACGGTGCGCTGAAAGCCGCCGGAATGTGCTGAGTGATCAGGATCGGCGGCGCATCCGGCGGCATTGCCTCGAGTACGACGCGAATGGCCTCCGTACCACCGGTCGACGCACCAATGGCGATGATCGGACTGCCGCCGCGCGTGTCATGCGACTGCGACCGCGGCAGCACCGCATCGGCGGTGAGACGCGGCGCCACTTCGAGCTTGCGCACGGCAGTACGAACACGGGGACGCGCCAGCGCGGCCAGTTTCACCTTGGCGCAGATGTCCTGCGCACCTTCGGCAAAGGTACTGGCCAGGTCGCTGCTCGGCTTGGTGAAGAAGTCCACGGCGCCCAGCTCCAGCGCGCGAAGCGTGACTTCTGCACCCTGCTGGGTAAGCGACGACACCATCACCACCGGCATAGGGCGCAGTCGCATCAGGTTTTCGAGGAACGTGAGGCCGTCCATGCGCGGCATTTCCACGTCGAGCGTGAGCACGTCCGGTTCGAGCTGCTTGATTTTTTCGCGCGCGATCAACGGATCAGCCGCCGTACCCACCACCTCGATCATCGGATCGCAGGACAGCATGGTCGTCAGCAGCTTCCGCACCAGGGCGGAATCATCGATCACTAGCACTCGGACTCGGGACATTCTCGTTCTCGTCTGAAGAGCGGCGGGATGGGAGGCGTGGAAACAAGGCATTCAACCGGCACCTGGTTTCGCATTCCTCAGAACAACTCCACCTCTCCCTTTATCGGATCGTTTGCCAAACGCTTGAGGTAATTCCGTTCGCCATCCACCAGGACATTGGCGGTCTGGCCACGCAACTGCCTGACGCGAACCTTGCCGCTGCGCGGGAAGAACTGGACCTGGCGCGGGTAGATGTCGCCGATGTCGGCGGCAGTCAGGTCAAGGTTCTCCGCCGCGATGTAGCGCTTGACGAAGGCGATGTTGCGTTCACCAATGTCGGTCATCTGCGTCAGCACGCGACCGCCACCGAAAATCTTCACTTCCAGATCCTCACGACGGCCGCCCGCCTTGAGAATCGCATTGATCAATTGCTCCATCGCGTCGTTGCCGTAGCGTGCGGCGCGCCCCACCGTGTTGGACCAGCCGTCGCGATCACTCATCGGCTCGGGCAGCATGAAGTGATTCATGCCACCGATGCAGCGCCGGCGGTCGCGGATGCAGGCGGAAACGCAGGAGCCAAGCACCGTGGCGATCAGCTCGTCCTGGGCGCTGACGTAGTACTCGCCTGGCAGCACCTTGGCCGTCATCGCGTTCTGCAGCGGGTCCCAGTAGCGACGTACATGCTCAAAACCGGGAATCACCGCTTCGACCGACTCCGGCATCGCGCCAAGGCGACGTGCGGGTTCGTTCATGACGCGCGCTTCCGGTAGACCGTACGCCCCACCAGATCGAAATCGTCACTGAGGCCATGCATGGATTCGGAATGGCCGAGGAACAGATAGCCTTCGGGCTCCAGCTGCTTCGCGTAGCGGCTGAAGAGGCGCTCCTTGGTCGGCTTGTCGAAGTAGATCACCACGTTGCGGCAGAAGATCGCATCGAACAAGCCGGCCATCGGCCAGTCGTGCAAGAGGTTCAGCGGCTGGATCGTCACCAGCTCGCGCAGGCGCGGATGGATGCATGCCAAGCCTTCGTAACTGCCCTCGCCGCGCAGGAACCAGCGGCGGCGACGCTCTGCGGAGATGCCATCCATCTTGTCGAGGGAATACACCCCTTCGCGTGCGCCTTGCAAAGCCTGAGGCGAGAGATCGGTCGCCAGGATCTTCGCATCAAACGGGGCGCCATGCTTTTCGAGCGCCTCGGCCAGCACCATCGCGAGTGCATACGGCTCTTCACCGGTCGAGCAACCGGCCGACCAGATGCGCAAGCGATCGCCTTGGCGGCGCTTGTGCGCCAACCACTGCGGAATCAGCGTCTTCTCCAGCAGGTCGTAGTGATGCGATTCGCGGAAGAACGAGGTGACGTTGGTGCTGATGGCGCTGGCCAGATCGCCCATTTCGCCATCCGGATCACGACGTAGCAGGTCGCAGTAGCTGCCGAAATCCTTCATGTTCAGTGCGCGCAGGCGGCGCAACAGACGACCCTGCACCAGCTGCCGCTTCTGCTCGCTCAGCGCAATGCCGCAATGTTGCAACACGAATTCGCGGAGAAAGCGGAAGTCGGCATCGCCCAGCACAGGCCCGTTGACGCCCGCCACGGAGGCATTTCCTTCACGACTGACCGTGGCGGACATCGACTCAGAACTCCTTCCAGACGCCAGCGTCAGCCGCTTCAGCCGCGCGCTGCGGCCTGGCGACCGGCGCCGAGTTGCGCACGGCGGCGAACACGGCCTCGACTTCGGCCTTGGTCGAATCGACCTTGCGCTCCACCACGGCCTCGTTCGACACGCGGAAGAAGTCCACCTGGCGCGCCAGCTCAACCGCCTGCTCCTGCATGGCGCGTGCAGCGGCAGCGGCTTCTTCGACCAGCGCGGCGTTCTGCTGGGTCATTTCGTCCATCTGGGTGACGGCGTTGTTCACCTGGTCGATGCCGGCCGACTGCTCCTGGCTGGCAGCAGCGATCTCGGCGACGATGTCGGTAACCTTCTTTACGCTGTCCACGATCTCGGCCAGCGCCTTGCCCGACTGGTCCACCAACGAGGTACCGGTGCGCACCTTGTCGGCACTGTCGGCGATCAGACCCTTGATCTCCTTGGCTGCGCCAGCACTGCGCTGCGCCAGGTTACGCACTTCCGTGGCCACCACGGCGAAGCCGCGGCCCTGCTCGCCGGCGCGCGCCGCTTCCACGGCGGCGTTCAATGCCAGCAGGTTGGTCTGGAAGGCGATTTCGTCGATCAGGCTGACGATGTCGGAAATCTTGCGGCTCGAATCATTGATTTCGCGCATGGCCACCACGGCCTGCGTGACCACCTCACCGCCGCGCTCGGCCTGTTCGCGGGCACCGCGGGCAAGCTGATTGGCGTGGCTGGCGTTCTCGGCATTCTGCTTCACGGTAGAGGTCATTTCCTCCATCGACGAGGCGGTTTCTTCCAGGCTCGAGGCCTGTTCCTGCGTACGCTGACTCAGGTCGTCGTTGCCGCGGGCGATCTGCTGGGCGGCGGTGCTGACGGCGCTGGAGCCGTGGCGCACCTCGCCAACGATGGCGGCGAGGCGGTCGTCCATCGTGCGGAAGGCCTGAAGCAGCTCGCCCAGTTCGTCCGTGCGGGTCACGTTGATTTCGTGGCCGAGCTTGCCGTTGGCAATCTCGTTGGCGACCATCACTGCGTGGGTGAGCGTGCCGACGATCGAACGGATCAGCATGACGGCGATAATCACAGCCACCAGCAGGCCGCCGAAGAGCGCGATAAGGCTCACCAGGCGAATCCACTCGTAGCGCGTCACCTGCGCATCGAAAATGGCCTTGGCTTCGTTACGCTGCGTTTCGACCAGCTTCGCCAGGGCGTCCTGGCGCTCCATCATCAGCGGGCGAACCTGCATTTCGAGGATGTCGTTGGAGCCCGGATCCTTCTGCTTCAGCGCATCGACGAGCTCGTTCTTGGCATCGACGTAGTCCTGATCCGTCGAGCGCCACTTGTCGTACTGGGCCTGCACGGTGGCCGTCTTCGGCATCGCCGCGAATTCTTTCTTGATGCCATCCATTTCGGCCTGGTACTTGTCGTACTCGTTGAGCTTCTGCTGCAACGCGTCCGGCTTGGCCAGCAGGGCCGTACCTTCACCCAGGGTGATGAACGACATCAGCGAGCGCGTGCTGATGCGGCTGACCATTTCGGTCGGCACCAGCTCGTTGTCGTACATCTGGCGCATGCCTTCATTCTGAAGATGCATGCTGCCGAGACCGATCGCGGCACCGCCGACCAGCATGATGCCGAGCATGGCCAGCACGCCGCGGAGGCGGTTGCGGACGGTCATGGCGGGAAGCTTGAACTTGATAGAAGGAATTTTCATTGCGGGTCCTGTCAGGCCACGGCCTTTACATCGGATGCCGCGGGCAAGGCGGCTTCCAGCATCTGTGCGTCTTGCGGATGCAAGAGCTTGTCCACGTCGAGCAGAAGGACCATCCGTTCGGCAACCGACGTAAGCCCCTTCAGATATTCGGTATCCACGGCGGTGCCCATGTCAGGCACCGGACGAATGCGATCGGAGGCCACGTCCATGACGTCGGACACGGCATCGACCACCACGCCGAACAGGCGACCGGCCACCGTGACGATCACGGTCACCGTCGTCTGGGTGTACTCCTCGCGCTCCAGGCCGAAGCGCAGTCGCAGGTCGAGCACTGGCACGATGGCGCCGCGCAGGTTCAGCACGCCCAGCACGTAATGCGGGGCCTGCGGGATGCGCGTCACCGGCGACCAGCCGCGAATCTCGCGCACCGCCAGGATGTCGATGCCGTATTCCTCGTGGGCGAGGTTCACGGTGAGGTACTGCGACTGGAGCACATCGCTCCGGGTGTTATCGGACATGTTCGCCTCGTGGTCGGGCCCGATGGCATGGGCCCGTTCTAAATCTGGATCTGTCGAAATCTGGATCGGCGCGTTCGCAAGAAACTTGAGGGTTGTGGCCTAAAACTCGTTCCAGCCATCGGCCATCACGGCCACCGGGCGGGCCTGTGCAACGCGCCGTGCGGGAGCCGCCACCGGGGTGGATTTGCGATCCGGGCCCACCGGCAGATCGTCCAGACGGAAGTACCCCACCTGGCGTTGCAACACACCGGCCTGCTCCTGCATGGCGCGGGCCGCCGCGGCTGCTTCTTCCACCAGCGCCGCGTTCTGCTGCGTCACTTCATCCATCTGCATGACGGCGCGATTGACCTGGTCGATGCCGCCCGACTGCTCCTGGCTGGCCGCCGCGATCTCCGCCACGATGTCGGTCACGCGCTTGACGCCATCGACAATCGTCGCCAGCACCTGGCCGGATTCGTCGACCAGTGCCGAACCCACCTGCACCTTCTCCACCGTGTCCCCAATCAGCGCCTTGATCTCGCGGGCGGCCGTCGCGCTGCGCTGGGCCAGGTTGCGCACTTCCGTGGCCACCACGGCGAAGCCACGCCCCTGCTCGCCGGCACGGGCCGCTTCGACGGCTGCGTTGAGCGCCAGCAGGTTGGTCTGGAAGGCAATCTCGTCGATCAGCTGGACGATGTCGGTGATCTGGCGGCTCGCCTGCTCGATATCGCGCATGGCGCCACTGGTACGCAGGGCCACCTCGCCGCCGCGCTCGGCCTGCTGGCGGGCCGTGCGGGCCAGCTGATCGGCGTGACTGGCGTTGTCCGCGCTCTGGCGCACGACGGAGGTCATTTCCTCCATGGATGCGGCAGTTTCTTCGAGGCTGGAAGCCTGCTCCTGCGTGCGATGGGACAGATCGTCATTGCCACGCGAGATCTGCTCGGCGGCCGTCGACACGACCAGCGATCCCTGCTGCACCTGCCCCACGATCTCGACCAGCTTGCCGCGCATGCGCTCCAGTGCATCCAGCATGCTGCCGGGCGGAAACGCCATGACATCCTTGCTGCACAGATCGCCATCAGCGATGCGCCCGGCCATCTGCAACGCGAATGCCGGCTCGCCACCGATGCTCAGACGGATGCTGTGTACGGAGCGCCACACCACGGCAATCACCAGGAAGGCGACGAGGAAAGCCTCCAGCAGGTCTTCCTCCAGCGCCTCGCGGAACTGCGCATCGATATCGACGAAGTACGCGCCGGACCCGATGTGCATGTCCCATGGCTTGAACCAGGCGCTATAGGTCAGCTTCGGTTCGAGTTTTTTGTCCGGCGGCATGGGCCAGACGTATTCCGTCGTGCCGCCACCGAGCTTGCGATCGACCGCCAGCATTTGCTGGTACAGCGGGTAGCCGTTCGGATCCTTGTCCTCGCGCACGTTGCGTCCAACGTCCTTGCCCAGTACCGGATGCATCCGCAGCACGTACTGTCCGTCAAAGACGAACACGTAGCCGGTGCCGTTGTGCCAGCGCATGGCCTGAAGCGTCGCCAGCGCGCGCTTCTGGGCTTCGGCCTCGCTGAATTCGCCGGCCTTGGCGCGATCGTAGTAGCTCTGCATCACGGCAGCGGCCGTCGCCACCTGGTCCGACAAGGAACTGACACGCGCTTTGATCTGCTGGCGCCGGCTGGTCACTGACGACATGACCGTCAGGGCCATCAGTCCGGCAATGACGAAGGCAACAACCAGCCACACCTTGGCCCGCAGGCTAAGGCGATCGACATACTGCAATGGAGACGTCATGGGGGAAAAACCTTCAGAATGAAGATGGACGATTTGCTTGAGTCCGGTTTCATTCCCTGCACTGCCATGCACCGGCGGGGGCCGGCCGCCGCGGCTTCCTGTCGCGGCTGTTGTTGCGTTGAACGATGGCGCCGGGGGACGCCACCGACTTTCAGGCGGCCTTGCGACGACCCTGCATGCGTACGAGGCCCGCAATATCGACGATCAGTGCAACCGAACCGTCCGCCAGGATCGTGGCGCCGGAAACGCCTTGCACGCGGCGATAGTGGGCTTCCAGTGACTTCACGACGGCCTGTTGCTGCCCGATCAACTCGTCCACGAACAAACCGACGCGGCTGCCTTCGCCCTCCACCACCACGACCAGGCCACGCTCGATATCGGCGCGGGTCCCGCCGCAATGGAAGGCATCCTGCAACCGGATCACCGGCAACCACGCATCGCGGAAGTGGAACAGTTCACCGCCACCCGTCACCGTGCGCAGCTGCTCCTTGCGCAACTGGACCGATTCGACAATCGAGCCCAGTGGCACGATGTAGTGCTCCGCGCCAACCATCGCCGTGAGTCCGTCGATGATCGCCAGCGTCAGCGGCAAGGTGATGGTGAACACCGAGCCCTTGCCCTGCGTGCTGCGAATGGCCACGCTGCCGCCGAGATCGACGACGTTGCGGCGAACCACGTCCATGCCGACGCCGCGACCGGAGAGGTCGGTGGTCTGCGCGGCCGTGGAGAACCCCGGCTGGAAAATCAGCTCGGCAACTTCTTCATCGCTCAAGGCATCGCCGCTCGCGATCAGTCCGCGTTGCAAGGCCTTGTTGACGATGGCGTCGCGATTGAGGCCAGCGCCGTCGTCGCTGATCTCCACCACGATGGAACCGCCGCGATGGGAGGCCTCGAGGCGGAGCGTGCCAACGTCGCCCTTGCCGGCGGCGCGGCGACGATCCGGTGTTTCCAGGCCATGGTCGATCGCATTGCGCACCAGGTGCACCAGCGGATCGCCGATCTTTTCGAGCACGGTCTTGTCCAGCTCCGTCTGCTCGCCCACCAGGTCGAGCTTCACCTGCTTGCCGAGTTTCTGGCTCAGGTCGCGCACCATGCGGGGGAAGCGGTTGAACACCGATGCGATGGGCAACATGCGGATGCCCATGACGCTTTCCTGCAGCGAGCGCGTATGGCGCGCGAGTTGGGCGAGGCCCGCCTGCAGCGCTTCGATGCGGTTGCTGTCGAAGCCTTCGCGGAAGGTATCGAGCATGGACTGGGTGATCACCAGCTCGCCGACAAGGTCGATCAGGCCATCGATCTTGTCGATGCCCACGCGGACCGAGCTGGATTCGCTCGCTGATTCACGGGTGGCGCGTGCCGCTGTCGGCGCGACAGATGCGACAGGTGCGACGGCCGCAGCCTCCGCCACCGGTGAGGCAGCCACGGGTTCCTCGATCGCCTCAATGCTGAGGTCGCACTCGTCCTCGACCCAGTCGAACACGCCGGCAATGACCGCCTTGCTGGCCTTGCCACGCAACTCGATGATCCAGCCGAGATGACTTTCCGACGGATCCAGTGCCGCCAGCGGGGGCAGCTTGTCGGCATCGGCCTGGACGTTCAATGCGCCCAGCTCCGACAACTCGCGCAGCATGCGGACCGGATCGTTGCCGCCCATCAACATGCCCGCATGCGGTCGGAAGCGAATGCGCCATGCGTCGACCGCTGGCGCCGCCGCGGCCTTGGCCGCCTGCGTCACCGGTGCATGGCGTCCGATGGACGCCGCCAGCTCCTGGCGCAGCTGTTCGCTTTGCGCATCGGCAAGCGGCGCACCAGACTGCGCGCGCTCGAACATGCCGCGCAGGCAGTCGACCGACCGCAGCAGCAGCTCGATGATGCTTGCATCGATCGCGCGACGGCCGTCGCGCAATTCGTCCAGCAATGACTCGGCCTCATGGGTGAACGCAGCCATGTCCGGGAAACCGAACGTGGCCGAACCGCCCTTGATCGAGTGCGCTGCGCGGAAGATGGTGTGGACCAGCTCCGTGTCGCCACCCTCGTCGAGCGCCAGCAACGCCGCTTCCATGGCGTCGAGACCTTCCCTGCTTTCTTCGAAGAAGGTCTGATGAAACTGCGACAGGCTCACCGTGCTCATACGATTTCCGCTTAACCGAGGACGCGTTTGACGGTCGCCAGCAACTGCTCCGGATCGAACGGCTTCACCAGCCAGCCGGTGGCACCGGCGGCCTTGCCTTCCATCTTGCGGTCGGTGTGCGATTCGGTGGTGAGCATGAGGATCGGCACGCCCTTGTATTCGGGCATCGCGCGCAGTTCCTTCACCATCGTGATGCCGTCCATCACCGGCATGTTCACGTCCGCCAGCACCAGGTCGTACTTCGAGCCCTTGGCCGAATCCACGGCCAGCTGTCCGTTCTCGGCCTCGGTGACGTCATGACCGGCACCGCGCAGGGTGAAAGCCACCATGCCGCGCATCGACGCCGAATCGTCCACTGCAAGAATCTTAGCCATCGTCTACCTCGTTCAGGCCGGCATCGCGGCCGGCAGTTCCAGTGTCTGTGCCAGGCCGGTCAACGCCGCCGCATCACGCAGCGCGTCACTCGCCCCCAGCCATGTAAAGGCCACGGATGCCTTGGCGGCATCGCGACGGGCGGCCAGCAGCAGCTGCAGCGCGGCGGTATCCACGCGCTCGACCGCACCGCCGTCGACGCTCAGCGCACCAGCGGCCAGTCCCGCCTGCAGGGCCTGCTTCACCCCGGCCAGGTCGGCCATGCGGCAATCCGCGGGTAGCACCACGCCATCGCCTGCCGAAGCTGTCTTGCTGCTGCCCATCGCCTTAGGTTCTCGCTATGCCAACTGTGGCTGTCAGGGCATGTATCGGCGGCCGGGGCGATGTCTTTAGAGCCGTCGCGTGATCCCGCGCGCACTTTGTTCCCTCAAGTTTTCGCGAATGCCGCCGATCTTGTACGCGTCATGGCTACAGGCAACGGGACACAGCCCTTTGATCATCCAGCCAACCAGTCTTGCCGCTCTCACCTGGGCTGGCGCCGCATCCGGCGCCAGCGCGGAGAGCTGGCGCGTCGGCAGCGTTCTTGCTGCGCGGACGGTGGGGCTGAATGAGCAGAACCGCTTCATCATCCAGATCGGCGCGCTCACCGTGGAAACGGAGGCGCCGGGAACGCAGCTCCCGCCGCAGTTCCAGGTACGCGTCCTGAGCCTGGGACCCGAACCCAAACTGGAAGTGCTGGGCAGCAATCCCGCCGAACAGGTCATCGCCCAGGCCCTGCGCCAGCGCCTGCCGCAACAGAATGGCTACGCTCCCCTGCTGGCCACCCTGGGCGTCCTTGCCCAGCGTCCGCTGCTCCGCCAGTTGCCACCCGGCATCCGCAACGCCCTGGCGTTGCTCGAACACAGTATTCGCACGCCCGTCGAAATCAGTAGCGACGGCGGGCTGCGCGAAGCCGTCAAGCGCAGCGGTCTTTTCCTCGAATCCCAGTTGGCCCGCCCAACGACCGACCTGGGCGTGCTGGGCGAGGACGACTGGAAGGCCGCGCTTCTGCGCCTCGCTGACGTGCTCGAACCGTCCGTGCGCGGCGCACCGCAAAACGACACCGAAACGCCACCGCCACTGTTCCAGCGTGGACTCGTCGCGCAACCGCGCGCCCCGATGCCCGAACCGGCCCAACCCGGCGACGTCGAAAGCCTGCTCACTCGCCTGCATGGTGACGTGCATGCGGCCCTCGCCCGCCTCGAAGTGGCGCAGCTCGAAGCCCACAACGTCGGCGCCTGGATGATCGAGATCCCGCTGCAAGGCGAAGGCGGCCAGGACATCCTGCAGATCCAGCTCACGCCGCCGCAGGACAACGCCGACCAGCCATCATGCTGGACGTTGGGCTTCGCACTCGACTTGCCTGCACTTGGGCCCGTGCAGGGCGAACTCCAGCTTCGCGGACTGCGCCTGGCCGTACGCCTGTGGGCGCAACGGGTCGGCACGGTCGAGCGACTGGAGCGTCGCTTCAATGAGCTGTCACACCTTCTGACGTCCAACGGACTGATTCTTGATCAGCTGACCTGCCAGGCGGGCCTGCCCCAGCAACCGAGCGTTCGCAGCTCGGTCCTCCTTCAGGCCACGGCATGAGCGCCTACCTGCCCTCGCCTACGCGAAAAGTCAGCCTGCGACTTGCCGGCGGCACCACACAGACACCCGCATCGCTGACGCCCGAAGCGCTCGACCTGCTGCTCGCCCGCGCGCGCGCGCTGGGACTGCCGATCCATCACGACGCGCAGATCGCTGCGCTGCTGACCGCCCTGCGCATGCGGCAGGATGTTCCCGATGAACTGTATGCGGCAGCGTCCGCCGTGCTGGGGATGATTTACCGGGCTGGTGAAGGTTCGAGGTAACGCAGGTACACGCCCGGCGTCAGGCAAGCGCGCTATCTGGCGCTCGCGCCGACGAATGACACCCCCGCCTGATACACAGATGCGCAAGCCGTCGCGCTTCCGCCCGCGCTTCAACGTCGACCCCTGTGGAAACACTTTGTCTCCTGACGGGGCCATCATTCCGTCCCGGTGGGGGTGGCCTGCCCTGCAAGCTGCAGTCACGGGCACATTATGGAAGTCACGGCGACGCGCTCGACTTAGCATCCTTCTCTCGTCACATTGAAGGACTCTCATGGGGTTTGACGTGAACCTCGCGCGCCGCATGACAACGGCGCAGCCTGTAGACACACGGCCCGCAACTTCGCGCATCAGCAAGGCAACCGCCAATTTCAACTATGCACGTGCCGGCAATCCTCGCCCGGGATGGCGCCTCTTCACTGGGCGGGAGCATTGGGCGGCCAGCATCTGGCCGCCTTGCATTGTGGGCGAAACGGTCCGAACCTCAGCGTTGCGAGCTTCGGCTTGCCTGGTCATGGACGAACTTCCATAGAAACGGCGTACGAGGGCACACCTCAATGCGTGCGACACCCGTATGCGCGGCTCCGGGCTTCGTGCCGTCGGCGCCGTTCCGGGATGGCCGGATCACGATTGAAACGGCGCCGGGCACCATCGTAGGCGGGGCATCTGCCGCGCGTGCCGAGCAGCGCTGACCAGCAGGCACGTCCGAACCTTTCCCGGCGGCGTTTCCGATCCGTGCATTGACAAAGGCCGCCTGCACGGCGGGCTCCATGCAAAGGGCGCGATCAAACGTCGAAGACCCAACATCCTTTCCGCGATGGTGCTTCATATCCAGGTTCATACGGCCCGACGGGTTCACTTGAATGGGCATGCTGCGCTCCTTCTCGAAAATCGCATGGTCGGCGATGTGCGCGGCAGAGGCTTTCAGAAAGAGAAACGGCCGATGTTTCCGGATGATGCGTCACGATGATCGATTCGGGCGCAGAGCTTCGCCATCCCAGCGGCGCGCGCCAGCGCCTTGGTCGCACCGTGAAAGCTCCCGGCGCATGTTCCGCCTAGCATGACGCGATCACTCCGGGCATCACGACGCCATGACACTACCCGTGGCGCTCGCGTCAGCCGGGGCCGGCGCCTGGCGCCGCCATCTCGCGCGCTGTCCGTCGGGGAAAATGCGTGCGCGCTTCCCACCAACTTCGATACACCACCCTCTGAAGGACCATCCATGTTCGGACGCATCCTGAGCCCCTTTTCTTCTGCCTCGGCGCCGAAGGCGCAGACGGAACCGACGCTATGCGAAAGAAAAATAGCGAGTGCGACGAACAGCGTCAGGCCGCATCCCGATGCTCGCCCTTCGGATTTTTGGGATAAGCCCATTGACGCCACGCGAGACGCGGCGAAACATCGTTCGCAACAGCTTCGCGTGATTCGCGCCGCCCTTCTGGGTTCGCCATCCCAGGTTGCCACCCCCGCCAACCCGGCGCCTCCCGTGTCACTGTGTGCCTGCAAGCCGACGACGCTGCTTTCGATGATCGAAGAGGGCCTGAGCGAGCGCACGCAAGACGGAATCGACCGCAAATCGGAGAGTCTCAGGACATGGATCGCCGAACTGAAAGAACGGGCCACGCTTCGGCGCATATATATCCATCAGTCTGGACATTCCGGATCGACGTCGTGTCCGGACTACCCGCGCGGTCGCTCGGGGATCGTGTCGCCGCCGGTCAATCAACATCACGCGGCGTACGCCTGCTCCAAGTCACCCTCGCTGAGTTAATGCACTGGGGCCCATGGCCTGTCGAACCAAGGTGCATCCGGGTGAATCACCGTTGCCAGACGACGCATGGCGTCTTCGGCGAGACCACTAAGTCAGCAAGCGTGCTTCCGCACCGTGGTTCGCGATCGTATGACGGGCGTCCGCGGCCAGCCGCTCGCCGGCCTCATGAAGGTTGCGCAGCAACTCGGCCTCGCCACGAGACAGTCCGCAACGCTGCACCAGTTCGTCCACGCGCGCACCTTCGCGCAACAACTCCCGCGCAAGGTCGTAGTTGGAGGCCAACGGCGGGGCCGCCATGGCGGCAATCGGCCGGCGCACAGCCTCGGGCTCGTGCGACGTCGACGTGGCGGCATGCCTGGCCGATGGCGCATCCTTCAGTTGCTGCTCGATACGCGCCAGCGCTTCGACCAGCATCGACGTCGGCACATCGGTAAAGGCCTCGGCGGGATAAACGACGCGAGGCGCCTTCAACACCGCCTTGCGCAGGAGCCAGATCGCCATCGTCTGCCATGCAGCGACCAGCGCGAGTGCCCCCACCGCCAGCTCAAGCCACATGCTCAAGCTCCTCCGGGAGACGGCACATGCGACGCACGTCGATCAATGCGGCAAACCCACCCTGCCAAGGCGCGACCGCTTCAACCGGATCGTCCTGGCGCTCAGTGCGTCCCGGCGGCGGTGCCAGTTTATGGCCGTCCACCTCAAGCAGATCGCCCACCGCGTCCACCCGCAATCCCACCAGATGCCCACGATGAGAGAGCACCACGATGCGTGCGCGCGACATGTCGGTACCGTGATCACGCGTCAGGCCAAGGCGCAGGCAACCATCCATGACCGGCACCACGCGACCGCGCAGATGGCGGATGCCAAGCAGGTCCGGCGCGGCGCCGGGCACCGGCGTCACTTCGCCATCGCGAATCACTTCGCTCACCTGCGTCAGCGGCGCGGCATAAACCTGCCCGGCCAGGTGAAAGATCAGCCAACCACGTTCGGCGGAGGCGGCAAATTGCTGGCTCATGAATCTACCTTCACGTGAACGTCTTCAACCTGCGCCATGCGAGGACACCACGACGGTGCCCTGCTCCGGCACCACCTGTGCGCGTGCGGCAGGGGCCGCGGCGGGCATGAGCGTTGCCGGGACGGGCAATGTCGCCGGAGCCGACGCCTCGGAGCCGGGTGTCGTCTGCGGCTGCTGGGCGAGCTGACCGGGCTGCCCGGCATCGCTGTAGAAGCGAGCCGGCGCCTGCTCGTCGCTCAACACCACCACCAGCACGCGTCGGTTGCGATTGCGACCTTCGGTGCTGTCGTTTTCCGCCGCCGGTCGCGTCTGGCCCCAGCCGATGATGCCCAGGCGATTGGCGTCCACGCCGTTCTCCGAGAACAGGCGCGCCACGCTCGCGGCGCGGGCGGCGGACAGCTCCCAGTTGGATGGGTAAACGACGTTGCTGATCGGCATGTCGTCGGTGTATCCCTCGACACGCAGCGGGTTGGGGAACGGCGCGAGAATGTCGGCGATGTTGCGCAGCGTGTTGTCAGCCTGCGGACTGAGCTTGGCCACGCCACTGGGAAAGAGGATATCCGTGCGGATCTCGATTTCCAGCCAGGTATTGGTGCGACGGACAATCACCAGGCTCTTGTCGATCAGCGGCTGCAAGGCCTGCTGCACCTGGTCCTGGATGCGCGCGAGGTTTTCCTGGCCTGGATCACGATGGATCGGCACGCCCGGCTGGGTGATCTGCGGCTGCAGCGCGCGCGAAGGCAGCGGCACCGCCATATGTGGCGTCAACGACGGCGGTGTCGTGGAACTCTGTCGTGACGACGGTACCGGCGCCACCTGCGGCGCATTGTTGCTATGCACTGGCTGGATGGTTTTGTTGTTGCCGTTAAAGGCTTCGATGATCGACTGCGACATCACGCGGTACTTGCCCTCATTCACGACGGACACCGCATACATCACCACGAAGAAGGCCAGCAGCAACGTCATCAGGTCGGCATAGGGGATCGCCCATGCTTCGTGATTGACGTGGTCTTCGTGGCCCTTCTTCCGCCTCATGCCAGATAGCCCTGCAAGCGGCTTTCGATCTGGCGGGGGTTATCGCCACGCGCAATGGAAACGAGACCCTCGATGATGATCTCGCGCATCTTCACCTGCTTGTGGATCAGCGACTTCAGGCGGTTGGCCATCGGCAACATCAACATGTTGGCGATGGCCACACCGTAAATCGTCGCCACGAAGGCAGCCGCGATGCCGTGACCGAGCTTGCTCGGGTCGGCGAGGTTCTGCATCACCGCCATGAGGCCCATCACGGCGCCGATGATGCCCATGGTGGGCGAGTAGATACCGGCCTGCTCGAACACCTTGGCGGCTGCCATGTCTTCATGCTCGCGCGTTTCCTGCTCGACTTCGAGCACGCCACGGATCGCATCAGGTTCGCTGCCGTCGACAAGCAACTGCAGACCCTTGCGCACGAAGGCATCGGATTCCGAATCGATCTGTGGCTCAAGCCCCAGCAGGCCCTGGCGTCGCGAGATTTCGCTCCAGCCGATGACGCGACTGATAAGGTCGTCCGGCTGATGGCGCGGCGGCTTGTAGACCATGGGCAGCATGGCCATGGCGTGCTTGAGCACCTTGCCCTGCATCTGCACGAGCAGGGCCGAGATGGTGCCGATGATCACGATCACGAAGGCCGCGGGATTCCACAAGGCTTCGAGGCTCGATCCCTTGAGCACCGTACCGACGATGATGACCACGAAGGCCAGGATCGTACCGATGAGACTAACGAGATCCATGTCAGGAATCCGCTCTTGAAGATGAAAGCAGCGGACCGCCCTCCCCGGCCAGACCTGCCAGGTCCAGCACCAGGGCCAGCTTGCCGTCGCCGGTCACCGTGGCACCGGCAACGCCGGGCACGCCTGCGAACAGCGGTCCAAGAGGTTTGACCATCACGTCTTCGCGCCCGATCACCGCATGCACCAGGCAGCCCAGGCGCTGGTGACCGACGTGCAGCACGACGACGTGGCGACCGGCATCGGCCGACGCATCCGCCCAGCGCGACAGATCACCCAGCGGCAACGCACGATCGCGATGCGAGGCGACCAGCGAGCCATCCAGAAGGCGATCCTGGCCCGGCGCCAGTTCGAACACTTCGTCGACGTTGCCCAACGGCATCGCGAACAGGCGCGTACCCACGCGTACCATCAGCACGCGCAGGATCGCCAGCGTCAGCGGCACGGTGAGTTCAAGCTCACTGCCCTGGCCCTTCTTCGACCGCACCTGCAAGGTGCCGCCCAGCTCGGCCACGCGCGTCTTCACCACGTCCATGCCGACGCCGCGACCGGAGATATCGGACACCGTGCTGGCGGTCGAGAAGCCCGGGCGGAAGATCAGCTCCAGGCTTTCGGTTTCAGTCAGGCGCGCGGCCTGCGCCGCATCGATGACACCCTTTTCCACCGCCTTTTGGCGAAGGATGTCCGGGTTCATGCCCTTGCCGTCGTCGGCCACCACAATGACGATGCGTTCGCCGCGCTGGCTCGCCGACAGGCGCACGCGACCCTTGCGTGGCTTGCCTGCCGCTTCACGCGCGTCCGGCATTTCCAGGCCGTGATCGACGGCATTGCGCAACAGGTGAATCAGCGGATCGGCCAGGGATTCAACCAGGCTGCGATCCAGATCGGTGTCTTCGCCTTCCGTGACCAGCTCGATCTCTTTGCCCAATTGGCGTGCAAGATCGCGCACGATGCGCGGGAAGCGCTGAAACAGGCGACCGACGGGCTGCATGCGCATGCCCAGCACGGCACCCTGCAATTCGTCGGCGACGCGATCAAGTTCGCTGGCGGCAGTGCTCAGCGGTTCGTCGTTGCCATTCGACGCCAGGCTGACCAGGCGATTGCGAACGAGCACCAGCTCACCGGCGTGGTTGACCAGTGAATCGAGGCGCGAAGTATCGACGCGCACCGAGGCCTCCGGTGCCGCGGCAGGCTTCGAGGCCTTGGGTGCAGCGGGCTTCGGTGCGGGCGCGGGCGCCGGCGGTTCGGGCTTGCCCGGCGCCGTGCCCTTGCCATGAAGCTGATCGAGCAGCGCTTCGAACTCGCTGTCATCGATAGTGTTCGATGCCGGCGGGGCGGTGGCGCCTGGCGCGTTCTTGCCATGCAACTGATCGAGCAATGCCTCGAATTCGGCGTCGTCGATGGCATCCGACGCGGTCGATTCCGACGGCGCACCTGGCGCACCACCCGTGCCGTACAAGCTGTCGAGCAAGGCCTCGAACTCGGCGTCGTCGATCGTGCCGCCTTCGGCCGGCGGCGGCGCAGGTGCAGGCGCCTGCACGGGCTTCGGTGCCGGCCTGGGCTTGTTGCGCGGCGGCTGCAAGCGCACCAGCAGCGATGCCGGGGCATGTTCGATCTCGGCCGACGCGCCGAGCGCGGCCATCATGTCATTGAGCAGGTCCAGCGCTTCGAGCAGCGCATCCATCTGCGCCGAATCGAGCACGAGCGCGCCGTTGCGCGCTTCGTTGAGCAGGTCTTCGGCGTGATGGCACATCTGCACCATCGGTTCGACGCCGAGGAACCCCGCGCCACCCTTCACCGTGTGGAACGCACGAAACACCGCGTTGAGCAGGTCGGCATCCTGTGGGGACGTCTCCAGCTCAACGAGTTGTTCGCTCAGGCGCTGCACCAGCTCCCCGGCCTCGACCAGGAAGTCGTCACGCAGCTCGCTGTCCAGCGTGGGATCCATGGGTGTCCCGCTCAGAAACCGAATTCGCTGAGCAAGCGGTCGGCCTCATCCTGGCTCGACACCTTGGCAGCGGCGGCCGGTGCTTCGCCGCCGGCAAGCGCACCCGTGAGGCGCACCAGCTCCAGCAACGAGGACTCGACGTTGCCGATAAAGGTGGCGACCTTCTTGATGCGCTGGCCTGACAGGTCCTGCCACGACTGCGCCATCACCATGTCGGACAGGCCTTCGCGGCACTGCTGCGCGAAGTCGCGCGCCTGCGTGGCGAGGACGGCGGCCGGCTGGCCGGCTTCGCTCCACTCCAGCACTTCGCCGGCGTTGGTCTCGAGCACTTCCGCCTGCGGGCGCATGCGTTCGGCAAAATCGATACTGCGATGCGCGGCCTTGGAACTCATCTCCAGGACGTCATGCAGATGCTGGCGCGCATCGGCAACGCTGTCCGGCACGCCTTCCTGCGCCAGTTCGCCACCGAGGCGACGCACGGCATCGTGCAGGTCGCGGGCGAGCAGGCCCAGCGCGCGGAACAGATGCTGTTCGCGCTGGCGAACCATGCTGTCCAGCGCCATTTCGAAGGTAGCGCCATCGGGGCTGTTGAGCAGGTTCTGCAGTTCCGGCGGCAGCGACACGCTCAGGGGAGTGGACATCACGGCGCTCATGCAGTTGCTCCTTGCGCGGCAAGCCGCTCGAAGATCTTGTCCAGCTTTTCCTTCAGGGTGACGGCGGTGAAGGGCTTGACGATGTAACCGTTCACGCCGGCCTGCGCGGCGGCGATGATCTGGTCGCGGTTGTTCTCTGCCGTCACCATCAACACCGGCATGGCTTTGAGCTCAGGCTCGGCGCGGATGGCGCGCAGCAGGTCGATGCCGGTCATGTTCGGCATGTTCCAGTCGGTAACCACCATGTCGAACGGAAACTTCTTCAGCATCTCGATCGCATTGGCACCGTCATCGGCTTCCTGGATCAGCGCGTTGCTGAAACCCAGCTCGACGAGCAGGTTCCGCACGATGCGGCGCATGGTGGAGAAGTCGTCCACCACCAGGATCTTCATGTTCTTGTCCAAAGGATTTCCTTGGGAATGGTGAATAGTTAATGGGTAAGAGCGTCAGCGTCGGGGTGCACGGGAGGATTCGGGGGAACGGCCTTTCCTGTTCACTGTTCCCGATTCACTATTCACCGGAGCTGCGCGCCAATCCGTCATTCGCGCACGCAACCGCACAAGCGCAGCCCCATGGATCTGGCACACGCGCGACTCGGTCACGCCGAGCACGGCGCCAATTTCCTTCAGGTTGAGCTCCTGCTCGTAGTACAGCGACATCACCAACTGCTCTCGTTCCGGCAGTCCGGAAATCGCATCGATCAGGGACTGGCGCATGCCTTCCTGTTCGATGCGGTCCTGCGGACCCAAACCTTCCTGGTCGGCGACGTCCAGCGCCGCACCCTCGTCATCCTCATCCGGCGTGGAGAGGCTGAGCAGGCGCGCGCTCGCGGCGTCGGCCAGGATCTGGTGGTACTCCTGCGTGCTGATACCCAGGCGCCGGACCACTTCGGCGTCAGGGGCATCGGCACCCGTTTCGTTCTCGATCTGTCTTACGACTTCCGACACTTCACGCAATTTGCGGTGCACCGAGCGAGGCGTCCAATCCGTCTTGCGCAGCTCGTCGAGCATCGCGCCGCGGATGCGGATGCCCGCATACGTCTCGAAGCTCGCCTGGCGATCGGTGGCGAAGTTACGCGCCGCTTCCAGCAAACCGATCATCCCTGCCTGCACCAAATCTTCCACATCCACGCTCGGCGGCAACCGGCCCATCAGGTGATAGGCGATGCGCCGCACCAAGGGTGCATGTCGGCGCACCATGTCTTCGGTGCTCTCGCGCTGCAGCTGCAGATACTCGGATGCCACGCTCATCTCACCACCCCGTCACCGATGCGTTCCGGCCACCAAAAAAGGCGATGCGGTCGCGCCCCGGTCGCTGGGGTTCACCCCATGTATCGACCACACCTGCCAGTTGCTTGAATCCCCGTGACGCGCGACTTGCCGGCCACATGTCCACGACGGCGCTCTGGCGCCGGATGGCCTGCCGCAGGTGTTCGTCGTAGGGCACCGTGCCCATGAAATCCAGGGCGACGTCCAGGAATCGGTCGCACACGCGTGCGAGCTTGTCGTACAGGGCGCGCGCCTCGCCCGCATGGCGCACCATGTTGGCGACCACGTGGAAGCGGCGTACGCGGAAATCGCGGCTGAGCACCTTGGTCAGGGCGTAGGCGTCGGTCAGCGAAGCGGGTTCGTCGCAGACCACCAGCACCACGTCGTCGGCAGCGGCCGCGAACATCACGACGTTGTCCGAGACACCGGCGGCGGTATCGACCAGAAGGTATTCCGGCGGGTCCTGCAGCTCATCGAAGGCGCGGATCACAGCGGCGTGCTCGCCCGTGCCCATCTGCGCGAGGCGACGCGCGCCCGAGCCGGCCGGGATCACTTTCAGCCCATGCGGGGCCGGCAGCAGCAGGTCCTTCAGGCCGCAGGTGCCATCGAGCAGATGGCCGATGTGCCGCGAAGGGCTCAGACCCAGCAGCACGTCGACATTGGCCAGGCCCATGTCGGCATCCAGCAGCATGACGTCGCGACCGGCCATGGCCAGGGACATGCCCAGGTTCACGGCGACGGTGGACTTGCCCACGCCACCCTTGCCACCAGCAACCGTGATCGCACGGCAACGGCGACGCGGCGTGGTGGTGTCCTGGGCCAGGGACAATGCGACGTCGGCGCCGCCATCGACCTGGCCGTTCATCGCGCCGAACATGGTCTTGAGGCCCCAGGCCTGGTTCATCGCAAACGTATCCATCAAACCCCCGCCAGCGCCATGCCGAAGCGTTCGGCCATCTGACCGTCATCGACCGGAGGGGCGTTGCCCTTGAGGGCTTGCGCGGCACGACACACGAGCACGCGCGCATCGGCGGCCGTAATGTCCTCGGGCACGCGCTGGCCATCGGTGGTGTAGTCCAGCGGCATGCGGTGGCGAATGAGGACCGAAAGCGCACCGCCGAGACTCGGCGTCTCGTCCAGCTTGGTGAGGATGCAGGCCTGCGGATGCTGCGGCAGATAGGCCCGGATGGTGTCGTCCAGCGACTGCGCCTGCGCATTGGCAGCCATCACCAGGCAGATGCGCAGGTCGCCCGCCTGGCGCAGCAGGTTCATCTGCTGGGTCAGGCGTGGATCGCTGCCGGCAACGCCGGCGGTATCCACCAGCACCACATGACGGCTGCGCAGCACGTCCAGCACTTCGCGCAGGCTTTCGGCGTCGTGCGCCGGAAATACACGCACGCCCAGCAGGCGACCGTAGTGCTCGAGTTGCGCGGCGGCGCCGATTCGATAATTGTCGGTACTGACCAGCGCGACCTTTGATGCACCGTGACGCAACACCGCCTTGGCGGCGAGCTTGGCGATGGTCGTGGTCTTGCCCACGCCCGTCGGGCCGACCAGGGCCGTGACGCCGCCGTGGACGGCGATGTCATACCCGGTGATCGAAAGATTGCGACTGAGTACGCCCAGGGGCAGGTATCGCGCCTGGTCCGGGCTGAGGCTGTCGGGCAGTTCATCAGCGAGCTTGCGTGCAACGTCCGGCTCGATGCCCAGTCGCGCCATGTCGCGCATGACACGCCCGCGAAGCGGATGGCGGCGCTGCATGTCGTTCCAGGCGAGGCTCGCCATCTGCGATTCGAGCAATTCGCGCAGGCTTCCGAGTTCGGCGCGCATGCGTGCGGTATCGAGGGCCACCTGCTCCACCATGGGATGAAGCGGCGCTTCAACGGCAGGCTCGGCAACCGGGGCGATGCGCGGCGCCGGCACCACGGCCGAGGAATCGAAGGTGATCGCGGCATCACGTTGTTCCGGCGGCGCGATGGCCTCGCCAGAACGCGCAGCTTCACGTACCAGCGCCTCGTCGTAGTCGACCGCGGCGATGATCTCGACGCTATCGTCCAGGCGACGCGTGGAGAGGATCACCGCATCCGGGCCCTGCTCCTCGCGCACTTCGCGCATGGCCTGGCGCATGTCGGGGGCTACGAAACGCTTGATCTTCATGCATTGAATCCGGAAAGGGTGAACAGTGAACGGTGAACGGAAAAGCAGCGGGCCTCGCATGACCCAGGAGTGGCAGTCATCCCCTGCGGCGCGATGTCCACGCGGCGGCACACCTGCTTTTTCTGTTTACTGTTCACCGTTTACCGTTCTCCGCGCTGGCAGCGCCTCAGCGCCCCAACGCCTGCACCAATCGCACCCGACGGTTGTCGGGCACCTCGTTGTAAGCCAGTACGTGCAGGTTCTGTGCCACGTGCCGCGTGAAGCGCGCGAGCCACGGACGAAGCGGCGGCGCGACCAGCAAAACCGCGGGCTCGCCGCTCATTTCCTGGCGTCGCGCAGCATCGGCCACGCTCTGCTGCAAGCGATCCGCGAGGCCAGGCTCGACCGCTGCGCCCGCTACGCCGCCGTTTCCGAGCGAGGACATGAGAATCTGCTCGAGGTCCGGCGCCAGGGTAATGACCGGGACCTCGGTACCGAGCCCGGCGATCTCCTGGACGATCTGCCGACCGAGCGCCACGCGCACCGCAGCCGTGAGCGCGCCGGGATCCTGACTCTGCCCTGCATGCTCCGCCAAGGATTCGACGATGCTGCGCATGTTGCGGATCGGCACCCGCTCGGCGAGCAGGTTCTGCAGCACCTTCACCACCACGCCCAAGGCCATGCGCTTGGGCACGAGGTCTTCCACCAGCTTGGGCGCGCTGCCGGCCAGGCGGTCGAGCAGCTGCTGCACATCCTGGTGACTGAGCAGTTCGTGCGAATGACCCTGCAGGATGTGCGACAGGTGCGTGGCGATCACCGTTGCCGGATCGACCACCGTATAGCCGAGCGCCTGCGCCGTTTCGCGCTGCCCGTTCTCGATCCACACCGCCTCCAGCCCAAAGGCCGGGTCGCGCGTGGCAATGCCCTGCACCGTTCCGTGGACCTGGCCAGGGTTGATCGCGAGCAGGCGCTCGTTGTGGACTTCGGCCTCGCCCATCGGCACGCCCATCAGGGTGATGCGGTAGGTATTGGGCCCCAGGTCCAGGTTGTCGCGGATATGCACCGCGGGGACGAGGAAACCCAGCTCCTGGGAAAGCTTGCGGCGCACCGACTTGATGCGCCCCATCAGTTCCCCGCCCTGATTCTTGTCCACCAGCGGAATAAGGCGATACCCGACTTCCAGCCCCACGGGATCCACCGTGGTGACGTCTTCCCAACCCAGCTCCATGCGCTCGGCGGCCGGTGCCGCGGGCGCGGACTCTGCTGCGGCGGTTTCTTCGGCGAGCTTGGCCTTGGTGTCGCGCTCGCGCTTCATCAGCGTCCAGGCCGCGCCGCCGCAAATGGCGCCGAGCAGGAGGAAGGCGATGTTGGGCATGCCGGGAATCAATCCCATGACGCCAAGCACGACGCCGGCCACCGCCAGCGCGCGCGGTTGGCCAAACACCTGCCCCACCACCTGCTTGCCCATGTCCTGCGCGCGCGACACACGCGTCACGATCACGGCCGTGGCAATGGACAGCATCAACGCAGGCACCTGGGCGACCAGGCCGTCACCAATGGTCAGCAACGTGTAGGTCTTGGCCGCTTCGCCCGCGCTCAGGCCATGCTGCAGCACGCCGACGAAGAAGCCACCGACGATATTGATGACGAGGATCAGGATGCCGGCAGTCGCGTCGCCGCGAACGAACTTGGAGGCACCGTCCATGGAGCCGTAGAAGTCCGCTTCCTCGCGCACTTCCTGGCGACGTTCGCGCGCCTGCTCCTGCGTGAGCAAGCCGGCGTTGAGGTCCGCGTCGATGGCCATCTGCTTGCCGGGCATCGCGTCCAGGGTAAAGCGCGCGGTCACTTCGGAGACACGCGTCGCACCCTTGGTGACGACGACGAAGTTGATGATGGTCAGGATGGCGAACACCACCAGGCCCACGGCAAAGTTGCCGCCAATAACGAACTCACCGAACGCCTCGATCACCTTGCCCGCGGCGCCAGGACCATCGTGGCCATGCAGCAGCACCACGCGCGTCGACGCAATATTCAGCGCCAGGCGCAACAGTGTTGCCATCAACACGACCGTCGGGAAGGCACCAAATTCCAGCGGGCGCATCACGTAGATCACCGCCAGCAGGATCACCAGCGACAGCGCGATATTGAAGCTGAAGAGAATGTCGAGCAGGAAAGGCGGCAGCGGCAACATCATCATCGCCAGCATGGCCAGCATGATCACCGGCGCGCCGAGACCACGTCGGCTTACCTGCTTGAAGGTTTCGAATGCGCTCGTGGCGGCCATCGGTTACGTAACCTTGTAAGGGCCCTGCAAGTCGGGGTCGACTTGCGGCGAAGGAGGAGTCGGCGGCGTATCGCCGTGCAAGGTGGCCTGGCGCAGCTGGAACACATAAGCCAGCACTTGCGCCACGGCGACATAAAGCGTGGCGGGAATCTCCCGCCCGAGTTCCGTCGTGGCATACAGCGCGCGCGCCAGCGGCGGCGCCTCGACCATCGGAATGCGATGGCCTTCGGCCACCGAACGAATCTGCATGGCGATGATGTCCACGCCCTTGGCGATCACGCGCGGCGCGCGCATCTTGCCGTCGTCGTATTTCAGCGCCACGGCGAAGTGCGTTGGGTTGGTCACCACCACATCCGCGTTCGGCAACTCCTGCATCATGCGGCGGCGCGCCAACTGCTGCGCGACCTGGCGCATGCGCCCCTTCATCTCGGGATTGCCTTCGCTTTCCTTCATTTCGTCGCGCACTTCCTGCTTGGTCATGCGCAACTTCTTGGCGTGGTCGTACTTCTGGTAGCCCGCATCGATGCCGCCAATGATGGCCAGCATGGTGCCGAACAAAAGCGCCGCACGACCAAGCACGCCCAGCGCCATGGCAATGCCTGCGCTGACCGTGCCGCGCCCGGTCGCCTGCATGGCGTCCTGCGAGTTCCACAGCACCCAGGCAAGCGCGGAACCGATGAAGAGCAGCTTCAGCAGGGACTTCACCAGTTCGACCAGGCCGCGCATCGACACGATCCGCCCCAGGCCCGGGATCGGGTTGAGCCGGTCGAACTTCGGCTCCAGCGCCTGCGCGCTGAAGCTCAAGCCGCCGAGAACCATCGGTGCAGCGAGCGTCGCAAGCACCGTGGCCATGGCAATGGGCGCGAACAGCGACAGTGCTTCGCTCACGGCCTCGTGCAGGACACGACCGGGAAGCTCGCCCGAGAACAAGGCGTCACGGCTGTAGCTCATGCCCAGCGTGTAGATGTTGCGCGCGTGCAGGAAGGCCTTGTCACTGCTGCTCATCAGGCCGGCCACACCGGCCAGCACCACCAGGGCGCCGGACAGGTCCCGCGATCGTGGAACCTCGCCCTTCTCGCGAGCTTCGCGAAGTCGCTTTTCTGATGGTTTTTCGGTTTTGTCTTCGGCGTCTTGCTCGGACATGTCACATCCTCAGCAATTCGCGCATCAGCGACCACGCGTTTTCCTGCAGCGCGGCGAACGCGCCCGGCAGGCTGCGCAGGGACAACCAAAGAGCGATGAAGCCCAGGCAGATCGTGATCGGGAAGCCGACTGCAAAGAGGTTCATCGAGGGCGCCGAACGACTGATCGCGGCAAAGCCCATGTTGACCACCAGCAGCGAGGTCATGGCCGGCAGCGCCACGCGCACGGCGCCGGAAAACAACTGCGACCCGAACGCCACCACGGCATGGAGTACGTTGGGCGTAATCGCTTCGGCCCCCGGCGGCAGCGTGCGGAAGCTGTCAGCCAGCAACTCGATCAGCCGCAGATGACCGTCCATCGCAAGGAACAGCAAGGTGATCAGCAGCAGGTAGAACTGGTTGAGCACCGGCGAGCTGCCGCCGCCCTGCGGGTTGACCACTTCGGCAAAACCCAGGCTCATGCTCTGCGCGACCAACTGGCCGCCGAAGGCCACCGCTTCGAACGTCATGCGCAGCACAAAACCCACCGCACCACCGATCAGCACCTGCCCTGCCATCGTGGCAATGCCATCGGCGGTAGTGAGGTCGATCTGCGCCTTCGCCATCGGCGACAACACCAGCGTCAACAGGACGATCAGCCCGACGCGCACACGCGCGGGCAACACGTTGGCCCCATAAATCGGCGCCATCAGGAACAGTCCCGTCACCCGCGCCAGCGCCCATACGACGCTGCCGAGGAAGACCTGGATCTGTGCCAGATCGATATTCACCGCACAGCTCCAGGCAGGCCTTCGATCAGATGGCGGGTGAACTGCACCAGCGTACGCAGCATCCACGGACCGGTGATCAGCGCGACGGCAGCCATGGCCAGTAGCTTCGGAATGAAGCTAAGGGTCATTTCGTTGATCTGCGTCGCGGCCTGGATGACGCCCACCAGCAGGCCCACGGCCAGCGCGGTCAGCAGCAACGGCGCAGCCACGAGCATCGCGACGTACAGCGCGTGCTGGCCAAATTCGATGACGGATTCAGGAGTCATGGCCGGCGCGCACTATTGGTAAAAGCTGCCGGCAAGCGTGCCCAGCAACAGCGCCCAGCCGTCCACGAGGACGAAGAGCATGATCTTGAATGGCAGCGAGATGATCATGGGCGAGACCATCATCATGCCCATCGACATCAGGACGCTCGCAACCACCAGGTCAATGATCAGGAACGGAATGAACAGCAGAAAGCCCATCTGGAACGCAGTCTTCAGCTCGCTGGTGACGAAGGCCGGCATGGCGACGCGAAACGGCACATCGGCCTTGCTGGCGAACGGCTGCTCATTCGCGAGTTTGGTAAACAGCTGCAAGTCCGAATCGCGCGTCTGGTCGAGCATGAAATGCTTGAACGGCGCGGCGGCCAGCGGTATGGCCTGCTCGGCGGCGATCTTGCCATCCATGTACGGCTTCACGCCTTCGTCGTAGGCCTTGTTGAGCACTGGCGACATGACGAACAACGTCAGGAACAAGGCCAGACCGAGCAGCACCTGGTTGGGCGGCGTGGACTGCGTGCCCAGTGCCTGGCGCAGGAAACCGAGCACGATGATGATGCGCGTGAACGACGTCATCATCAGCAGGATCGCCGGCAACATCGTCAGCACCGTCATCAGCGCCAACAGCTGCAGCGAGAGCGTCCAGCTGGACCCGCCCGCGCCGTTCTGCACGGTCACGGCGGGAATGCCGACCGGATCGGCGAGCAATGGCAACGGCAACAGGAGCGCAAGAACGAGCAACGGACGAAACCACTTCATGACTTGCGCTTCCACAGGCTCAGCACATCGGCAAACGCCGGCGGTGTCACGGCCGGCTCGGGCGCCGGCGGCGCTTCGCCGTCATAGACGTGCAAAGTACGCATGCCGCCGGGGCCCACGCCGACAAGCAGCCGCTTGCCATCGGCATCGATCAGCAACATGCGTTCGCGCGCACCCACGGCGAACGATTCGACGCAACGAATGCGGCGTCCGCCCGGCTGCGTGCGCGCCTGCAGGCGACGACTCAACCAACCGGCGGCAAAGATCAGGGCGATGATGCCCGCCAGGCTCAGCACGACCCGAATCAGTTCGGCGCCCACGCTGACTTCGGCGGTTGGGAGCGCGGCGAGCATGATCACCTCAGCGCAGCTTGCGGACGCGTTCGGCGGGGCTGATCACGTCGGTCAGGCGGATGCCGAACTTTTCGTTGATCACCACCACTTCGCCATGCGCCACCAGCGTGCCGTTGACGAACACGTCCAGCGGCTCGCCCGCAGCGCGATCGAGCTCAACCACCGAGCCCTGGTTGAGCTGCAGCAGGTTGCGGATGCTGATGCGCGTACGGCCGACTTCCATCGCCAGGGTCACCGGTACGTCCAGGATCAGGTCGAGGTTGACGTCGCCACCCTCGCCGGCCACGCCCATCAGGGTTTCGAATTCCGGTCGGCCGCTCGGATCGAGCAGCGCGGCTGCGTCGTTGGAATTGCTCATTCGTTGATGTTCCCGGTAGAAAATTCAGAGGCCTGGCGCGCTTCACGGCGCCCTGCCAGGGAATGAAAACGGACGGCCTTGCGGCCCACGGCCTGGCCGTTGTGCCCGCGAAAAATGGGCACGTCTTCGGCAAAGACCGTGCTCAGTTCGGGCATGGCGATCGGAATCACGTCGCCGGGGCGGAGCTTGAGGAAGTCGCCAATGTTCATCTGCGTCTCGACCAGCAGCGATGTGAGTTCGACCTCGGCGTCCAGCACTTCCTGGTGCAACGCCGTCAGCCAGCGCTCGTCGCGCTCGACGCGGTCGCTCTGCACACCGGCGTCCAACAGGACGCGAATCGGCTCAATCATCGAGTACGGCATGGTCAGGTGGATCTCGCCACCGCCGCCATCCACTTCCGCATGGAACTTCGACACGACGACGGTTTCCGTCGGGCTGACGATGTTCGCGAACTGAGGATTGATCTCCATGTTCAGCGCTTCAAACGTCAGCGGGAGCACGGGCGCCCATGCCTCGACCAGCGAGCTGAAAATTTCGTCCAGCACGATCTGGATGACGCGGCGCTCGGTCGGCGAGAAGTCGCGACCTTCGATGCGCGCGTGGTAGCGGCCGTCGCCACCAAAGAAGTTGTCGATGATCGAGAAGACCAGGCGCGGCTCCATCACGATCAGTCCGGTGCCGCGCAGCGGACGCACGCGCACCAGGTTCAGGTTGCTCGGTACCGCCAGGCTGTGCACGTATTCACTGAACTTGAGCATTTTCACGCCAAGCACCGAGACTTCGCAGGTCTTGCGCAGCACGCTGAAAATGTTGGTGCGGAAGAAACGGGCGAAGCGATCGTTGACCATCTCCAGCGTCGGCAGGCGACCGCGCACGATGCGGTCCTGCTGCGTGAAATCGTAGGTCAGCACCGTGTCCGGCGGCGGCGGTTCGTCACCACCGATTTCCACCTTGCCGCCATCGACGCCCGCCAGCAGCGCGTCGATTTCTTCCTGGGAGAGCAGCTCGCTCATCACTGCATCACGAAACTGGTGAAGTACAGGGCATCGACGCCCGGTTTGCCGGTGCGGTCGGTAAGGATCTTCTGCACGGCCGCCAGCGCCTTGGCCTGCAGCTTCTGCTTGCCATCGGTGCTGCTCAGCTCGGTGTAGTCCTGGCTGCTGAACAGCATGAGCAAGGCGTTGCGGATCACCGGGTCCGCTTCCTTGGCAGACTGCAGCACCAGCGGGTCATGCGACATCAGAGTGACGCCCACCTGCAGGTAGCTCAGCGAATCGGCATTACGGAAATTCACAACGAACGCCGGATCGAGCGCCATGAAGAGCTCGGGCTTCTTCTCCTTCGCCGGCGCCTCGGCCTGGGCCGCGCCCGCTGCGTTGTGGCCGCGCAAGGTGTAGAGCGCATAACCGCAAACGGCCGACACGAGGATCAGCGCCAGGGCAAGGATCAGGATGGTGGTGCGCCCGCCGCCCGCGTTCTTGGCGGGTGCTTCGACTACCGGGCTCTGCTCAGCGTTGGACATGCACGACCTCGTGATGGAACGGTTCAATTCCGGGCGCCGTCGTGGCGCATCGGACGAAGAGGTCGAAGCAAGTGGTGTGCCATCGCGAAAAATGGCTTGTTGGCGCGGGTTATCGCCACGGCGCGCGGCGCCTCGGCAGAATCTTGACGCCTGAACGGGAGAGGTCGCGTGCTTGGCGCGCCGGAAGCTTGGCGGGGGATGACGGTTGGTTGGCGGACGCCATGGCGTCAGCGGAAACGCATGGCCACTCGGTCCCTGCCTGCGTCTACAGCCCAGCGACCTGGCTGACAGGTGTGCCGAGCATGGTTTACACCGCTACCGCAGCGTGGAGACCTTGGTCGTCAAGCGCACCGACTAGCCTCGAGGCCCCTGGATGCCGGCGTTCGCCGGCATGACGACGTGAGAGGGTGAGGTGGCAATCGTGTGTGGTCGCCACGGGATGCCTGCCTGCGCAGGCATGACGGTGTTTTTTGGATGTGCGGTGCAAACTGCGCGTGGTCGCCCCTGGATGCCGGCTTTCGCCGGCATGACGACGTGAGAGTGTGGGGCGATAACCGTGCGTGGTCGCCGCTGGGTGCCTGCCTGCGCAGGCATGACGGTGTTTTTTGATGTGCGGTGCAAACTGCGCGTGGTCGCCCGTGGATGCCGGCTTTTGCCGGCATGACGACGTGGGAGGGCGGGGCCATAACCATGTGTGGTCGCCACTGGGTGCCTGCCTGCGCAAGCATGACGGTGTTTTTGGGGTGTGAGGTGCAAACCGTGCGCAGTCGCCCATGGATTATTCGCTGCGCTCACCACTTCGAGGCCGACGTTCGGTCGTTCCCCACTCCGCTTTCGGCGGTGGGGCGGATAGCAAACAGTCGGACGTTAGTTGGCCTCGAGGGTGATGACTTGAGCCTGCGTGTCCCGTGAGACGCGTATCTAACTTAAGCGCACCCCTGGCTCTCAGGCCATTTTCTTTGGGTTACTTTTATTTTGGGCCTCGGCCGGCGGCAGCCAGGTCGAAACGCCCCCGCGGCGTAAGCGGCAAGGTCGCGTTAGCGCCCGAATGAGCGCCCCCCTTTCAATCGTTCTCCACCCAGCCGTGCCCTGGCACACCCACTATCCATGCCTTCGGTCCGTACACCTGCGCAGAAACCCAGCGACATGATCCAACCATGCACAAACGCGTCAGGCGAACGTATCAAGCAAACCAACGGCCTTCGTCACGACTGGTGCGTCCACCGCGTCAGCCTCTCCGGCAAAACGTTCATCACCCTTCCCGCCCTGCCCCTGCCCTCCACCATTACCACTCGCACTCTGCTGCCCCACCTGCGCCTGTCCCAGCGACAAGCCATGACCGGCCAGCATCAGATCCAGCTGCCCCAGCGTCTGCTGCACGGCCAGCACCGCCTGCGGGTGCTGCGCGGTGAAACTCACATCGACCTTGCCGTGCTCGGCCACGCTGACCTTCACATCCAGTTGCCCGAGTTCCTCGGGACGCAAGCGAATGCGTGCTTCCTTGACGTCATGGCCACCCAGCCATGCCACGTGCTGGCTCAGCTCTTCGGCGAAGGCCGGGCTGCCGACCGGCGCATCCATCTGCAGATTCGGGGCTTGCGGCGCATGCGTCGCATGGGTACCGGGCGACATCAGGGGCGCGGCGAGCAGATCGGCCGACAACGACGCGCCGTCCGATTTCCGTCCGGCGTGCTCGTCGCCCTGCTTCGATCCGGCCAGCATGGAGGCTGCGTCGATGATGACGTTTGTTGCTGACGCTTGCGCCGGTGCGCCATCGGTCATGGCATTGGCGGTCAGGTGTGACTTGAGCGCCGTGAGATTCAGGCCTTGCGCGGCATCGCCCTTCGCAGCATCGCCGCCGGTCGCGTCTGTTTTGATCGCCGCGTTCTGCGACTGCCCCAGCATGGCAAGCATGGCGGCCGCCATCACATTGCCGTTGCGTTCGGCCGGATCGGCATCGTCCGGCGGAAGATGGGCCGGCACCGGCACCGTGACATTCGTCGCGTCGCCGGCATGCTGCGAAGCGAGCAACGACACCAGGTTGGCAGGCAGCGGCGCCGGACCCAACTGCTGCTGCAACAACTGCTCAAACGGCTGACCGAAAGCCTGGCCACCTTCCTGCCCGGTGAGCAAATGGAGGGCGTCGTTGGCAGCGGTACCTTTGGCGCCCTGCACGGCGGCGGTCTTGACGGAAGGCGAAGTCGGAGCGGCGGTGGGTGTCATCGTGGTGTCCTGATTTACGTCCGGCGCTGACCCATGGACGCGCGCGGATACTGCATGCGCTCGTCAATGGCGTTCTGTTCGCGGCGGTCTTCGGCTTTGCGTTCCAGATTGCGGGCGTTGTCGATGACGCTGTCGAGCGCACGCTCGCGCGCATGCGCATCGCGCCACTCGCCACGCACCTGGTCGAGCTGGCGACGCTGGCGCTGGACCTCGAATTGCTGTTGTTCAATCGCCTGATCGATGCGATCCATGAACTGCTGGCGGTTGAGCAAAGCACTGACGGTCATGCCCGTGCCCCCGGCCTGCAAGGCGTACTCGGCCTTGTAGCGCTGGAGCTCGCCCAGCTGCTGCTCGGCGTTCTGCACGCGGCCCTGCTGTTCGGCCAGACGCTGGGTCGCGCCTTCGCGCTTTTCGCGCGCGACATCGGCGGCCGGCTGGAGTCGGACCGAGCGGCTTTTCATGTGCTGGCCTCTTCAGCAATCCCGTTCAATGCCTCGATGGCCTGTGCCAGCGCCATCGGCTCGTCGACTTCCTGCTGGAGGAAGTCACGCAGGCGCGGCCACATGGTGATGGCCTTGTCCACCTGCGGATCGGAGCCCTTCTGGTAGGCGCCGACGGCAATGAGGTCGCGCTGGCGACTGTACGCCGAATACACCTGGCGAAAGGCCTGGGCCGCGCGCATGTGTTCGCGCCGAACTACGGCAGGCATGACGCGGCTGATGGACGCCTCGATATCAATGGCCGGGTAATGACCTGCTTCAGCGAGGTCACGCGACAGGACGATATGACCGTCCAGGATGGCGCGCGCGGCGTCGGCGATGGGATCGTGGCGGTAATCGTCGCCTTCGGTCAGCACGGTGTAGAACGCCGTGATCGAACCTCGCCCGTAGGCGTCGTTGCCCGCGCGTTCGACCAGCGCCGGCAACATGGCGAACACCGACGGCGGATAGCCCTTGGTCGCGGGCGGCTCGCCGATCGCCAGCGCGATCTCACGCTGTGCCTGCGCATAACGGGTGATGGAGTCCATCAGCAGCAGGACGCGCTGGCCGCGATCGCGGAACCACTCGGCGATCGCCGTGGCGTACTGCGCGCCACGGAGGCGCTTCAGCGGCGGCGCGTCGGCGGGCGCGGCGACGATCACCGAGCGCGCGCGACCTTCGTCGCCGAGCGTATGTTCGACAAATTCCTTGACTTCGCGGCCGCGCTCGCCGATCAGCCCCACGACCACGACATCGGCGTCGGTGTACCGGGTCATCATGCCCAGCAGGGTCGACTTACCGACACCCGAACCGGCGAAGAGGCCCAGGCGCTGGCCCCGTCCCACCGTCAGCAGCGCGTTGATCGCACGCACGCCCGTATCAAGCGGTGTATCGATGGGCTTGCGCGACATCGGGTTGATGGGTTCGCGCTTGAGCGTTGCGTGCTCATCGGCTTCCAGCGGGCCCATGCCATCAAGGGGAACGCCATCGGCTCCGATCACGCGCCCCAGCAGGGCCGTGCCGACAGGCAGATCGCCCGCCCGCGCACAGGGACGCACGCGCGCATTGGGCAGCACGCCGTGCATTTCCGTCACGGGCATCAGCAAGAGCCGGTCATCGGCAAAGCCGACGACTTCGGTATCGAGCTGCGCACCCGTCGCCGTCGACACGAGGCAACGCGCACCCAGCGGCGCCTCGCAACCTTCAGCCTCCAGCGTGAGCCCCACCACGCGACGGAGGCGCCCTTCGACCACGTTGAGCTGTGCTTCTTCGGCGCGACGCGAACGACGCGCGAGGCGCTCCTGCCAGCGCTGTTGTCTCAGCTGCAGGCTGGGGCGCACGATATTCATGCCATCTCCGCCTCGGGATCTTCGTCGACGGCACTCAGCTCATCGCCGAACACCGCGTCGACCACCGCGGCAAGCCGCGTTTCCACGCGGGCATCAAGTCGGGAGCTGTCGCTTTCCAGCCGGCAGTCGCCGCGCTCCATCGACGGATCGGCCAGCAGCTGCCAGTGCTCCTCGGTCGCTTCAAGCGCGCGCAGCAGGCCCAGGTCGTCCGGGTGAAGCAGGACGCGAATCTGGCGATTGGCCGAGGGCAGTGCCAGCACCGCTTCGCGCACCGTGCGCAGAATCAGCTCAGGCGTGACGGTCAGTTCGTGCGCGATCACGCGACGCGCGATCACCAGCGCAAGGCGCGCCAGCTCCTGCTCCGTCGCCTCGTCCATGCCTGCGAGCGGACGCGCTGCGCCAAGCAGAATGCCTTCCAGGCGCGCACGTTGCTCTTCCAGCTCCTGCAGGGCGGCCTTGCGCCCTTCGGCCAGGCCGGTGGCGAAACCTTCGGCGCGCGCTTCGCGCTCGAGGGCCTCCAGGTCACTGACCGTCGGACGCGCGGCCTGCGGCTGCTCGACTGGCTCGGGCTCGCGCGGCGGGCCCATATCGGGCAGCTCCCAGCGCTCGGCCTGGGCGACCCTTTCACGGGCGAGGATGCGCGCAAGCTGGTTCATGCACCGCGTTCCTTACACGTACTCGTCGCCGCTGGGCGACAGGTTGATCTGGCCGGCGTCGGCAAGCTTGCGGGCAATCTGCAGCACTTCCTTCTGCGCTGCATCCACTTCGCTCAGGCGCACCGGACCCTTCACTTCCAGGTCGTCGCGCAGCATGTCCGAGGCGCGCTTGGACATGTTGGCAAAGATGCGTTCGCGCACGTTCGGCTCGGAGCCCTTCAGCGCGGTGACCAGGCGTGCGGACGGCACTTCGCGCAACAGCATCTGCATGCTGCGGTCGTCCAGTTCGGCCAGGTCCTCGAACACGAACATCAATTCTTCAATGCGTCCGCTGAGGCCCGAGTCATGCCCGCGGATAGCAGACATCAGTTCCGCTTCGCGGCTGGACTCCATCGCATTGAGGATGTCCGCCGCCGCTTTCAGCCCACCCACGTTGGCCGACTTGAGCTTGTTGGTGCTGCCGGAGAACTGGCGCTCCATGATTTCATCGAGTTCGTTCAGCGCATGCGGCTGCACGCCATCAAGCGTGGCGATGCGCATGACGGCATCGCTGCGCACGCGCGGCGGCAGGTAACCGATCACCTCGGCGGCCTGGTCGGCTTCGAGATGCGCGAGCACCAGCGCGATGATCTGCGGGTGTTCCTGGCCAATCATTTCGGCAATGGCGCGGCTTTCCATCCACTTCAGCGATTCCAGGCCCTTGCTGCTGCGGCCGAGCAGGATACGGTCGATCAAGCCACCCGCCTTGCTCTCGCCCAGTGCGTTGACCAGGATCTTGCGGATGTACTCCTCGGTGCCAACGCCCAGCGCCGTATTGCGGCCCATGTCGTCGCTGAGGCGATCGAGCACGAACTCGACCTGCTCGCGTGACACGTTGGTGAGACCGGCCATGGCCTGGCCCACCGCCTGCACGTCGCGGGCATTGAGATGCTTGAGCACTTCGGCGGCGTCTTCCTCGCCCAATGTCAGCAGGAGGATGGCGGCGCGCTGTGCGCCATTGATCTGAAGTTCAGTGCTCATGGAATGCTTCGCCCGCGAAAGTCGCCGGCCTCTGTATCGTCACGCGAGGTCGTCGGCTTGACCATCACGTGCACGGCGCGCGTCAGGGTGTGCATCGATATCATCAGCCACCGTCCTCGCCGACCCAGTTGCGCACGACCTGCGCGACCTGCTTGGGATTCTCGGCGACCATGCGCTTGGCGATGTTCACGCGCGTTTCGTAATTGATGCCCTGCGGCGATGCCAGGCGGCCCGGCAATTGCGCATCGTCGTCTTCCGGATCATCGATGCGCACCGAAACCGTCGGCACGGCGGCCGGCAAGGTCGCCACCTGCGTGCCCGGCCCCTTGAACACACCGCGCAGCAAGGGACGAAGCAATCCGAAGGCGATGATCAGGGCGATCAACACGCCACCACCCTGCTTCATCAGGTCGAGCATGCCCGGTCGCTGCCAGAAGGGCATTTCCGGGGCAGCGTCTTCACCCGGGGCCTTGTGGAAGGCCTGGTTGATCACGCTGACGCTGTCGCCGCGCGTCTGGTTGAAGCCGACGGCATTCTTGGTCAGTTCGGTGAGGTGTTCGAGTTCCTGCGGCGTGAAGGCCACGCTCTTGCCGGCACCCTTGTCGCCAGGCATCCACTTATTGTCGACCACGACGGCGACGGTGAGGCGTGCGAGTCGCCCCGCCGGATCACTCGTATGGCTGACGGTGCGATCGAGTTCATAGTTGCGCGTGGCGCTGCTGGAGCTTTCGCCCGAGGCATTGGCCGTGCTGGCCGTGGCGTTGGCACCTGCGGCACCCGGCGCGCCCGGCTTGGCGGCGGTCGGCTGCGCCACCGTATTGGGCGGCTGGTTGCTCAACGCACCCGGCACCGCGCCTGCGTTGCCATCCTTGCGCGTTTCGCTGCTCGTCTGTTCGCTGCGCAGCGCGGGGTTTTCGTGGTTGTAGGTCTCAACGGCCTTCTCGGTCGCGCTGAAGTCCAGATCGGCGTAGACCTGCGCGCGCACCTTGCCCGGACCCACGAGCGGTGTCAGCAGTTCTTCGATGCGCTGTGCATAGGTGTTCTCCATGCGAGTCGCCAGGCGAAGGCGCGCATCACCGACGGCACCGGCGCTGTCCGGATCGTTGACCGTGAGCAACTGCCCCTGCTGATCGACGACGGAGACTTGACGCGCATCGAGCTCCGGCACGCTGGACGCGACCAGGTGAACGATGGCCGCCACCTGGGAGGCATCGAGCTGGCGTCCCGAATACAGCGTTACCAGCACGGACGCGCTCGCCTGGCGGTTATCGCGAATGAATGCCGACGGCTTCGGCAACGCCAGGTGCACGCGCGCCGCGCGCACCGACTGCAATCCCGCGATCGTGTTGCCCAGGTCGGTTTCCAGCATCTGCTGGTAGCGCGTGCGCTCGGCCAGATCGCTCATGCCGAACGGCGAATCGCCAGCCGGAAGCGCGCTGCTGGTGCCGGCACTGCCCTGCGGAAGACCTTGCGCGGCGAGCTTCAGGCGAACGGCCGGAAGATCCGACGCGGGCACGGAAATCGACGCACCATCCGGACCCAGTTGATAAGGCGTGTTGGACGACTGCAGGGCCTGCGTGATGGCCGCGGCATCTTTCTGGTCCAGCCCCGCATACAGCAGGCCATAGTTCGGCCCGCGCGACCACAGCACCACCGCCACGCCGAACGCCACCGCCGCCGCGACGCCCACGAGCAGTAACAGCTGCCGCGTTGCCGGGCTCTGCGCGAGGTTCTTCAGTGGGTCCAGGCGAGAGCCGTTGCCGGTCTCCGCGATGGCGTTTTCTGCCATGAAAACTGCTCGGTAGCGGGGGATGGGTGACTACGAAGGGAGCGCCGCTTTTAGACCGGCATGTTCATGATGTCTTTGTACGCATCGACCAGCTTGTTGCGCACCTCGGTCATCGTGCGCAGCGAGAGGTCGGCTTTCTGGATCGAAATCATCGTGCGTCCGAGATCGGCGCCGGCGTCGCCGCGCTCGAAACTCGCCGCCATGCGACCGGCTTCCTGCTGGTTCTGCCCCACCGTGGCGATCGACTGCTTGAGCAACGCGCCGAAGTCCGCACCCTGCGCCGCCTTCGCACTTTCCACCGACACCTCAGGCATCCGCACCTGGGCGGAAATCTGACGCATCTGCGAGAGCAAGCTATTGACGTCGATCTGGGTCATGACGGTTTTCCAACGCGTGGCGATGATGTGAGGGGTAGGTGCAAGACGTGTGCCATTGAGTGGGGCGGGGAACGGTTAACGGTGAACAGTGAAGAGGACAGCGAAAGCAGGCAGTCGGCACGTCTGGCCACAAGCTGCTTTTCTATGTTCACTGTTTACCGTTCCTCCGTTCACCGCCCATCAGGGCACCTGAAGCCCCGTCTGCAAGCCGTATTTCCTCAGCTTCTCGACAAGCGTCGTGCGCTGCATGCGCAACAACTTCGCCGCATGCGCCACCACGCCACCCGTGGCATCCAGCGCCTGACGGATCAGCCCGACCTCGATGTCGGAGAGGTGATCCTTCAGATCCAGGCCACCCTCGGGGAGGATGATCGCGGACTCGGCGCCGGCATTGGCGTTGACCTGGGGCAGCCGGCCTTCCATCAGCGCGAACAAGGCGGCGCCAGTCACTTCTTCACCGGCGGGGACGCCACGGTACTTGTCGGGCAGATCGCTTGCGCGCACTTCGCAGGCGGGATACAGGATCGCCATGCGCTCAACCAGGTTGCACAGCTCGCGCACGTTGCCCGGCCAGGTGTAGTGGCGCAGCGCATTCATCGCGCTGGAGCTGAAGCGCACGCCGGCCAGACCACGACGCAGCAAGCGCTGATTGAATTCGGCGATGAGCTCGGAAAGATCTTCGAGGTGCTCGCGCAGCGGCGGCATCTCCAGGGGGAACACGCTCAGGCGATAGAACAGGTCTTCGCGGAAGCGCCCCTCGGCGATGGCCTGCTCCAGATTGCGGTGCGTGGCGGCAATGATGCGAACGTCGCAGCGCTGGGTGCGGGTGCCACCCACGCGCTCGAACACCCGCTCCTGCAGGACGCGCAGCAGCTTCACCTGCATGGGCAGGCTCATGTCGCCGATCTCGTCGAGGAACAGCGTGCCGCCTTCGGCCAGCTCGAAGCGACCCTTGCGGGCACTGATCGCACCGGTGAAGGCACCCTTTTCGTGACCGAACAGCTCGCTTTCGAGCAGCTCCGCCGGAATGGCGCCGCAATTGATCGCCACGAACGGCTTGTCGCGGCGTTGCGAGCTTTCATGGATCGCGCGGGCCACCATTTCCTTGCCGGTACCCGACTCGCCCAGCACCAGGACATTGGAATCGAACGGCGCGACCTGGCGGATCAAGGCATTCACGTGACCCAGTGCCGGCGAACCGCCCACGATGCGCAACAGGGGCGAACGACCCGGCGACATGCTCGGGCGCGGCGTCGTGAAGCGACGCAGGGCATCGGCCAGTTGCTCGAAGCGGAGCGGGAAATTCAGCAGTTCCACGTGGCGCTGGCGCGAACCCGGCAAGGCCGCCGGCAACTGCGAGGCCAGCGGCGAGTCTGCCGCGACCAGCAAAGGCAAGTGCAGGGCCTGTTCCCCCAGGGTGTCCAGCTGCTGCTGGAAATCATCCAGGCTGGCAACGTCGCCGATATAGATGGCGCACCAGTCGTGCTGGCCCAGCTCATCCCGAGCGTCTCGCCCGACCTGTCGCGGCCGGTAACCCAGGAACTGAAGCGCCGACTGGACCGTTTCCGCCCGGACTGCATCCGATTCAATCACCAGAATATCGATGTCTTGTACTTCGTTTTGCACTGCAACCCCCTGCAAATTGCGGCGACCTGGACGTCCACGTCCCGCCGCACACTCGTACCGCGTCAACGCTTCGTCGCTGACGTCGAATACCCATACGCAAGATCGAGGCCAATGCCGCGCCGGGTATTCGTCACACGAATACGTCGAGGACGGTTATTCGTCGCTTCCGGTATCCCAGGACCGACCGCAAGATGTCGACGCGGGACCGCAAACCCTTGTGGGGCGGCGTTTCCGTGAACGGTAGCTGACGGAAGCGTCATGGGCACGGCGCACGTGCCAACTGCCAGACGCGTCAAATAATGAACTGAGACACTTTCGGAAATGTGAGACCGATCACATTCGAAAAATGATGCCAATCACGCCTGAGACGCTTGGCCCTGGCGGGCGACTGCCACTCTGCGTCGGTGGTGACGAAAAACCATACGTTCCAGACCCTCGCGCAGACCTTCAGTGACACCCAGGAACCCTACGAAATCATTCCCATCCGCAAATCGCTGCGCGACACGTGCCGGCAACTCGAGCGGCAGGCTGGGACAGGCATCCATGCGAATACGTAGAACTACGTAGTCGCTGCCAGGCAAAACGACTGAAGGGACGAGCGCACCCAACGCATTGAAGCGCAACGCCATGCGCGTGCGTGTGGTGGCATCGGGTACCAGCATGCGATTGACGATCTGGATCAGCGCGTTGAGCTTGGCGTCCATGCGCGCGATTTCGACCGCGAGCGGGTCTTCCTCGTCGGCAGGCTCGGCACGGCGCGATTCGAACACGTCCATGAAGGTCAGTGCCGAAACATTGCGGTCGGCGTAGCCGGCCAGTACGCGCTCATCGGGTTCGCCGGCCAACGAGTCGGCTTCCACGAGCCAGTCGCCATCGCATGCAAGCAACTGGTTGAAATCGTCCAGGGATGGGGTGTTCATGGGCTGGCCCGTGATGGGGGAGTGAGAACGGAGAATAATCGCTCAAGGCCGGCCGCAGCCCCCATTTCATGGCGTCCGCATTGACCTATTCCCTAGGCTTGCTTCCCCTATTACTAATTCAGGCGCTCAAATAAGCGGCGATGGCCTGGGCGCGCCCGTTGGCACGCTGCCATTCGTCGGCCACGAGGTCGCGGGCGCGACGCACCGTGTCGCGCAACTCGTCATTGAGGCGGATCAGCGTACCGACCGCTTCGTGATCGCGTTCGCCCTGCTCTGCCGCCCGCTGGAGCACGATCTCGCGCTGGGCTTCCTGCAGCGCAAGGCTGTCCCAATCCTCGCTGCGCGCCGATTGCAGCATTTCTTCGCTGAGGCACACCGCCTGGGCCAGGAGCGAACTCACGGCGCGGCACTCTTGGTGCGGGCTTCCGTGGGCACCTGCTTCCAGGCATCACGCAGCTGCTTGAGCAGACGATGGACTTCATCCACCGCGGTGACGTCGTTATGCAGGTTCGCGTGCAGCAGGCGGTTGCCCATGTAGTCGTAGAGCGCGCTGAGCTGGCCGACCAGGGGCGACTCCACCTTGGTATCCAGGCTGCCACGCAGTTCGGACACGATATCCATGATTCGGGTCATCACGTCAGCCTTGGCGGCAATCTCGCCGCGCTCCATGTGGCTGCGCGCGCGAATCAGGCGCTCGATCGCGCCGTCCATCAGCATGGCGATCAGGCCGTGGGCGTCGGCCGATTCGACGCCGCCGTGGGAACGTACTTGCTGGTAGGCGCCTGCGCCGTATCCGAATGCCATGTCCGTGTCCCTTGCTTACTTCTTGTTTGCGTTCGACATGGCGTCGAACTGCTGCGTCAGGTAGCTGCTGGTGTTGTTGAGCTTGGTCAGCATCGTGTCCAGCGCCGTGAACTGCTGCGTGTAGCGCTTGGTCAGCGCGTCCATGCGGTTGTCCAGGTCGGTCTGCTGATCGGCCAGGCTGGTGATCTGCTTGTTGAGGTTGGACGTGCGCGTGACCAGGATGCCGGTGGGGCCGACCCAGCTGTTGAGCGGGGCCTTGAGTGCCGCACCCAGGCCCTTGTCGCCACCAAACAGCGACTTCACCTTGTCGCCATCGCTGCCAAGCGCTGCGGTGAGCTTGTCGTTGTCGACTTTGAGCGTGCCGTCCAGCTGGAATGCCACGCCAAGCTGGCTGAGCGAGGTGCCGTTGGCCGGACCGCTGAGGATGCCGGTCAGCGTGCTCTTGATGCTGTTGAGCGTGGCGTCGCCGATGAGGGCGCCGGCCGAGCCGCTGGTCTTGTCGTAGGCGGTGAGGTTTTTGTAGAGCGTCGCAAAGCTGTTGTACGCGGTGACAAACGTGTTCACGGCGCTGGTGGCCGAGGACATGTCGCTGGTGACGTTGACCGTGGTGCTGCCGGTGGTCAGCAGGCTGATGGTGAGGCCATCGATCGCCGTCACCGAGTTGCTGTCGCTGCTGCCATCCATGCCATCGATGGTGTACTGCGCATTCAGCGGCTTGTCGACAATGCTCAGGCCGTTGCCGTCGGTCGCGGCCGGGTCGTAGTTCAGCGCCGCGAGGCCGCCGTCGCCACCACTGCTGCTGACCGTGAAGCCGTTGTCCTCACCGGTCTTGGTGCTGCGCAGGACCAGATGCGCGCCATCCGTGCCGGTGACGATGGTGGCCGTGACACCCGGGTTGTCACTGGCCTTGTTGATCTTGTCGCGAATGGACGCGAGCGAATTGACCGAACTGTCGATATCGACGTTCATGGTCTTGCCGCCCGCCGAAATGGTGAGCGTGCCGGTACCGACCTTCGTGTTGGCGTCAGTGAATGCGCCGGACGACGCCTTCATCGCGGTCGCCAGCTGGGTGACCTTGATGTTGTAGCTGCCATTGACTGCGCCGGCCTTGCCGGTGGCAGCCGCAGCGGCCGTGGCGGTGACGATGGTCTTGTCGCCCGTGCTCACGGTGTGGCCGGCGAACGCCGTGCCGGTGGTCAGTGCGGACAGCGCCGACTGCAAGGCCGTGAGGGCGGCCGAAACCTGGCCGATGCCGGAGAGCTGCGTCTGCGCGGTGCTCTTCTGGCTGTCGATCTGGTTCTGGAGCGGGGTCTTCTTCGCAGCAACGAGCTGCGAGACCAGGGTGTTCACGTCAAGGCCGGATCCGACGCCTGCTGCGCTGAGCGTGCCGGTGTTGGAGGACGTACTGTTGACGGTAATAGCCACGGTCATTTCCTTCTCATGGGAAAGCGGCCGTGATTGCTCACGGCCGCTTCGGGATTGCTACAACAGTTACTGCAGGAGCTTCAGCACAGCCTGGGTGGAGGAGTTGGCCTGGGCCAGCACCGACACGCCTGCCTGCTGCAGGATGTTCGCGGACGACATGTTCGCGGTTTCCTGAGCGAAGTCAGCGTCCTGGATCTGGCTACGCGAGGAGTCCAGGTTCTGCGAGATGGTCTGCAGGTTGGAGATCGTCGAATCGAAGCGGTTCTGGATTGCACCCAGGTCGCTGCGCATGGAGCTGATCGACGACAGGGCGGCATCGACGCGGCTGATCGTGTCGTTGGCGCCGCTGACGGTCTTCACGCTGCTGTCTTCCAGGCTGCCACCGATGGCGATGGCGCTGCCGCCAGCACCCGAGAAGCCCAGGTTACCCGTGCCGGTGCCGGACTTGGTGCCGTCAACCACGAGATCCTTCTGCGAGTTCAGGTGGATCGAGTTGGTGGTCGAGTCGTAGAAAGCCGACAGGCCGTCGACGCCCTTGGCGTTCAGAGTGTCCACGAAGGACTGTGCGTCCTTGTAGGTGCCAGCCATGTCCACGCCCTGGATGGTCAGGTCGCCAGCAGCGAGCGTCAGGCCCTTGGAGAAGCCGTCCGTCGCACCCGTGGTGGTGACGCTGGCGCTCTTGGCGATGGTGGTGGCGCCGACAAGGCCCTTGCCATCAACGATGGTAGCGTCGTTGGCGGCGTCGCCGTTGGCCAGCTTCAGCTCGCCGTTGGTCACGGTCGCCGAGATCTTCGTCGTGGCCGACTGCGCATTGATCGCGGCAGCCAGGCTGTTGACGTCGTTGAACGTGCCGGTGATCTCGGTGTCGGTCGTCGAACCGGAAGCACCCGTGGTGAACTTCAGGTCGCCCGAAGCCAGCGTGACCTTGCCATCCTTGAACAGCGAGCTGATGTCACCCGTCGAGCTGGCGGCGGTCTGGCCGACCTGCGACGAACCGGTGCCCTGGCTCAGGTTGACCGAGATGGTCTGACCGACGTTGGCGCCGACCTGGAAAGCAGCCGTGCCGAACGTGCCGTCGAGGACGTGGCGGCCGTTGAAGGTGGTCTGCTGCGAGATACGGGTGATTTCAGCCAGACGCTGCTGCACTTCGGCGTCGAGCGCCGAACGGTCGCTGTCCGAGTTGGTGGCGTTGGCGGCCTGGACCGACAGCTCGCGGATGCGCTGCAGGTTGTTGGTCACTTCGTTCAGCGCCGACTCGGTGGTCTGGGCGAGCGAGATGCCGTCGTTGGCGTTGCGGATGGCCTGGTTCAGGCCGTTGATCTGCGTGGTGAAGCGGGTCGAAATGGCGAGACCGGCGGCGTCGTCCTTCGCGCTGTTGATGCGCATACCGGAAGACAGACGCTCGATGGCGGTGCTCAGCTTGCTCTGCGTCTTGGCCAGGTTGTTCTGGGCATTCAGCGAGCTGATGTTGGTGGTAACGGACATGACCATGGGAATAACTCCGTATCGGGTCGGGCTGCTGCCGGAATGGGCCGGCGGTGGGAACACAGCGGGCATTCCTGCTGGAACATCGCCGCCTCAGTCACTGTTTCGGCCCATCTCGCGGGAACTTGAGGCTCGCTTTTGCAGCTTTCCCCGATTTCCTGCGAAGCGCATCACACGTAATGCGCTATCCCTACCCTTCGAAAGCTCAACGCAAGTAATCAAACAAAGACGAACTGTGCACCTTGGTGTACGTCAGCTGCGCCGCCTGCAATGCCGAGTTCTGCAGGTTCAGCTGGCTGATGGCGTCGTAGTAATCCAGATCCTGCACGTCCGACAGCGCGGTCTGGTACTGCAAGGTCAGATCGCTGTTGAGGGACGCCTGCTGGTCGAGCGCATTCATGCGACCGCCGATGGCCGAACGCGTCTGCGTGATCGTGTCCATGGCCTGGTCAAGATTGGAGAACTGCTGGTTCAGCGCGTTCTGCATATCCGCGCCGCCACCGGGCATCTTCAGTGCATCGATGATGTTGCCCAGCGTGGAGAAGATGTCCTGCTGGCCCGACGGCGCCACATTGAACGTGTCGCCTGCGGCGGGCTTGCCGGAAATCGCCACCTGCACGCCCTTGAACGCCACGACGGCGCTGCCGGTATCGGTATAGGTGCCATTGCTGACGACGTTGTTGCCAGCGTCGCGCACTTCGTACGTATCCGGGGCGGTGAACACAATGCTGTAGTTGGCGTTGTCCCACTGCGACTTGTCGGTCACCGTGAGCGTACCGGCCACGGCACTGCCGGTATTGGTCGACGGAACAGACACCTGGAAGGTGCCATTGCCGGTCGGGATGTTCATGAAAACGGATGCACCGGAATCGCCCGTGACCACCTGCATGCCCGGGCCGGCGGCGATCATGCGCTGGCCGTTGTCACCGGTGTAGACCACGTTGCCGCTCTGCACCGAGAACGGCTGCGAACCGACCTGGTTGCCGGCAAAGAGGAAATCACCGGCGCCGTCCTTGCCATTGGCCAGGCCCATGAGCTGCGTGCGGATCTGGGTGAGTTCGGCGGCGATGTCGGCACGCGTCGCGTCGGTCTGCGTGCCGTTCATGCCTTCGAGCAGCAGCGTGCGCACACGCGTCAGGGCGTCGGTCGATGCCGAAAGCGCCGAATCTTCGAGACCCAGGCGTGCGTTGGCTGCCGTGATGTTGCGCTGGTACTGCGCGACATCCGCCGTCATGTGCGTCAGCTCCAGGGCGCGCGTCGCACCCACCGGATCGTCCGACGGACTGTTGATGCGCTTGCCGCTGTTGATGCGGTTCTGCAGGTCGGCCAGGTTCGACTGCCCTTCGAGCATCGTGTTGACCGACTGCTGGGCCATGTAGCTGGTGGAGATGCGCATGGGAATTCCGATAAGAAGGATGGCGTCAGTGGGAAGCGCTCTGAGCGCTCAGACCGTCTTTAGCTCTGCACTGCCGACAGCAGCGCGTTGAAAATCTGGTTGGCGGTCTGGATCACCTGCGCCGAGGCCTGATACGCCTGCTGGTAGCGCACCAGCGACGCGGCTTCTTCGTCGATGTTCACGCCCGAAACGCTTTGCTGGGTGGCCAGCGCCTGGTTGTAGATGCTGTTCTGGGTCGACAGCGCGTCCTTCGCCAGCGAGCCGGCGCTGCCGACCTGACTGGTGAGCTGACCGTACGCGCGGCCGACGCTGGTGTTGCCACCGTCGAGCACACCGAGGTTGGCGACGTTGGTCAGCGTCAGGGCGTTGCTGTTGTCGCCGCGCGCGTTGGCGTTGGCCTTGACGGTGAAGCTGTCGTTCGCGGCAGGGGTGCCACCGAGCTTGAGCGTCCAGCCGTTGACGGTGATCGGCTGACCGGCCGTAAACGTCTGGTCCGGGCCACCGTCGACGCTGTACGTTGTGGCCGAAGTGAACACGATGTTGACCGTGTTCTTGATGTTGGGATTCGTCGGATCGCTGACGCTGATGCCGTCAAGCGTGCCCGAGCCCGTGTTGCCCGATGCCTTCGAGGCGACGACTGGCGCAGCCGCGGCAATCTTGTTTGGATCAGTGATCACCGACTTGAAACCGCCGGCCGCCTGACTGGTCGGCGAAATCTTGAAGCTGTCGCCCTGGGCAGCGCCCGCACCCACCACGATGCTCAGGCCATCCGCCGTGAACGGATCGGCGGCGGTGCCGGTGCCCTTCATGGCGATGTTGTTGCCCGCCGTGTCCTGCAGGGACCAGTTGGTGCCGTCGTAGCGCATCACATAGTCTTTCGCGGTGAGCTGCGAGACGTCGCTCACGCTGGCACTGACCGTCGCCGTGCCGGTATTGCCCGAGTTCAACTGCACCACCGGGCTGCCGACGCTGAAGAAGTCGCCGCCCATGTCGCCATTGAGATCCATGCCCTGCGCATGCTGCGCGTTGAAGGCCTGGGCCATGGCAACGGCGGCACGACCAAGCTGGTTCTGGGCCGGCTGCAGCACGTTGGCGCGGAAGTCGAGGATCGCACCCAGGGCACCGCCGCCAAGCTGGCCGGTGAGCACCATGCCGGTGTCCTTCGCGACCACTTCAAGCTGCGTCGGATCGTAGGCGTTCTGCGCCGTCGCGAGTTCCGAGGCATGGACGCCGTTGACCAGCGCCTGGCCGTTGCCGACGAACAGGCTGACCGTGTGGTCGCCCTGCTCCACCACGGACACGCCGACCTGGCTGGATACCTTTTTGATGAGGGCGTCGCGCTGGTCCAGCAAATCCGACGGCTCGCCCTTGCCCGAGGCATAGGCGGAACGGATCTGCTCGTTCAACTGCGCGATCGACTTGCTGTCGCTGTTGATCTGGTTGACGGTGTCGCTGAGCTGGCGCTGCGACTGGGTACTGAGCTGGTTGAACTGGGTCGACAGCGACTGGAACGTGCTGGCCAGGGCGCCGGCGCGGGCGAGCAAGGTGCTGCGCGCTGCCGAGTCGGCCGGCGAATTGGACACGTCATTGAGCGCGCCATAGAACGCATCCAGCGAGCTCTGCAGGTTGGTGGTGCCCGACAGCTGATTGTTCAGCTGGGCCGTGAGGCTCTGGTAGACGGCCGCACGGCTCTGATCCCCCGAGGCCTGCCACAGCGCAGTGTTGAGGTACTGGCTGTAGGCGCGCTGCACAGCCGTCGTGTTCACGCCGGTGCCAATGTAGTACTGGCCCATGCTCTGGCCGGGGCGCGCGCTGAACTGCACCACCTGGCGGCTGTAGCCGTCGGTATTCACGTTGGCGACGTTATGGCTGACCGTCGCCAGGCCGATCTGCGAGGCGAGCAGGCCCGATACGCCAGTGGAAAGCAGGTCAGCCATGGGAGGACATCCTTGGTACGTCGATCAGAAAGAAGGGAACGCGGGGGCACGTCATGGCAACTGTGACGGCACGCTGACGCCGGACTTGAGCGCATCGAGCGCCTGGCGCATTTCCGGACTGTTGGCGATGGCGACCAGCTTGTTCGCGTAGGCCGGGTCGGTGGCATAGCCGCCGCGCACCAGCGCGTGGGCGAAGCCACGCACGTCTTCGCCGCGACCGAGTGCCGCCGTGTAGCGCGGGCTGTTGGCGAGCACGTCGGCGTAATCGGAGAACGATTCGGAGGGTGAGTCGTAGGCGCGGAACTGGTCGCGCTTGCGCACGGCCACGCCGTTTTCGTATTCCAGCGTGGGCACGGAGACCTTCTCGCCATCCCAGCTACTGCCGGCCTTCATGCCGAACAAGTTGTTACTTGTGCTGCCGTCGCCGTGGGACGGCAGGTGCTTGCCCCAACCGGTCTCCAGCGCCGCCTGAGCGAGCAATGCACGTACCGACACGCCGAGTTTTTCTGCTGCGGCCTGCGCATGCGGCGCCAGGGACTGGACGAAACTCACCGCATCGCCGGCGCCCGGCAGGACACTGGCGGCCTTGCCAGCCACCTTGCCGGCCGTGCGCGTGATCTGGGCCAGCGTGTCGCTCAATGCCGCATTGCCGCCGACCGACGGCGTGATGCCGGCGTCCTTGCCGCCCAATTGCTTGACCAACATCTGCGCGATGCCGATGCCACGACCGCTGTTGGACAGGCTCAGCGACAGCTGTTGGTCGAACATGTCGCGATACGTGTCACCTGCTTCGCTGTCGCCCATGCCATCGCCGAAACTGGCGTCGCGCATGGACTTCAGCATCATCTGGGTGAAAATTGCTTCGAACTGCTTGGCGACCGCCGGAAGCGCCGACTTGCTGTCGGTTTGCGCGTCATTGCGCAGCTTCTGGAAACCGGACAGTTCCGTCCAGTTGTCCAGCGCCGGCAGATTGACATCGCCAACGGCCATCAGATCACCACCAGCTCGGCGTGCAAGGCGCCCGCCTGCTTCAGTGCCTGCAGGATCGAGATTAGATCGGTCGGCGAAGCGCCCACCTGATTGACCGCGCGCACGATGGTGTCGAGATTCACGCCCGGGCCAAACTTGAACATGTGTGCGCCGTCTTCGCTCACCTGCACGTTGCTGTTCGGCACGATGGCCGTCTGGCCACGACTGAAGGCTTCGGGCTGGCTCACCTGCGGCTGTTCGCTGATGGTGACCTGGATCGAACCATGGGCCACCGCGGCGGGCGTGACGCGAACTTCGGCGCCGATCACCACCGTGCCGGTGCGCGAATTGACCACCACGCGCGCCGGGGCATCACCCGGCGTCACATCGAGATTCTGGATGGCGCCAAGCCAGGCCACCTTTTGCGACGGGTCCTGCGGACCGCGCACGGCAACGCTTCCGCCGTCGATGGCCTGGGCCGTGCCCGCGCCATAGGCGCGATTGACGGCATCGGCGACACGACCGGCGGTGGTGAAATCGGGCGTATTGAGATTGAGCATCAGATCGCCCGTGCTGCCAAACGACGACGGCACGCTGCGCTCCACCGTCGCGCCACTGGGCACGCGGCCGCTGGCGGAGATGTTCACCTGCACGCTCGAACCGCTCTTGCCCTGCGCGCTGATGCCGCCGACGACCACACTGCCCTGCGCCATGGCGTAGACGTTGCCGTCAGCACCCTTCAGTGGCGTCATCAGCAGCTGGCCGCCGCGGATGCTCTTGGCGTTACCGATCGATGCCACGGTGACATCGATGATCTGACCCGGCTTGGCGAAGGGCGGCAGATCCGCGGTGACTGTCACGGCGGCCGCATTTTTCAGCTGGGGACGCGCGCTGGCCGGCACCGTGATGCCGAACTGCTGCAGCATGTTTTCCAGGCTCTGCGTGGTGAACGGTGCCTGGGTGGTCTGGTCGCCACTGCCATCGAGGCCGACGACGAGGCCATACCCGATGAGCTGGTTGGAACGCACGCCACCGACCTGCGCGAGATCGCGAATCTTGTCCGCGTGCGCATCGGGAATGGCGATCAGGAAAGTTGAGGCAATCGCCAGCGCCGTGGCGAGATGACCGCGCCAGGCGGCCGCAAAGGTGCGAAGCACGGTCGCGTCCATCAGTACGGCATCCACTTCGAGCTGAAGAAGCGCGACAGCCAGCCCTGCGTGTTCGCATCGGCAAGCGAGCCGCGACCGGTGTAAGCGATGCGTGCGTCGGCGACGCGCGTGGACGGCACGCTGTTGTCCTGGCCGATGTCCTGCGGACGCACGATGCCGGAGATGCGCACCAGCTCCTGGCCCTGGTTGATCGTCAACCACTTCTCGCCACGCACCAGCAGGTTGCCGTTGGACAGGCGCTGCGCCACGGTGACGGTGATCGAGCCGGTGAGCTGGTTGCTCTGGCTGCTGTTGCCGCTGCCGTCGAAGCTGCGGTCGCCGGAGGTCTCAATGTTGGCGGACTTGCCGTTGATGGTGAGGCCCTGACCGAGAATCGTCGGCGCGGCGATGTTGGTGTTGTCTTTCTTGCTGGTGCTGGTGGTGGCCTTCTTGCTGGCCTGCGTGCTTTCCACCAGCGAGATGGTGAGGATGTCACCCACGCGATGCGCGCGCGGATCGTTGAACAGCTCCATGCCCTGCTGATCGTGGTAGATCGCGCCATCCGACGGCGGCGGCGCCAACGGCTCCTGCGGCGGCGTCGCGGCCCACATCGCGTCGTCGCGCTTGGGCGGCATGGCGCAGCCACCGAGGCTTGCCAGCACCAACAGGACGCACAACGTGCGCAGGCAGGAGGAGACGTTCATAGCCGGGCTCAGGTCTTGTTGGTGAGGAACTGCAGCATCGAATCCGCTGCGGAAATCGCCTTGGAATTCATTTCGTAGGTGCGCTGAGTTTCGATCATGTCGACCATCTGCTCGACCACGTTCACGTTGGACGCTTCGAGCGAGTTCTGTGCCAGCGTGCCCAGGCCATTGAGCCCCGGCTGACCGATCTGCGGCGCGCCGCTGGCAGCGGTTTCGAGATAGAGGTTGTCGCCGTTCGGCTGCAGGCCAGCCGGATTGACGAAATCGGCAAGCTGCAAGGTGCCGATCACCTGCGGCGGTACCTGGCCCGGCACGGTGACACTGACGGTGCCGTCGTTGCCGATGGTGACGGTCTGCGTGCCCGGCGGCAGCACGATGGCCGGATCGAGCGGGTAACCGGTCGAGGTGACCAGCTGGCCGTTCTGGTCGGGCTTGAGCGCACCGTCACGCGTGTAGGCGACGCTGCCGTCCGGCATGGTGACCTGCAGGAAGCCGCGCCCCTGGATCGCCACGTCCAGCGCATTGCCGGTGGTCTGGATGTTGCCCTGGGTGAACATCTTTTCGGTGCCCACCACGCGCACGCCGGTACCGAGCATCAGGCCGGTCGGCGCCTGCGTCTGCTCGGTGGTCTGGCCACCGGGCTGACGCACGTTCTGGTAGATCAGATCCTGGAACGACGCACGCGACGACTTGAAGGCGGTGGTGTTGGCGTTGGCCAGATTGTTCGACACCACGTCCATGCGCGTTTGCTGCGCATCGAGACCGGTCTTGGCAACCCACAGGGAAGAAAACATGGAAGTGCTCCGTAGCCGTCGTGCGGCGGATGGTTTCGTCAGCTCACCTGCAGCAGGCGCGAGGCCGACTGCGCGTTGTCATCGGCGGTGCGGATCGCCTTGACCTGCAATTCGTATTGGCGCGACAGCTGGATCATCTGCACCAGCGTCTGCGAAGGATTCACATTGCTCATTTCAATGGCGCCCGACTTCACCTGCACGGTTTCGTCGGCTGCGGCGGTGCCACCGTCCGCCAGATGCATCAGGCCATCGTTGCCCGGCTGGAGCTGATCCGCCTGCGGATTCACCAGCTTGAGCTTGCCCACTACCGACAAGGTGTCAGGACCCTGCCCCATCGGCACGGCGGACACCGTACCGTCGTTACCGATCATGATCTGCGAGCTCTGCGGAATCGTGATCGGCCCACCATCGCCCATCACCGGATTGCCACGCGCATCGGTCAGCACGCCGTCCGGCGTGAGCTGCAACTGGCCAGCACGTGTGTACGCTTCGCTGCCATCAGGTGCCTGCACCGCCAGCCAGCCCTGGCCCTGCACGGCAACGTCAAGCGAGTTGCCCGTGTCCGTCTGCGGACCGCTGCGCATATCCCAACCCGTGCCCTGCGCAACCCCATTGATGCGCGAAGGCATGCCATCACCAAGCACCTGCAACGGCTGGAACGCCGACATCTGCGCTTTGAAACCGACGGTGTTGGCGTTGGCCAGGTTGTGCGCCACTTCCGTCTGTGCACGCATCATTTGCGTGGCACCGGTCATGGCAACGTAGATGGAGCGATCCATAGGCGGTTAGAGGTCAATAGTGAATGGTGAATAGGGAGAGCGCCGGCTCGTGAACCGAGGTCAATGTGGATGGCTTTTTCTATTCACCATTCACCATTGACCATTCACCGCTCTTAATTGCGAATATTGATAATCGTCTGCGTCAGCTTGTCATCCGTCGAAATCACCTGGGCATTCGCCTGGTAATTGCGCTGGGCCTTGATCATGTTGACGAGCTGTGCGGTGAGGTCGGCGGTGTTGGAGGCTTCGAGCGCGCCGGACTGCACGCTGCCGTAGGTACCGTTGCCGGCCGTGCCCATCACCGGGGCGCCAGAGTCATACGACGCGGCCCAGTTGGTGTTGTCGAGCTGGCGCAGGCCCTGCGGGTTGGCGAAGTTGGCGAGCGCAAGCTGGCCCAGCGCGGTCGACTGGCCGTTGGAGTACTTGGCCTGCACGACGCCTTCGCTGGACACGTCGATGCTCGACAGTGTGCCGGTCGGGTAGCCGTCCTGATAGATCGACGTTACCGCGTAGCTGTTGCCGAACTGCGTGGTCTTGTTCAGATCGAGGCTGACATCGAGCGGATCGGAACCCGGGTTGGCCGTGACGGGTGCAAAGGTGAGCTTGCCGTTGGCCGGCGTGGCGAGCGCGCCGCTGCTGGTGAAGCTGATCTGGTTGGTGACGCCGGTGTCCTGGCCGTCGATGAACAGATGCGCGTCCCAGGTGTTGGCCGTGGCGCTCTTGACGAAGTACACGGTGCCGCTGTGCGTGGCGCCGAGCGAATCGTAGGCGGTGAACGGCGTGGCCTGGTTGAAGCTCTTCGCGTCCGTCGGATCGAAGGCGTTGGCCGGTGCCGTGGCATCCGAAGGCAGGTTCAGGGCGAGCTCGACGCTGGACGTGGCCTTGGCCGCGTTCTGCGAAGTGAGCATGCGCAGATCCGTCATGGTGCTCATGTCGAAGCTGCCGTTGTTGTTCGGCGGATACACCTGCACCTTCTGGCCGGAGCTGTTGGTGATGTAACCGTTGGCGTCCGGACGGAACGCGCCGGCACGCGTATAGGTCAGGCCCTTGCCATCCTTCAGCGTGAAGAAGCCATCGCCCGAGATCGCGAAGTCGAAACTGTTGTTGGTGGTTTCAATGTTGCCGGCGTTGAACTGCTGCGCAACGTTGGTCAGGCGCACGCCGCTGCCGATCTGCGTGGCGCTGAGGTTGCGACCGGCCACGCTGTACAGCTCGGCGAACTCGGCACGCGAGCCCTTGAAACCGATGGTGGACGTGTTGGCGATGTTGTTGGCGGTGACTTCGAGATCGGCCGAGGCCGCATTGAGACCGCTGAGTGCAATGTTGAAAGCCATGTTCTGCTCCCCTCTTTATCCAGAGGCTCTGAAAGTTCAGTTGATACGTGCGACCTGACCCAGCAGGACGCCGCCAAAACCATCCACCTGCAAATACGCGCCCTGGTCACCCGCCATGCCCACGCTGCTCACCTTGCCGGTGATGTAGGGCTGAACCGCGGTGGTGCCGACCTGCGCCTTGATGCCATACGTACCGTCCGCCACCGGTTGACCGGCGTCGTCCAGACCATCCCAATGGAAATTCGCCAGACCGACATCGGGCGTACCCAGATTGATCGTGCGCACCGTGTTGCCGGCCGCGTCGACGATCTGCACCGTGGCGATCTGGTTGTCGGTCGTTACATTGATCGCGCCGTCCATCGAGCCATTGACCAGCTTGCCGGCACTCGAGGGCACCGTGACATCGCGACCGACCAGGCCACTGGCCTGCATCAGCTGGTTGCCCTGCAACGCCGTGCTCAGGGTATCGAACGAGGTCTGCAGCTTCTGCGTGGCGTCCACCTGACTGATCTGCGCCAGCTGGCTGACCATCTGCGAGGAGTCCATCGGCTGCGTCGGGTCCTGGCTGCGCATCTGCTGGATGAGCAGGCTCAGGAAGTCCGCCTGGGTGAGCGAATCGCCCTTCTTCGTACCGCTGCTGTCGGACGTCGAATTGCTGTAGGTACTGCCGTTGATCGCGATATCAGCCATGTCGTTCGCCCTTACTTGCCGAGGTCCAGCGTCTTCTGCATGAGCTGACGCGTGCTGTTCATCACTTCGACGTTGTTCTGGTACGAACGCGAGGCGGAAATCATGTTGACCAGCTCGTCGACCGGATTGACGTTGCTGGCATAGACGTAGCCATCGGCGTCCGCAATCGGGTTGCCGGGCTCGTAGCGGCTTTCGACGGCGGCCTGGCTTTCGGTGATGCCGAGCACCTGCACGCCTTGCGTGCCTTCCTCAGCCTTGCCGCCAGAGACGCTGCGCTGCACGGTCGCGAAGAGCGGCTCACGCGCGCGATAAGCGGTGTCTGCCGAACCGGACACGCTGTCGGCATTGGCCAGGTTGCTGGCGACGGTGTTGAGTCGCAGCGATTGCGCGGCCATGCCGGAGCCGGCCACGTCGAAAATCTTGAACATGGACATCAGCCCTGACCTCCGGTGATGGCCGTACGCAGCATGCGGATCTGCGCCGTAATGAAAGAGAGACTTGCCTGGTAGTGAACGCTGTTGGCGGCGAAGTTCGCCTGCTCGACCTGCGTATCCACCGTGTTGCCGTCCATGGTCGGCTGCATCGGCACGCGATAGGCAAGGTTCGCGGTAGTCAGCGATGAGGGATCGATGTGGTTGGCGTTGGTGGAGCTCAGCGCCAACTTGTCGCTGCTGCTGGCGTCGGCCAGCGCCTTGCGGAAATCCACGTCACGCGCGAGGTAGCCCGGCGTGTCGGCATTGGCCAGGTTTCCGGCAATCGTTTCCGCACGCTTCTGCCACGTACCCAACGCCTGGGTATGCATTCCGAACAGGTTGTCGTTGATCTGACTCATCGAAAACTCCACGCGGCCCGACACCGCGAGTTGTTCGAGGCAAGTTGCATGCCATCTCCCGGGAAGCCTTGATGCACATAGGTTTGCGACCGGTGACGGATTTCCGGCACGCGCTTTGCGCCGCGTGGAAGTCGATTTTCCGACGCTCTTCGCCCCCACCCTTCCGTGCGCCGAAAATTCCACACACCCCGTCGGACCAACGCCTCCCGCCCGCTTCACTCCTTACGGTTCACGACGCTCCACGCTCTGGCACACGCCTTGCTTCCTCAAGTTCCAGCGCTCCCGGACGATGCATCACGAGAGCCCTCGCCCGCTCTGCTTCGTGCAGCGAGCGACGCCCCATGCCTTAAGGAAGGAATGCACGACCCATGAGCCTGATTTCGAGCAAGCACGTTGCGGCGCTGGCGCAAGCGGCGGCCGATGGCGATGCGCGCCTGGTTGAGCGTCTTTCGCAGGAGCACCCGCGCCTCGCGCAGGCGTTCGCGCCGCTGTTTGCCCGCCTGGCGCCGCGCGAGCCGGCAGCCATTGCCCTGCAGGCCGTGGAGCAACAAGGCCTGGTCATGGGCGCCGCGCAAACGCTGCTGCGCACCCAGGAGGCCCTCGGCAAGGCCACGGGCGAGAGCCGCGACAGCGTCGGCCGCTTGACGGAACAGGGTGCCGGGATCTCGACGGCACTACAGCAGGCCGCCACCGAGGTGGCCCAGGCCTGCGAGAAGAGCCAGCACGGCGCCGACACGGTCAACGAGCTTGATGGTCAGCTGCGCCTTTTGCGCAGCGCCCTGTCCGCGATGAATCGCAACCAGAGCAAGCTGGCCGAACAGGTCGCCCAGATTCGCAAGCTCACGTCGACGGTGCAGGAGATCGCGCACCAGACCAACCTCGTGGCGCTCAATGCCGCCATCGAAGCGGCACGTGCGGGCGAGGCGGGTCGCGGCTTTGCGATCGTTGCCGACGAAGTGAAACAGCTCGCGGAAAAGACAACCCAGGCCACCGATGAAATCGAAGCCGTCACCGGCGCCATTGGTGACTTTTCGCAGCAGCTGGATGGCGACGTGCGTCAGGGCATGCAGCGTCTGGAGCGCGCGCAAAACCGCATCGACCACACGACGGCAACGCTGGGCGAAGGTGGCGAAGCGCTGCGCAGCATCGCGACGCGCGTCAAGACCGTGCAGCACAGTTGCGACGCCCAGACCGCGCGCATCGTCAACGCACAGGCGACGCTCGGCGCCCTGCAGCGCCGCAGCACCGAAGCCATGCGCCACGCCGAGGCCCTCGATCGCGCTGCCGTGCTCGCCCACCGCCTGTGCCTGGGCTGGCTGGACCATGCCGACGCCCAATCGATGGCGAGCCTGAGCTTGTGCTTGCGGGAATCCATCCAGGGTCTTCGCCAGGCGATGGAAGTCGCCTTGCTGGAACCGGCGGCCATGGATCGCCGCTGGTTCGATACCACGGCTTTCGAGCGCGCACTCCACCGCCTCAGCGAACACCATGACTCGGCCGATCTGCTGGCTGCCGGCCAGCGACTTGGCAGTCACACGGACACCTTCGTACGCATGCTGACCGAAGGACAACTCGACCAGGCAGCGCAGATGCCCGATCAGCTCGAACGCGAGCGCGAAGCCATCCATAAGCAACTGGGCGAACTGCTCAACAGGCTGGACGCGTAATGCGCAAGGGACCGGCCAGCCTGCTCGCCATCGCGCTGCTTGCGGCGGGAAGCGCGCATGCGGACAACGTCGATGCCGTCCGTCAGGCGGCGCAGGCGTGGCTGGTCCAACATTACAGCCAACCCGGCAGCCGCGCGCTGGCCAGTGCCGAACCCCTTGCTGCCCGCACAGTCGTACCGGCCTGCCCCCAGGGCTGGCGCGGCGATCTTTCGTCGACCGCACGACCGGCCCCACGCATGAGTGTGGCGATGACCTGCCCCACGGGCGCCAAGGTCCAGGTGCCGGTCAAGCTGCAGTTGTTCCGCACGGTGCTGGTGACCAACCGCCCGTTGCAACGCGGTGACGGCGTGACCGCCGGCGACGTGCGGGGCGAAGAACGGGATATCACCCGGCTGGGTTATGGCTATCTGGACCAGCTCGACGACCTGGGCGGCCGGCTGCTGTCGCGCCCCCTGGGCACCGGTAGCGTGCTCACGCCCGGTGCCTTCGGCGCCCGTCAGGCCGTGCGCCCGGGCGACCACGTGCAGATGGTGGCCCGCATCAACGGCATCGAAGTGCGCGCCGGTGGCGTGGCGCTAAGCGGTGGCGATACGGGCGCGCGCTTGCGGGTACGCAACGACAGTTCGGGACGCGCCGTGGACGCCATGGTGCAAGGGCCCGGACTGGTGGAGGCGTTACCATAATGAGACCTGCATCACTCTAAAGTTTGCGCCTGCCTTGCCGTTAACTGAAGCAGAAGGGCCCCCAACCCACTGGGATACACCATGAACACCACGATCACTTCCAACGGATTGCCGGTTCTCCCGCAGGCCAAGGGCAATGCCCAGGCCCCGGCGCAGTCGAACGCGCCCGCCGCTGAAGCCACGGCTGCCCCCCAGACGGGCGACAGCGTGAAGCTGACCGAATCGGCGCGCACCCTGCATGCGGTCGCCCAGGGCGACCAGGGCACCGGTATCGACGCCGCCCGCGTGGCGGAAATCCGCCAGAAGCTGGCCGACGGCAGCTACACGATCAACGCCGGCAAGATTGCCGATGGCCTGATCTCCCTCGAAGGTCAGATCAGCGGTCAGTCATGAGTAAGGCGCTGCAAGCCGAACTGGAAAGCGCGCTGGACGCCGTCATCGGCGACATGCGCACGGCCGTCCACGAACTCACCGATGCGCTGGCCGCTGAACGCGCCGCGCTCGAACAGGCCGACGTGGAGGCGCTGCACCAGGCCAGCACGGCAAAGCAGACGCACACTGAGCTGCTCGAAAAACTCGACGGCGAACGCCTTCATCTCCTGCGCGCCGTGGCCTATCCCGCCTACGCCGAACGCGCGGACTGGGACGACGTCGTCAATGGCCTGGCGCAGTGCCAGATGGCCAACCAATACAACGGCCAGATCGTCGGCCAGCGCCTGCGCCAGGTGCGCCAGGCCCTGTCGGTACTGACCGGAACCGAAGCCGCGGGTGTTTACGGCCCCAAAGGTTCAGTCGATTCCCAACACCGCTCGCAGTCCCTGGCGGAAGCCTGAAACCCGTCGGTCGTGGCGCACGACGCCTGATCGCGGGTTGCAAGGAGGAACGGACCTGATGCCGCACGGCGCCAGGCGATCAACCGGGTGCCAGTACCGGCCCCGCAGGACGATGATGTTTTCATGACCGATACCGCAGTAGAAGCCGCCAAAGCCAACGCCCACGCGCCGCAGGCCAACAGCGCACCGCTGCCGGTGCTGCGCGTGCCCATGCTCGATCGTGAGCGCCAGCTCATGGCCTACGAACTGGTGCTGCAATTGGGTGACGAAGACCCCAACGCCATCGCGCACCGCCTCGTCTCCACCATCATCGATGGCTCGGTCACGCAGTGGGCGCGCGGCAATCGCGTCTTCCTCAGCCTGCCACGCGACCTCGTGCTGGAGCAGGCGGACCAGATCCTTCGTCATCCGCGCATTGGACTCGTCGTGCATCCGTCGGCAGCGCACGATGTGCTGCTGATGGAAAAGCTTCGCCAGATCGCCGCCCGCGGATGTTCCCTGTTGCTCGACATCGACCCCCATGCGGCGCCGGTCAATCAGGATGAAACCCTGCGCGTGCTGCTGGGCCTGGTGCAGTTCGCCCGACTGGATGCCAGCAAGCTGGATGCCGTGCAGTTGCGCGAGCGCTGTGAAGTGCTGCATGCGCGCGGCCTGCATGTAATCGCCGGTCACGTGAAAGACCACGACACCTGCCATCGCTGCATGGAGCTCCCCTTCGCCGGCATCCAGGGCCCGTACCTGCTGCGGCCGGAGAAGGTGGATGTTCCGGTGCTCACCGCCAATCGCCTGAGCGTGCTGCGCCTGTTGCGCGCGCTGGACGAGGACGCGACCGGCCCGGTCGAACTAGGCCAGATCATCCGCAACGATGTGATCCTCAGCTACAAGCTGCTGGGCTGCGTGAATTCCGCGTACTTCGCCCTGCCCCGCCAGCTTAAGTCAGTGGAACAGGCGGCGATCTTCTTCGGCCTGTCGCGCATGCGCAACTGGATCAGCACCATGGCGCTCAGCGGCATGGATGATCGTCCGCCGGAACTGCTGCGCGCCGCGCTCATTCGCGCGCACATGTGCGAACAGCTTGGCCAGAACCTGCCGCGCGAACAGCGCGAAATGGCTTTCACCACCGGCCTGTTCTCGCTGCTGGAAAGCCTGATGTGCGCGCCGATGGAAATCCTGCTCCAGCACCTGCCGCTGGCGCCGGATATCCGCAGTGCCCTGCTTGAGCAGCAAGGTCCGTTCGCGCCCATCCTCGAACAGGTGCTCGACTGGGAAGCCGGCAAGCTGCGCGGTGGTGAAAGCCAGCCGCAGCAGATTCGCCGCATGGCGACGGCCTATCTCGAAGCGATCCGCTGGGCCGATCACGTGTATTCGTTCGCCGAGCAGCGCCCGAACTGAAGCAGGCAGCGAGGGCAGTCCATGCCCTCGCATCGATGGCGCTCCCGCTAGCGCCTTTCCATCGCGCCATGCAGTCGCCACACGGCCACCGCAAGCCCAACGACGGCCGCGAGGAACCAGAATGCCGCGGCCTGCAGATCCTTGCCCAGCCACATCACGCCGGCGACCGCGCCCGTAAGCAACAGGCCGGCACCCAATGCGACCGGCAATGCGCGGTCCGACGGCAGGCGGCGCCAGAGCAGCAGCAAGGCGCCGAACGCCGCCAGCAGCACGGCCAGGACGCGCCGCACGGCAACCATGGAGGGCGGCTCGGGCACGTCCGGCAGCACATCCACCAGACGACGATCGCCAAGTTGCACGTCGAACCCCTTGCCATCATCGGCGTCGGCGGCCGGCACCAGGCGATCGCCATCCAGCCGCGCGAAGACCGTCACCTGCTGGATCGGCACGACTTCCCAGCTGATACGCAGATCGCCGAGCCTCGGATGCGAGGTGTTCGCGCTGGTGGTGAGGTACTTGCCGTTCTGCGAAAAGCTGGCCGCCAGGTTCTCGGGCATCTTTGACGCGCTGGGTGTGATGAAGTCGCTGCCAGGGAGCTCGTGCAACAAGGGTGGCGAAAGCGCGAATCCACCGACCTTCACCAGGCTCGCGTCAAACTGCTTGCCGGTAATCGGGAAGGCGCCCGGATTGGCGTGCCCGGCCGGGCGCGCGAACCCAGCGGCATCCACGGGGCGATCGACCCAGTCCTGTTCGTAATGGACGTCGCTGCCCATGCGCACTTCGCGCCACTGGAACATCTCGACATGGCGCACCAGCACGGGCGTGTTGATGCGCTGCCCAAAGTCGGCGTCATAGGGCTGCTCGACAACGTCAATGTCGCCAGCGACACGCACCATGTAGCCGTGCTGCCCCGCCTGCGGCCCTTGCGCATCGGCCAGGTCGAGCACTTCGCCACCATGCCTGTTGAACGCCATGCGGCTGGTGATGGCCGACTGCTCGGTCATCGCACCCAGCCCGACGCCGAGCAGCATCAGCAAGGCGCCCAGGATGCCCGACAGCCAGCCATTGGCTCCTTCCGGTCGGCGTGCACTCATGGGCGATGCACCCCGGTCAGCGCGACGTGCTCGTCCACGGTGCCGTAGCGACCACGCTCATCGCGAACCACGCGCGCAAGTGCGCAGCCGTGATCGTGCGTGAAGAACAGGCCAACATCGCGCGCAAGCTTGTCTTCGAGAAAAATGCGCTTCTCGTCGATAAGTTTTTCGGGCCAGCGGTCGTAGCCCATGGTGATGGGCAAATGCACCCACGAGCGCCCCGGAATCAGGTCGGCGCAAAACACCACGCCACCGACCTCCGACAGCATCAGGCCGGGGGTATGGCCGTCCGAATAGCTGAAGCGCACCGCATCGCCGAGCGTCCTTGAATGCTCGCCCTCGACCAGCTCAAGCCGGCCACTATCCGCCAGCAATGTCTGCAACTCGGGAATGAACGAGGCACGGTCACGGGGATGGGGCTGTTGTGCACGGCGCCAGTGCTCGGCACCGATCACGTACGTGGCCTTGGGAAACAGCAGTCGCGCCGGCGCCCCCTCTTCCCAGGCCGCAAGCAAACCGCCGGCATGGTCGAAATGCAGGTGCGAAAGCACGACCGCATCGATGTCTTCATGCGTAAGCCCGGCAGCCGCCAGTGAATCGAGCAAGACGTGGTTGCCTTCGACGACGCCGTAGCGCTCTCGCAGCGCCGGCTCGAAGAACGCGCCGATGCCCGCTTCGAACAGCACGTTGCGGCCATCCAGATCCTTCACCAGCAGGCAGCGGCAAGCGAGCGGGATGCGATTGTGCGCATCGGGTTCGATCCAGCGTGACCACAGCGCCTTGGGTGCATTGCCGAACATGGCGCCGCCATCCAGTTGCTGCGAATTGCCGATGAGTGACCAGAGTTCCATTGCCTTTCCTCGCCTGCCTGGGGCTCGCTCCAAGCGGCCCCGGGCTGCTTCCGCGCTGCCCTGTGCAGCGCGGTTTGAAACTTATTGCACCTTGCCCAGGCCGGAAGGACGACGCGGGTCGCTCGCCGCATCCAGCTTGCCGTTCTTCAGGTCCCAGGTGACGACGTTCATGAAGCCCCACGATTCGCGCGACTTGAGCGTATGGCCCATCCGGGTGAGCGTCTCGGTAGTCGCCGGATCGAATGCCCCCTCCTCCACGTCCACGCGATCGGGCATGAATTGATGGTGGAAACGCTTCTGCCCCGCAATGCCCAGTGCATCCTTGCCATCGATGAAGGCAAGGATGCCCTCGAGCACCTGCGTGATGATGGTCGAGCCGCCCGGCGAGCCGATGACGCCGACGCGATCCTTGCCGAACACAATGCTCGGCGTCATCGACGAGAGCATGCGCTTGCCCGGCTCCGGCGCATTGGCCTTGCTGCCAAGCAAGCCGTACACGTTCGGCTTGTCCGGAACCAGGGCGAAGTCATCCATTTCGTCATTGAGCAGAACACCCGTGCCCTTCGCAACGAAGGTGCTGCCCAACGTGTAATTGACCGTCAGGGTGATCGAGGCGATGTTGCCCTCGCCATCGATGATGGAGAAATGCGTGGTGTGCATGCCCGGATCGACGCCCGTGCTCGAGGGCAGCATCGACGACGGCGTGGCCTTGTCCGGCAGGATGGTCTGGCGCAGGCCATCGGCGTAGTAAGGCGACAGCAGCATGTCCAGTGGCATCTTCACGAAGTCCGGATCGCCCAGGTAATCGTTGTGATCACGGAACGCGCGACGCATGGCTTCGATGACCAGGTGCGTGCGGTGCGCCTGGTCCAGTTTCGTGAGATCGAAACCCGAGAGGATGTTGAGGATCTCGGCCACGGCCACGCCACCTGACGACGGCGGCGGCGCAGTGACGATGCGATAGCCGCGGTAGTCGACCGTGATCGGCGCACGCTCCTTCACCTGGTAGCCACTGAGGTCTTTGGCCGTCCAGTTGCCACCGGCGGCGCGTACGGCACTGACCAGCTTGTCGGCGGTTTCGCCCTTGTAGAAACCATCGAAACCCTTGTCGCCCAGAAGCTCCAGCGTGCGGGCCTGGTCCGGATCGCGCCAGATCGCGTCTTCCGTCGGCGGCTTGCCGTTGGGCAGGAACTTCTCGACCGAGGCCGGCCAGCGACTGAGGGTCTTCTGGCGTTCGGTGATCGCATTGACCAGGCGACTGTCCGGCTTGAAGCCGTCGCGGGCCGTGCGGATGGCGGGAGCCAGCGAGGCCTTCAGCGGCAGCTTGCCGTAATGCGCCGCCAGCCATGCAAGACCGGCCGGTTCGCCGGGGATACCGGCCGACAGCGGTCCGTTGAGCGCCGTGTCGCGATTGGGCGAGCCATCCTTGTTGAGGTAGTCCTTGGCATTGACGGCAGCCGGCGCGGTCTCGCGCGCGTCGATGAAGAACGCTTTGCCATCGGACGCACGATGCAGCACAGCCAGGAAGCCACCGCCGATGCCCGAGCTTTCCGGCTCCACCACCGACAGGGTCGACGCTACCGCGATAGCCGCGTCGAACGCGTTACCGCCCTTGGCCAGGACTTCGAAGCCGGCCTCGGTTGCGTGGAAGTTGGCACTGGCAATGGCGGCCTTGCCCGGACCCTTGAGGGCGGCGGGGGGCGTGGCGGCGGGTTGGGTGCGGGGTTGGTCAGCCCAGGCAACGCTGGCAACCAGCAACAGACTGACCAGTACGACTCGGCCTCGCAGCGGCCGCTTCCACGAAAACGTCATGCCTGACCCTCTTGGTTCATGAGTTGGCGATACTTGAGCTGGAGCTGGTCCTGGGTCTCGGTGTGCGCCGGGTCCACGATGATGCACTCTACCGGGCAGACCTCGATGCACTGGGGTTCGTCATGATGCCCGACGCACTCCGTGCACAACGCCGGATCGATCACGTAAAACTCTTCGCCCAGCGAAATGGCCTTGTTGGGGCAGACAGGCTCGCAGACGTCGCAGTTGACGCAGGTGTCTAGGATTTTCAGGGACATGTTCGCAGTGTACATGGAGAGGCCCTATGCTGCGGCGCAGCATGGGGTGGTGCTCGCTTTGCGAGCAGGGGGGGGAGGCCTGCTGCGCAGGCCTGTGAACGGTAAACGGTAAACGGTAAACGGTAAGAGCGTTGAGTGCGCGGGCCTTTCGCTCTTACCGTTTACCGTTCGCAGGCGCGCAGCGCCGACCTCCCCGCTCGCTCCGCGAGCGCCCCCCGCTTCGTCGCCCATAAAAAAACCCGCGAGGCCAAGCCCCGCGGGTTTCTTCAAGACGCCGTAGCGCCCGGAATTACATGGCGACGAAGCGCACCGTCGCACCCGTCGGCTGCAGGGCCGTGGTCACGCGCTCCTGGTCGGCCTGGTCGCCGATGTACAGGATGATCACGTCCTTGAACGAACCCGGCTTGGCGTCCTTGAAGGCAGCGATGATCAGGTCAGCCGTCTTGGCCGAATCCGGACCAGCGAACACCAGCATGTTGCCCGGCAGCACGCCGCGGGCGACGGTGTCGGTGACGTTGTCGAGCTGGCGCTGGCGCTTGGCCGCGTCTTCTTCAGTGTCACCGGCGTTCACCAGGTAGGGGTACGGGCGGTCGGCGGTCATGCCCTGCATGTTCTTCTGCACGATCGAACCGAGGTAGGTGTTCCAGGCCTTGGCATCGTTCGGATCGGTGGGCTTGGTGACCTGAGCGGCCTGCTCGGACGCCTGCGGGGCGTTTTCGTCGGCATTGTTGCCGCAGCCGGTCAGGGCCAGCGAACCGGTGAGGGCAAGGGCAGCGAGAAGAGCGTACTTGTACATGATGATCACCCTGGATCTTGGATTCTGGAATTACGGATCCCCGGATGTCAGGCCTCTCGGGAACACGGCTCAGCGGCCATGCCTGTCCGATCCGCAGGATGGCCGGCAGCATACAGGAAGGTGAAGGCCGGGGTCAGTAGGCCCCGCCCCTCACTCCCAATGAAGGGTCAGGCGGAAGTTCGCCCGCACGCTGTCCTGGTCCGGCGTCACCGTATTGAACGGCTTGGCCACGTCAGCCGACACGGTGAGCCAGGTCCGATAGCGATACAGCCCGCCGACGCCCGCGCCAGTGATGCTCTGGTTGCTCGGATAGGCGGCGTACACCGAACCCGTATCGGCAAATCCGTAAAGGTCCAGGTTGGGACCAAAGGAGCGGTGCAGTTCAGCGGAGAAGTAATAGCCACGGGGACCGGACAGCACGCCGCGCTCGTAGCCGCGCACGCTGCCCAGGCCACCGATCTGGAACAGGTTCGCCGATGGCAGGTTCTTGCCCCGGCTGAACTGCCAGCCCAGGTCGGCACGAACGGCCCACTGCGACTGGCCAAGGCGCTGCATGAAGCTGGCGCTACCCGGGGCGATATCGAAGTTGTCCTTGCCGAGCATGGGCTCATCGGAATGGATACGCGTGTACAGCTGCGTGACCGACCAGCGCTGGCCGTCCTGCTGGTGCGCCAGGCTGAGGCCCAGCGTGATCTGCTGCGTACGCGTGTCGGCGATGTGCTGGCCGCTGATATCGGTGCTCGAGTGACCGATCGAATAAGCGCCGATGCCACTGAAGAGCCAGTTCATCGTGGCAATCAGCGGCTGGTTGTAATCGAGCGAGGTCACCGAGCTGGTGCCGGTGATGTGCAGATTGCGGAACGCGCCCTGCACGATGTCGATCTGGCTGTGCGAATAGCTCACGCCCAGGCGACCGTTGTTCGGCATGATCGGCATCGAGTACGACACGGCACCGTCGTTGCCGCCCTTCGAATGCGCGATATTGCCGCTCAGGCGATCGTCCACGCCCATCAGGCCGTACAACGCACCCTGCACACCGACACGCCACCGGCCGGAACTGTCGATGCCGTTGTTGTCGATGAAGCCGTCGATGGTGTGTCGCTGGGGCTCATCCACCTGCAACAGAATGTCAGTCTGCCCGCGCGTTTCGCCCGGCTGCAGCAAGGCCTTTACCTGCAGATCCGTTGTGCGGTTGAGGTACACCAGGTCTTCGCGCAGCCGGTCGGTATCGACGACTTCGCCGTCCTTCTGATGGATGCGGCGGCGGACGAACTTGTCATCGACATGTCGCGCACCCTTGACCTCCACTTTACCAAGGCGACCTTCCACCAGCTCGACGTGAACCACGCCGTCGACGATGGGCTGGTTCTTGAACACCGCGCGTGCCGTGGTGATTTTGCGCGCCGCATACAACGCATTGACCTTGTCCAGCATCCCGGCCAGCTCGGTGCCACTGACCTGCTTACCGAGATAGGGCGCGACAGCAGCATCGAGATCCGCCTGCGGAAGCAGCGCCGAGGATGTGAACTCGACTTTCTTCAGCTCGAAGCGCTGGCCTTCCGTGGTGACCTTCTGGCCCGGCACGTTCGGCTGCGGCTGCTTGAGCGGATCGGTTTCGTTGGGCTCCTGCGGTTTCTGCTGCTCGTAGTAGCGCTGCACGCGCTGCGCATCGTTCTGCAGTGTGGTGGCCTGCTGGGCGAAGGCCGAGCCGGCCCCACCGACCAGGAGGACGGCAATGCCGGCAAGGCGCGTGGACCGCTTGTAAACGCAATGGGACATGGATCGACTCGTGTTCTTATGGTTATCAGTTCGGGGCATTGACGTTCACGGCACCGGACGGGCTGGACGGTTGCACCAGATCGTCGGCATCGCTGCGGACCCACGCGGGAATGGCACGCTCAGCCGACGTGTCACCCTGGTCGTCGGTGTGCTGCTCGAGGTAGCGCCCATTGAAGCGAAGCGCACTCTCACCGTAGTAATCGGGCATCACCGAACTGTGCGTATCGATGAAGTTCGGCGTATCCATCTCGTAGCCGAAGCCGTAGCGCACGATGAACGAATCGGTAAAGGTGCTGACACCGTTCTGGGTGAGGTGGAAGTCGAACGTCGGCTGCATCAGCTGGACGTCGGCATTGACCAGGTACGCACGCTGCTGATCCATGCGCACGCGCGTGGTCGGCGTATCCAGCGACATGGTCTGCTCGATGTGGCCGGACACGATGTCAGTGCGCGGAGCCGTGGTTGCCAGCGCAGCCTGCACGGCGGACAGACGTTCGATCATCCATTGCTGCGAGGCATCGGCGTCCACCGTGATGTGCTGTGCCACGGCGCCCTGGTAGCCCGTGAGCACCGAGTACAGCGGCTGGCCCTGACTCGTCTGGACAATGTGCGCCACGATGTTGTGGCCGCCCAGGTTGATGCGGTTGCCGATGTTCGCCGCGTCCAGCCCGATATTGCCGTTCGCCTGCACGGTGGCGTCGCGCGTGGTGAGCGTAGCGCCGGTGATGTCGCCATTGCGAGCCAGCAGGCTGATGCTGTCCGGCGCGGTGACCGAAGCAAAGGTCATGCGCTCGGCCGCCAGGCTGATCGCATGGCCGGCATCGACGTCATGCGTGGTCAGCGTGCCGCCGGAATCCACCGTCACCATGTTGCCGGCATGCGTGGAGTACATGCTGATGTCGCCACCGGCGAGCACCGTCGCATCGTGACCGGCATCGATGGTGGTCGTGGTGATCTGGTTGCCGGCCTGCAGGTTGAGGTCCGTGCCGGTCACCAGGTGGCCGATACGGATGTTGCCGGCCGCGATAAAGCGGATCCAGTCTGCCGCATTCACGCTGCTGCCCGTGATGTCCCCAGCCAGGGACTGGCCGAAGACATGGCCACCCGCGCCGATACCGGCGAAGTCAAGGTTGCTGCCGGCGTGCATGTCGAGGTTACCGCCCGCCTGCGTGTTGCCAGTAAGCCCGATGGCCTGTCCGGCGGTAAGCACGACGTTCTGGCCCACCGTCAGCGTGTCGCTATGCAGGTCGCTGACCGCCGTGGCATCGAGGTTGCCATCGACCTGGGTGGTTCCAAGCGTCATGGCCTGACCCGCCTGCAGGCTACCGTCACCATGGACGGTCATGGCGTTACTGAGCAAATCGGTACCCGCCGTGGCATCGAGGTTGCCATCGACCTGGGTGGTCCCAAGCGTCATGGCCTGACCCGCCTGCAGGCTGCCATTGCCATGGACGGTCAAGGAGCCCGAGGTGATGTCCGTGCCGGCATCGGCCACGAAGTTACCACCCACTTGCGACTGACCCAGGGCGATCGCGCTGCCCGCGTGGATACCGCCATGGCCCTGCACGCTCAACCCGCCGGATGTGAAGTCCGTGCCGGCGCTGGCCGCAAGATCGCCCTGCACCGTGGCATCGTCCAGCTGGGTCGAAAGTGCCGAGGTGATCTGGGCATTGCCATCGACCGACATCTGCACGGCGTGGAAATTGCCCTGTGCGCTACCGGTCAGATTTCCTGTGATCTGTGCATTGGTCAGCACGGTATCGCCACCGCTGGCGAGGCTGGCATCGCCAGTGACCTGCAGCAGCCCGGCGCTGAGCGAGGTGCCGGCATTCACCGCCAGGTTGCCACCGGTAAGCACTGAATCCAATTGCGTGTCATCGATCGACGTCAGCGATGCGTCACCGCCGGTCTGCAGCGAATGACCCACGATCTGTTGTGCCGTCACCACCGCCGTACCCAAGGCACTGAGGGCGTCGTACTGCAACACGTTGTCAACGGCCAGGTTGATGCTGCCCATCGGCGTGGTCAGGCTGGTGACGTGCGCGTCGCCCAGGGCATGAATCCACACGTCGCCCTGCGCGCTGGTGCCCGACAGCGTATCGACGTCGACCACCAGGGGCTGCGTCTTGGCGCCAATGTCATGAACGGCCTGAATCGAGGTGTCGCCACCCTGTCGGGCCTGCAGGTTGATAGCCGCGCCGTTGCCCTGAATCGCGCCGCCAGCATTGACGTCGATGACCGTGCCGGTGGTACCGGCGCTGCCCACCAGGCCCAGCGTGATGTCGCCATCAGCGCGCAAGGTGGCCTGCGTACCGGCGGCCACCTGGCTGCCCGTTCCCATGACGATACTGCCGGTGCTGTCGATCGCCACCGCCTGGCCAGCCGACATGTTGCCGTTGTCGTTGAGCAGGAACTGCGGTGCGTTGTTGCCCACGACGCTTGCGGTGATATTGCCCGCGTGCGCCGTCGCCGAGTCCAGGCTCATGCCGTCGGCGGCAGTCATGCTGATGTCACCGACATGGCTGACCAGCGTACCCGCATCGAGACGGCCCGGTGCGGTGAGCGTGATATTGCGATCGGCGTTGATGGCCACGAAGGTGCCGTCGGTGCCCGCCACGCCCGTCACGTTGCCATGGTCGGATGTGATCTGCTGGGCATCAAGCGACGACTGCGTCGCGGTAAGGACAACGTTGCCGCCAGCATGCACCGTACCCACATGCAACGCATTGACCGGCGACGTCGCCAGGATGTCACCACCCGCCGTTGCATCGAAGCTGCCGTTTGCACCCACCTGCAGCAGCACCGGCGCATCGACGCCCGTGCCGACGTTGACGCGGCGACCGATGTCACCGGCCGCCGACAACTGGATGCTGTCGCCCACCAGGCTCAGCGTGTCCAGGAAACCAAGCAGGCTGCCGTTCTGTGCATCGAGCGACAGCAAGCCATTGGCGTAGACATTGCCGAACCGCAGGTCGCCGCCGAGCTGCCGCAACATGAAGTTGGTAGCGGCCGAACCGCTGAGCAGGCTTCCACCAATCTGAACCGACAGCGGATCGGTGCCGTTGCTCAGGCCAACATGGCCAGAGCCTGCGGCAAGCACCAGGTCGCCGCCGGTGGTGAGCACTGGCTTGGTGGGGTCGGATCCCGCCGGCGCATCGATGCTTCCACCCGCCGACAGGCGCATATCGGTACCCGAGACCAGCGTACCCACGTGCAGGTCGTTGTTCGCCTGCAGATAGACCGAACCGGTGGCGGTGCCCGATACCGTGCCCGTGGCGTCCACGTACAGCGGCGAGATCTGGCGCAACGAGATGTAGGTCAGCTTGCTTTGCAGGTCCGGATCGGCCTGGTCGAGCACGTTGTGGTTTGCATCGAGCAACTGCACGTCGCCCGGGGTGTTGGCAAGCGCCAGGGCCAGGGCTTCACGCGAGTTGAGCGAGCCGGACATCAGCGACGCGTACGAGACATCAAGCGGATCGGCCACGCGACCCATGCCGCTGTCGGCCACCGATGCGCCGGTGCACTTTTTGGCTGCCAGGCCAGCCGCACTGCAGCTACCCGAATGCAACTCAATATTGCGCGCACTGATGTTCGGCGCCACCGCACCACCCACGACGCCCTGCCCCGGCTGCAGCGCCGTGACATTGATCCAGTACTTGAGCTGGTCAGGCGTCCAGGAGGAGTTCGCGCTGAGGCGATTGTAGAGATCCGAGCCCGTGGCGATGGTGAAGTTGTACCCGTCGTTCTTGCTGGCGAAGTCCGCCGTGCTCGCCCAGCCGGTTCCAAGGTAGGTATCGAACGTGTTCTGCAGGTCGGCGAAATGCTGGCTCGCGTACTGCAGGGTAAGCGTGCGTTGCGTGGCCGCATCGACCGAACTGATATCCGTGATGCCCGCTGCGGCCGCCGCAAGCGGCCAGTACAGCGCAATGGCATTGTCGTTGAGGACGAACTGGCCGCCGACGACGCTGCCGACATTCTTCATCTGCCAGTACTGTGCATAGGCAGCATTCACCTGGCTCTGCACGGCATTGACGGTCTGCGTCACGGCCTGGCCATCGGTCAGGTGCAGGCGGTCCCACACAGCCTTGGCCTGTTCATCGGTGAGCGTATCCACACTGTTCAGCAGGCGCGCATCGAGCAAGCTGCCACTGGTGGCTGTGAGGTACACGTCGCCCGTGGTCGAGGTGATCTTGTTCACCCAGACATCGCCGCCATGGTCGACCAGGCTGATGTCTCCATAGGCCTGCGCATCCAGACGGCCACCGCTGGGCGCGCCACTGGCAAGCGTGTCGGCATGCGTCTGGATATTGAGCGGCAAGGCCGCCGAACCGATGCTGCCGAACTGGCTGGTCAGGTTGACGTTGCGACCGACCACGTCGAGTGCACCCGTGCCGACGTTTCCGGCCACCCCGACCATCGAACCGGTGGTATTGATCACCACGTCGCCAAACGGGTTGCTGCCGCCACCAGCGATGGCCTGCAGTGCCTGGGTGCTGTTACCCGAATCGACGTTGACGTAGATGCCGCCACCGTCGGTGGAAGCTACCAGCTCGCTGCCCGGATCGGTGTCGTGGACGATACGCGTCTCGATCGCCTGCGTGGCGCTGCCGATATTACCGGCGGCGTGCATGGTCAGGTCATGCGTCCAGATCAGCGCCTTGTCCTGGGTCTGGATGATGTTGCCGCTGGTGGCGTTGAGAATGGTTTCGCCGTGCGTATTGGTGATCTGGCCGGTAAGCAGGATGTTGTTGTTGGACGTGACGTCCACCTTGTTGGTGGCGTTGGTCGCGAAGTTGATCGCGATCGGACGATCCGCGCGCATGGTCGTGGTCAGCGTGAGGTAACCGGCCTCCGGCATCACGTAGTCCCAGCGCGACACCCAACCGTCGTTCGGCGCGTCGTAGGTGGCGTGAGTGCCGTAATGGCAGTCGCTCCCGGCACCGTCGCAACCATGGTAGTGCACGTAGTTGTTGCTGACGGAATAGAAACTACCGGTGATGTTGGCCGTGTAGTCGACACCGTTCGCCAGGGCCACGTAGCCACTGCTGCCGGGATCCTTGAACGAGCCCGTGGACAGGTTCCAGTGCTGGCCGGCGCTGCCGCCCGAACCGGTGGCCCAACTCCAGTTGTTCGCGCCGCCGGAGCGCGAGATGTACGTCGTGGCACTCCAGATGTACTGCTCGCCCGTCTTCGGGTTGTAGTACGTCGAACCCGGCGAAACGCCGCCGACGAGGGCGCCGTTCTCCCAGGTGGTAGCGCCATTCGTGTTGTTGTACTGCTTGGCGGCCTGGCCGTCCTGGCTGACGTACCAGGTCGTCAGGGGCTTGCCCTGCCCATTGGTTTGCAGCGAGTCGACCAGGGTGATCAGGCCCAGGCCACCGCTGCCGGCGTAGATGTTGTGAACCGACAGCTCTGCGCCGGTCTGGTTATTTACCGTGACCGAGCCGTAACCGCTGTTGACGTTGATGCTGCCATTCGCCGTACTGACAATCTTGCCTTCCAGGTACACCGTGCCGCTGCCTGCCGCATCGACGTCATCGAGGACGATCTGCTTGGTGGCCGCGTTGTAACTGGCGCGGATCAGCTGGCTGCCACCATCGGCGCCGATGACCTTGATCATGGCATCGCCGTTGGCGTTGACCACCGGGATCGACACCAGCGTCGCCCCCAGCTGGCCGTTGGCATAAGCGGTGTTCTGTGCGTCGATCCACGCCTTCAGTGCGTCGGTGGTTTGCACCGACCAGTTGGCCGGCGTACCCGCATTGATGGTGCCATCGATGTTGATGTAGCGGGCGCGAACGACAATGTCCTGGCCCGTGAACGACGAGCCGGAATTGAGCTGCGAGGCACTGAGCTGGCCGCTTTGCGTCAGTGCGATGTAGGGCACCAGCGGCACGCTGCGGTCACTCATGAGGCCGGTGCTGCCACCGATCGGGCTGAGCGTGCTCGGGCTGCCACAACCGTCGGCACCGCCATTGACGAACGGACGGCAGCGGCCGTACAGGATCACCGGGGAATTTTCGACGATGCCGCCGAACCGGCGATTGAGCAGCTGGGAGTTGAGTGACGAAGTGTCGGTGGCGCCGGGTGCATACACGTAGTGCGCGATGGCCGCCGCTGCCATGTCGGGCGTACCGATCGCCGCATTGATGAATGCTGCGAGCCAGCTTGAATCCAGATCGCTCGTCGGGTCGCCGCCGGAGAACCAGTCGGCATTCTTGTCGTTGAACTCGACCGAACCGTTCGGGACGTACACGTCCTGCTTGTTCGCACGCACCGTGCCACCCTGATAGAGCGAACCGGCCATGTCCACGATGCTGACGGTGCCACCCAGGTTGCTGACGTTGCCGAGGATGATGCCGGGGGTATGGGTGCCGTCCACCGGACGGGTCGACTTGATCGTCACCGACGGAACCGAGCCGGCGGGCGCCTGCGTCACCGTCACGTTGCCCAGGTGGTTCACGTCGGCGCCACCGGCCACGATGACATTGCCGCTGCTGCCAAATCCGACCTGGATGTCACCCAGCGCCAGGTAGTACTGGCTGGCGTTGTCGATGGTAATCGACGGTGCGCCATTCGCCGTCACGCTGCCGCTGCCACCGACCGTGCCGCCATAGACGTAGGCATTGCCGCCACCCACGTACAGCGGATCAAACACGAAACCACCCACGGCGGCGTTGTCGATGCCCTGGTAGTTGCCGGTCTGGTGCTTGGCTGCGTTGATGTATTGCGTCGGATTGAAGTTCGACACCCACGTATAGCTGACCGGCGCGGTGGTGGCCGGATTGGTCGTGAGGTTGCCGTTCTGATCGATCGAGATATCGATCGTATTGAACTTGCCAGCGACGATGTCGCCATTGAGCGTCGTGCTGCTGGAGTTGTTCGAGCTCTGGTGATTGCTGTGGTCCGTGACCGGGATGAAGCCCAGCTCGTAGCCATGCGCGGTGCCGTCCGTCGACACCTGGGCGCTGCCGGGCATCGCACCGATGGCGACGTCCGAGCCACCCAGCACCACGCTACCGCTGCCCAAGCTCAGGCTCGCATTGCTGGTGGTGTTGGCGGTGGAACTGGCCACCGGAATGGCGATGAGGCCACGCACATAGGCCTGCGCGATGGAGGTCGGGCTCAGCACCGTGTCGGCCGTGCCCATGATGTCCTTGCCGGCGATGATGTCCGCTTCGCCATAGCTCATGATGCCGACGTTCTGGCCGATGTTGACGTTCTGGTTCGAGGTCAGGTTGACCGTCGAGTGCGCGATGCCCACCGGGGCGGCGCCGAAGGTGTTGGCCATGGCATTGGCACCCACCGCGCGGATCGCGTTGTAGGTTGCGATGTCGGTACGGCCATAGCTGGTCGACACGGAGCCGTCGTCGATCTTCACGTTGCTGGCGAAGTTGCCGCCCACATCCACATTGGCGCTGGCGACCGGCACGGCGCCGCCGACGGTGAGGCTGGCGGCATCGTTGATGCCCGTGATCAGCGTGTTGGCGATAACGCTGTAGTTGCCGCGATTGGCCTTCAGCTCCGACTGTGACAAGCCCGTGGCGAAGTCGTTGTTGGTACCGACATGGGCAAGGTTGTCGGAGGTGAGGCGCGTGGTGACGTTCGCCGCCTGGCCGGCAATGATGCCGCCCGCGCCGCCTTCCGCGCCCGTGTTGTCGCCGGCGTTGCCGAATTTCGACTGCGCGAGGATCGCCAGATCACCACCCGTGGAAACCTGGTTTCCACTGCCGAACTCGGCCTTGGTGTGGCTGGTGGCGTCATTGCGCACGTCGGCGCCACTCGCACCGATGGCCGCGGCGTTCACCGAGTTGGCGTGACCGCCATAGTTGGCGGTATGCACGGCATTGAGTGCGAGGCTCGCCAGCTGGTTGAGCTTCCAGTTGCTGCCGATGGTGGCATGGGTCGTCGACGTCGAGGACGTCGCCGCGCTGGAGGCGTTGCCGGATACCAGGCCGCCGCTGCCAGCCGTGCTCGAAGCGTTGTTGGTGTCGGTGCCATTGGCGGCCACCGTCAAGGTGCCGGCGGTCGCACTCTCGGTGCTGTTACCGTCACCCAACGATGCGGTCGTCGTCGTGTTCGACGTCGCTTCGGATACCGCCGCACCCACGGCCACGAGGCCGGCACTGATACCGCTGGCCGTGGCGGACTGGGTCGTGTTGTTTACGGCACGAATCGCGACATTGCCGCCGGGCAACGTCACGCCATTGCCGACGTTGGCAATCACCGTGCTGTTGCCACGTGCGGTCGCACCGGCACCGTTGGCACTGAGCAGCACGCCACCACCGCCGCCATTCGCGTTGCTGGTCGAAGTGGGCGTCGCGACGGCGCTCACATTCAGGTCGCCGCGGGTGAACTGGGCGTTATTGCCTACCAGGGCGCTCACCGCCGCATTGACGCTGGCGGTAGCCACGTTGGCGCCAATGGTCACGCCGCCGCTCACCGAAATGCCCTTGGCCTGCGCGTAGGTCGTGGGTGTTGCACTCGCGCTGACGCTCGTACTTCCTGCGGTGACCTTGGCGCGATCGCCGATACGGGCCGTCACGTTGCTGTTGTCCGACGCATTGGCAACCACCGCACTGATCGCAGCAAGGATGCCACCCGAACCCATCACGCCCTGGGCCGACACCTGGCCGGAATCGCTGGCATTGACGTTCACCGCCGCGAAGTCGCCCACCTGACTGTCGTTCTTGATTTCAGCGGACACGTCGCTGTCGCGCAATGCGTCGACGACAACGGCACCGGCGACAACACCACCGACGTTGATGCCGTTCGGATCCTTCGCGTTATCGTTGCCCGCAAGCACGGAGCTGCTGTCGGACGCCGTGATGCTCAGCGTACCGGAGCCACTATTGAGCGCACTGAGCGTGCCGGCGTTGTATGCCTCGACCTGGTTGCTTACATGGCTGATCGCCACGGCCGCACCGATGGCCACAGCACCACCCGCGCCGGCATAGGCCTTGGTCGACGCCGCGTGGCCGCTGCCAAGGTCACCGCTTGCGGCGCCGATGGTGATGCCGTTGCGTGCCGAGACCGTGGTGCCGGATTCGATCGACGAACGGATACCGCTGTCGATCGTCGTGTAGGCCACCGCGCCGCCCACGCCGACGCCACCTGCACCGGCCGCGCCGGCAACGTTGCTGGTGTCGTTCAGTACATTGGCGCCCAGGGTGACGGCACCCTGCGCAGTCACCGAGCCACCACTGATGGTTGCCTTGACGCCATCGCTGGCACCAAACGCAGCTGCGCCACCATTGCCTGTCGCATTCGCCAGCGAATAGCTCGACCGCGCGTTGATGTCGTTGACGTCGTCGCTGGAGAGCTGGGAGCTGTCCAGGCCGTACTTGGAGACATCCGAATCCAGCCGGTTGCTGCTGGATGCCTGCGACAGGTTGTCCAGGTTGATCTGGCCATTCGCATGCAAGGTGCTGTTGGTGTCGGTCTGGCCGTTGTTGTTGATGTCACCCGTGCCGGCGACGACCACGCCTGCCGACAGGCCCACGCCGACGCCGCCCGCGCCCGCCGCGATGGCGATGCTGTCGACGTGGCGTTGTGATTTGGCGTCCACGGCAACATCGCCGTTCGTCGCGATCGTGCTGTCCAGCACGCCCGCGCCAACGTCGGCCTGGAGCAGTGACAGATTGATGCCACCGCCGATGCCTGCGATGCCCGCGCCAAGCACGCCTGAGTAGGCGGCGACGTTCTGGCTGTCGTTCGCGTGCACGCCGAGACTGGCGGCATTGAGTACGCTGTTGTCGATGGTCGCGTGGGTGCGGTTGCCAATCACATTGACAATGGCCGCGCCAGCGATACCGGCATAGAGGCCGCCGGCCGCACCCACGGCAACGCCCTGGGATGTGTTGGTGGTATCGGCCTGCACGGTGGCCGCGCCACTCGCATCAACCTGGGCGCCGCTGACCGTGGCCGATGTTTCGACGTTGTCGACGTTGACCAGGGCCACGCCGGCGATACCCGCCACCGAGCCGCCGAAACCCGCGGCGCCGCCGATCTGGGCACCCACCGACGCATTGCGGGAGCGGACGTCAAAAGTGCCGACGTCGAAGCTGCCACCGCTCACCGTCGCGTCAGTCTGCGCGCCAAACACCGTGACCACGCCCGATGCCGCGCCACCGACACTGCCACTGGCGCCGGCACCCACAGCGCTGGCGAGCGACCACTGGTCGGCGCCTGCGTACACCATGCTCCCCTTCTGGGCGGAGGTTGTCGCGTTGTTGATCGTCGCGCTGGTTTTCGCGTCCAGCGTGTTGACCGCCACCGAGCCGTTAACCGCCGCCACGCCACCCACCGAAACGTTGGCGACGATGTTGGCTTCGTATTGCCGGCTGCCGGCGCGCACGTCCACGCCCTGGTTCGCACCGGCCTGCGTGTAGATGGCGCCACCGGCGTTGTCGGCGTCATCCGACGTGCCGCCTGAGTCGATTACGCGGTCGGCCTGGTTGATGCGCGAGGAATCGATAGTGGCACTGGTATTGCCGCCGACCACGTTCACGCCGGCCAGTGCACTGACCGCCGCAGTGCCCGAGCCGCTTACGCCCAGTGCCAGCGTTGCGATGTGCTGCTGGTTCGAAGCATTGACCGCAACGCCGTAGACCGACGCCTTGTTGCTCGCCAGGTTCGGAGCCGTGTAGTTGGACGGATCATTGGAGACCAGCGACGGCATGTTGTCCTGATCGGTGATGTTCACACTGCCGTCGAGCGTGGACTTCGCCGCAGCCGTACCATCGTCGACCGAGAGCGCAGCACCCTTGGCGTAGGCGGTGACGTCGCTGTTGTAGATGCCTGCCTTGGTATTGGCATTGATGTCGTTGACGACGACGCCAACGCCGACGCCAGCCGTGCCGCCGATCGCGGCCGCACCGCCGAAAACATTGATGCCCTGGTCGTTGCTGGCGAGCACGCCCACGTTGTCGCTGGTGATCACCCTGGCGCTGTTGTCGATGCGCGCGTCGGTACCACCGGAGATCAGATTGACAGCGACGGAGCCGGCGACGGCTGCATCGCCCCCACCGGCTGCGCCCACGGCGATGGTATTGATGTTGGCGGCGTTGCCGCCCGTACCAGCCGCCGGATTACCCGCACCCGCGCTGACCAGCAGGGATTTGGCCTTGTACGTGCGGTTGTCGGCACCGCCCATGAACGAAGCGTTGGTGGTCGTGCTGATGTCGTTGACCGCCACCGCGGCACCCACGGCCACACTGCCTGCGCCGCTGATCGCACCTGCCAGCGCATCGATCGATGCGTTGTTGGTCGCGCTGACGCTGGTCGCATTGGTGCTGCTGACGCCAGCACCACTGGCGGAGTCGACCGACCCGACATTGCTGATGCCGGCATCGATGCTGTTATGGATCAGGTTGGTGGTGCTCGAACCGCTCACCGCCACTTCACCGGCAGCCGCGCCGGCCACCGACAGGGTGCGAATCGTCGACGACGAGCCGGCATTCACCGCCGTGCTGTCGCTGACATCCAGCACCGAGTCGCTCAGGTTGGCACTGGTATCACCACCGATGTCGGCGATGCTGATGGCCGCGCCCACACCCGCCGTGCCGCTGGCGCCGATGCCGCCGGACAGACTGGAGATCGCGGCGCTGTTACTGGCATTGACCAGCAAGCTCTTCATCTTCGCCGCGGCAGAGGTCAGGCCGGTGCCATCCGACGCCAGGCCATAGAGGTTGGTCGCGCTGGCGCTGACATTGTTATCAATGGTGTTGTAGGTCGCCGATCCAGCGCCCGCGCCATCGCCGCCGAATGCGCCGGCCACGGCAAGCGAGTACTGCCTGCCGCTGCTGCTGGCGTTGGCCTTGCCCTGCCCCGTGAGCTTGAATCCAACGTCGCTGATCGTCGCCGAAGTGTCATCGCCGATGTCCGCAACGCTCGCAGCCAGGCCGACGCCGGCGGTGCCGCCGATGGCGACGCTGCCGGACAGCGCATCGATCTCCGCCGCGTTGTCGGCACTCACCGTCGCATTGACGCCCTGCACCGTGCTGCCCTGGTCCAGGGTCGCACTGACCTGGTTTGCCGTCTGGTTCCAGCCAAACGACAGCATCAGCGCCGTACCCTTGGCGCCACCCGCCGCCACGGCACCGGCCATGATGCGCGCGTTCTCGGCCGCCTTGAGCGAGGCGTCATGCGTGACGGTGATCGCCGCGGCCGAGGCCTGCGTCTGCACCACGTTGGCAATATTGTTGTAGGTCACCGCACCGCCGACCGCGGCGTTGCCGGTGCCGATGGCGACGTTGCCCGCCAGGCTGTAGATCGCCGACTGGTCCGATGACAGTGCATTGAGGTAATCGGCGTTGATGGTCGCCGTCTTGCCCGCACCCACGGCGGCGCCAAGCAGCACCTGGCTCTTGTTGGTGATGTTGTTGTAGGTCGCGCTTCCGAGGCCTGCGAGCTGGCCGGTAGCCACACCCACGCCGACCGCCAGGCTCATGATGCGCGTGTTGTCGTTGGCGTTTGCCGCCACGGTACCCGTCGAACTGATGGAGGCATTGCCCACGGACACACTGTGCGTGTTGTGCACCTGGCTGCCAACGAAGGACAGGCCGACGTTGTTCTTGCCGTACTGCACCTCACCTGCAACGGCGATGATGGAACTGCCCCATCCACCCGAGGAAATCGAGCTGGCATCAGGCTGAGCACTGTCGCCGCCGGACTGCGCCGTGCCGCTGAAGCCCAGGCTGCTGCCGCTGAAGTCATAGTCGCTGGCGGAGGCCGGTGCGTTGATGAGCGCGTTCAGCGCGCTGACGCTGCTGTCGCCCGCATTCACCGCGCTTGCCGTCAGGCTGACATCGCCGCTCACGCGAGCATGCGTGCCCCCGTCCATCAGGACGGTGCTGCTGTTGCCGACGTCGTTCCAGAGAAACGCGCCCGCGAGGCTGTTGCCGTTGGAGGCGGCGCCACCGGAGGCGACGGCCGCGGCGATCATCGACGCGTCAAGCGCGCGCAACGTGAGGTTGTCGTAGTGGTCAATGTCCCACGCGGTGGCACTGCCGGTATGGCCGGTGATGTAGGCGCTGGTCTGGTTGGCGATGGAGGCATAGGTGAAGCCCAATGCCGCGTTGCCGCTGTTGCCGCCACCCGTGGTGACATAGAGCGCACCAGCACCCTGGCCGATGCGCGAGTGATCGTAGGCGGTGACTTCCAGCGAACGATTGTTTCCGGTTCCGCCATCGAGCGTGCTGTTGCTGATGCCAGCGGTGGTCTTGTTGGCCGAGGTGCCGACGGACACAGAGCCGGCGAGCGTTGCCGAGGAACCACTGCTGCCCGTCTGCACGGCAACGCCGACGCCAACATTGGTTTGTTCGCTGCCATCCAGCGCCTGCACCGCCACGTTGGCCGCCTGGGTAAGCGTACTGTTGCTTATCGTGGCGGACGTCGTATCGGCAATGCTCGAATACGCCACCGCGCCGGCCAGATCGCCACCTGAGCCACCACCTCGCTTCAGTGCCGCCGAACCGGCCGCGCTGGCCAGCTGCGCGCTATTGATGGCCTGCACGGTGACGCTGCCCTGATTGGCATTGATCACCGACTGGTCGACTTCGGCACGCGAGCTGAGCGCCACCATATTGACGCTGGCGGTTCCGGAAATGGCAATGCCAAAACTGCCGCTTTGCTGTTGCTGACTGTTCGAGTTGGAGGAGCCGCCGTTCTTCTTGCCCAGGCTGCCGGCTTTGCCCACCACCTTCTGCAGCGTGTCGTCGACACTGGAGACCTTCTTGAGGACGGAGCTCGCCTTGTCGAGCAACGATGACGCGGAGTCATCCCCGCTGACGGTATCCGCGGCACCGGCGAGGCCATCGACTTTCTCCAGGCCGCCTTGCAGCTTGCCGGTAACCGTCTTGACCTGCTTGAGCATGTCGATGATGCCGGACGCGCCGCCGGACGACGGTGCCTGCGCGCTACCGCCCGAACCACCACTGCCGCCCGAACCGCCGCTGCCGCCGCTGCCGCCCGAGCTGGACGAAACACTGCTGCCGGCCACCGACAGCGCACCCGACTGCCCGGTGCTGCTCCCCAGGACACTCAGGCTGGCCACGTTGATGGAGCCACCCGTCTGCACCGGCGCGGGCGTCGACGACACCGGCTCGTCGCCGCTGTTGTCGCCAATGCGTGCCAGCGTATCGGTGCTGATGTTGTTGACGCCGACACTGATGCCGATGCTGGCCTCGTTGGACATGGCCAGGGCGCCGGCCACCGACCACACCATCAGCGGATTCATCGCCTGTACGGCGAGCGCGCGGCCCTTGACGGTGGCTGCGGAGCTGACCGACGCGTGCGTGCTGTCACTGACGTCGGTGATCGCCACCGCGCCCTGCATGCTGGCCGTGCCGCCCTTGCCGCTGATCGGGCTGATCGCAATGAGCTTGTCGCTGCCAGTTGCCGTGACTGCAATATCGTTGTTGCTGGTCAGCCTGGCGCCACTGCCCACGCCGGCCGCCGTGGTGTTGTCGTACCCGGCGTAGTTGAAGGCACCGCCGATGGCAGCCGTATCGCCCTTGGTGCTCTTCGCCCACGGCTTGATATCACCCACCAGGTTGAATGCATCAAGATCGGTGTCGGCCGTGACGCTGATCGAATGTGCCCACTGGATGGGCGAGGTGTTCCAGTCGACCGCGCTTTGCCAGCCGTCGGCGCCCGCCGTGCTGGCCACCGGGGCCGTGGACGTCAGCGTGGCACCATCGCCGATCCATGCCCGGTTCGTATTGGTCATCGCGAAGTAGTTGACCGACCCGCCGATGTCGACGCTGTCGCCGGTCGCCGACGCGCTGGCGTAGCCCGTCGCGCCCTTGACGATGGCATCCGCAGCACCGGCCAGCTTCGGCAAGTCCTTCGCGCCGGCGATGAAGTCGTCGAGGCTGTCGCCCATCTTCGACAAGGTGCCAAAGGTGTCCGAGAGACCAAAGGTCCAGTCGTAAGGCACGATGATCTGCGAGGCCACGCCGATATGAGCCGCCGTCAGACTCGCGCCCTTCCCGACGAGCGCCGAAACGTTGTGGCCGTAGTTGGCATATGCGACGGCGGCGGCGATGTTCACCTCGCTACTGCTGCCGGAACCACCGCTGCCACCCGTGCCCCCGCTCCCGCCGCCGCTGCCGGAACCGGCGGCGCTGTCCGGCGCCTTCGACACCGTGGCGGCAATAGCGGCGTTGTGGATGCCGGCATCCGTCAGCGTCGACAGCACGGCGATGTTGCCGGTGGTCTTCACCGTGACGTTGTCGGCAACATTGGCCGACACGGTGTTCTGGCTGTCGGTCCAGGCGACGGCGGCGCCGAGCTTGAAGGGCAACGACGTGCCCGTGCCGGTGTTGCTCTTGCCGGCCATCGTGCCGGTAAGGTTGGCGCTGGTGCCGGTGGTCGGCGCTTCGGTCTTGCCAGCGCTTTCGGCCTTGCTGGTGCCGGTCGTGGCGACCGTGGAATTCTTTGTCGTGTTGGTATCCGCGGACACCGTCACATCGCCTGACATCGCCGCGCCGCCGTTGAGCGTGCTGCCAAGGGTTGCATTGGCCTTGACGGTCTGCAGGCTTACCGCGCCGGCGATGCCAATGTTGCCGCCACTCTGCGCCGTCTTTGCCGTGGCGCTGGTCGAGAAGCTGTTGTCGTTGTGCGCGCCAATATCGACGCTTCGCGCCGACACGTTGCCGTTGATGCTCGCATTGGCATCGACGGCCGCTTGCGTCCACGCAACCGTGGTCGCAACAAGCTGCCCGCTGGCGTTGGCAATGGTGCTGGCCGACACGTCGAGCTTGTTGTCAGTGGCCGCAAGCACGGAAACCTTGCCGCCGCTGCTCACCACTGCACCGTTGTCGATGCTGGTACTGGCCTTGCTGTCCACGGCGCCGTACATGCCGGTAACCATGACCGCCAGCGAATCGTCCGTGCCGGTACTGGTAGCGGCAGTGGACGCTTCGGTCTGCGTCTTTGAATTCAGGGTGACGTCGCCGCTGGCAGTGATCTTGCCGGTAACCGACACCGTTGCGCTGGAGGACGAGGTGACGTAGGCGAGCTGGCCGACCTTCTCGCTGGCGGCCAGGTTGGCGTCCTGGATCGCCGAAGAGACACCGTCCTCGAAGAACGAATCCTGATCCTTCAGCAGGTCGCCAGCCTGCTTGAACACCGCGCTCTTGGACGGATCTTCGTAAGCCGACTTGCTGGTTGCCGTCGCGGTAGCGGACACCAGGCCCCAACTGCCGGCGTCAGCGGCCGCACTCTTCGTGGTCGACGAGGTGGTCAGCTTTCCGCTGATGTTGATCGACGCATGCGCCGCCGAATCGCCGGCTTCGGCGCTGTCGGTGTCTTCGGCCATCAGTCGGATGGTGTTGCCGTCGTTGACCACGACCGGCGTGGTCGAGCCTTCCACGTTTACGGCGGTCGCCAACGTATCCGTGCCGGTGCCGGCTACGAAGATCGTGCCGCTGACATCGATCGCGGTGGCACGGATGCGCACAGCCTGGTTGGCGTTGATCGTGCCGTTGACGCAGACCAGGCAGGTGTCCGACTTGGCCAGCGGCTCGGTGCCCTGCATCAGGCTGGTGAAGGCCGTAGCGTCAGCGTTGACCTTGCCGTCCGTCCCCAACAGCGAATCCATGAACGACTGCGTGGGTGCACTGAGCGACAGCGCACCCACGTTCAACACGCCGGTGCTGCCGACCACGATGCCGTGCGGATCGGCGAAGTACACATTGCCGCCAATCGTGTTGCCGTTAAACAGGTAGCTGTTCACGGTGCCATTGATGACGGTCTTGGTATCCCAGACCAGGTTCACCAGGTTTTTCACGTCTGCTGCCGGCATGCGCAGGTTGACGGTGTCGCCGGCCCCAACGTTGAAGTCGGTGAATGAGTTGAAGCCCACGCCATTTTTGGAGAGGTGGGTTTCGACTTCGATGACGTTGCCTGCCGTTGGCGGTTTGACCACCGTCCCTGCCTTGCCGTCAGCGTTGATGGTGGAGGCAGCCAGGGCCTGTCCACCGAGACCTACGCCGATGACGGCGTAGAGCGCTGCGGTGATGGTCTTGAGCGAGATGCCGGCGCCAGCGGGACTGGACACGAGGCGGCGCGCACGCGACGGGGACTTGGCGTTCATGGACTGCTCCCAAACTTGCGAATGACGTGGATGCGAAACGACGAAGCGGCGCTGAGCGCCGCCTTGTTTGGTTCAGTGGCGCGGGCTTCTCGCCCGCGCATCCCATCGTGTGGAAAGGCGCTGCACGTTGGTTAGCGACATCAGGTGTACGTAAAGCAAACCGAGCGAGCCGCTGCGCGACAACTTTTCCAGTGCCTTGGCACCGAGCTTCTGCAGGCGGGCTTCGTCAACCACACAGAAGCCACTCAGCGACTGCGGTTCGTTGCCACTGCGTTCTACTTTCAGCGTGCGCTCGATCAGCAGCTTGTGTTCGCGCAGCTGCTGCATCATCACTTCGGTGCGACGCACTTCATTCTGGTAATCGGCAAGGAAACTCACCGCACGCTGCAAAGCAGGGGCGTCGTCGCCGCTTTCCTCGAACAAGGGCAGGCCTTTGTCGTCCGTGGTGACGAAGGCATGTTCCACGCAGACGGTGAAGTCTTCCGGCGACTCGTCCTTGCTGGCCACCACGAACGGGTAGCGACGCAGGAAGGCCGGCACGTAGACGTCGGCTGCCCACTGACCCTGCGCATCGACAAACAGGTTGTCGTCCTTGTCCAGGCCGAGCAACGCGGCCGGCATGCTGGCATCGTCGGGCGTACCGGCAAAAACGATGGGGAAGTCGCGGGCCGCCTGGGCGAATTCAACCGTGGTCAGGGGCACCGAATTGAGGTGACTGGCGAAGCCATAACCGCCCAGCTCGGCCTTGAGGCGCAGGTGCCGGTGCTGGTGACGGTTCAACGCCAGCGGCTGCTCATAAATAAGCAGTTGTTTCATATGGAGTTCCCCTGTAGAGCGGCCAGTCCCTTCGAGTCCGCTCTTCCATATTCCGAGAAATCCATCACACTCGCCCGACATTTCGTCCCGGCCGCGCCAAAAATTTGGCAGCGATGCCGGTGACCAAATCCGTTGGGGTTTTACGCACTACATGGTGAAGGGGTCCCTCGCGCTCGAAAGCGCCACCGTCCGGGGATCCAAGGGGTCAGCATGCAGAGCAAGTCCGCCTTGGCAAGAACCAGCAGTCCTGAAACCTGGCCGTCCTGGCCTGCATCGACGCCGCAAGTCGGCGCCCGAACACGAGTGGACCTTCCGCATCGTGCCTGGCTGGCCAGCCCTGCGCCGCAAGATGTTGCGACACCAGGAGCGGAAGCCGAGCTGCAGGGTCAGATTCGCGCGTACATTCGCGCCTACCTGACGTCGACTTGCCTGGACAGCTCGACGCTGCAACGCACGTTCCGGATCTCGCGCCGCCTGCTGTACCGGTTGTTTGATGATGTCGGTGGCGTTGCCCGGTACATTCGGGAGCAGCGACTCGACGCGGCGTACGCACGACTGATTGCCAATCCCGACTGCAGCATTACCCGTCTGCTCTACGACCTGGGATTCACCAGCGACCGGCAGTTCCAGCGTTCATTCCGGGCCCGGTATGGCATGTCACCCCTGGAACTCAAACAAAGGCAGGGCGAGCGCTCCTAGGCCGTGCCACCCATGTTTCAAGCTTCGACCCCTGGATAAGGCCGTGGACAGACTCGTCCATCAGACGGTGCCAGGCTTTGTGTACGGACGTCTATACGTCCATCGAAATCCTACGTCTCGCAATGATGCCCCGACATTCCGCCAGCGCGGGATGACTGGCCGTGCATGACCGCCTGTCCGTTTGCAGGCCCCGGATGCAAGCGCGCCGCTGCCCTCTTTGGATGCAGGGTAAGCAACCTGCGCAGAATGATCCGATCGACATCCGTGCACATGCTGATGGCCTGTTTCGCGGCAGCCGCGAGAATTTGCCTCTCATTTTCAACGAGGCAAAGTTCATGAAGCCACGCGCTAGCTCATCGCATCAGGCCCGGTTTGTCCAACAGCACCGCGAATGTCAGTCCCCTCGTCGGCGACTCTCCGGTACCGTGAGCAATGGTTCCTTCCAGACACCTGTCGCATCGGGCAGGCCTCTTGGCAAGATGACAACGGGACAGGCCGCCTTGCTCATGCTCATGTTGGCGGGAGTAACCACCGCGCATGCCTTGCCTGCACACCACGGGAGCCAGGTGGGTCGTGGACGGGCCTGTCCCCAACCGCTGTACTCGCGCCCACTGAAGGGCGAGTCAGGAGCGCAATGCACGAACTTCAACCTGGTCGTGGACGACATCTTGCTTTCCCATGCCGATTCGGGGGCGCCCACGGCAGCACAGTTCAACCAAGTCCATCTGGGACGTTTCTGGCAGGATATCAGCGGCGTCATTCCCCGAGGCCAAGATCTTCGCGTCAACGTATTTTCCAAGAGCCAGTTCCGCGCACTTTCCGATGAGCGCCTGGATGGCCGGGTGTCCGCCGACCAACTGTCACGGATCTCCGGCAAGCTCGCCGCGGAAACCCACCACTGCCTGGAACCGACGACCGGCCGGCCGATCGGGGACAAGTGGATGATTGCCGAGGCGCGGCGTGACATGGGCGTGTTCGGCTGGTTCACAGGGGAGCAGGAGGGCCTGTCGCAAATCGGTTTCACGCCGAACGATGGCGCCACCGGCAAGGCTTCGGTGGGTACCTACCAGGACACGCTTGCCCACGAAACCGCCCACGTTCTGGGCACGGGGCGACACGCCGCTCAGGATGCGGTCGCAAGCGATGGCAAACCCGCCCTCATGCGTCCGCATACGGGGTTCTTCGATCAGGAACACTCAATGACGTCCGATACCAAGGCGCAGATTGGCCGTCACTGGCAACGCGGGATGGTCTGACCCGGGGTGTCGGGCGTAAAGGCGAGTGGCCTATGCCCGACGCTGGCGCATGGCCTGCTGTACGGCCGGGTGGACGAAGCCGGAGATATCACCTCCCAGGCGACCGATCTCGCGCACCAGCGATGAGGAGATGAAGCTGTACTGCTCGGCCGGCGTGAGAAACAGCGTCTCCACCTGGGGAATCAGGTGGCGATTCATGCTGGCCAACTGGAATTCGTACTCGAAATCCGAAACGGCGCGCAGGCCACGGATGATCACGCCCGCGCCGATCTCGCTGACAAAATCCGCCAGCAGGCAATCGAAGCCACGCACCTCGACGTTGCGCAGGTCAGCCAGGGCAAGGCGGGCCAGCGCGATGCGCTCGTTCAGGCTGAAGCCCGGGCCGCGACCCTTGTTGGGGCTTTCGGCCACGGCAACAACGATGCGCTCGAACAACGGAGCCGCGCGCGCCACCAGGTCCGCGTGACCGTTGGTTATCGGATCGAAGGTGCCCGGATAGACGGCGAGTCGCGTATTGACCGGTGGCTTGTTCACGATGCGGGACTGCTGGTGGGGAAACGGAGCGGTAGCTTAGAGCGAGGGATCGGTCGCGGCCAGAGGTTTCGCATCCGTACGGCGATAGAGGGCGAACTGCACGTCACCGGCAACGCCTTCGCGGTGGATCACCCAGTTGTCTGGCAGGTCCAGTGGCTGCTGCCTGGGCGACTCCACGTAGATCCACGCGGACGGCGCCAGCCACCCACCTTGCTCCAGCGTACAGGCCAGCCCGGCCCACAGGTTGTCGGCAAAAGGCGGATCGAGGAACACCAGGTCGAAGGGCGTGCCGGTATTGCCCAGCCAGACTTGCGCCGGCGAGGCTGCCACGTCCGCCGTGCTGACCTTCAGGCGTGCCAGGTTGTCCTTCAGGGCCCTGGCTGCCAGCGCATGGCTTTCGACAAACTGCGTTGCTCCGGCGCCACGGGAAAGCGCCTCGATACCCAGCGCCCCCGTGCCCGCGCAAAGATCCAGCACCCGTGCGCCATCGATGACCGGGGCCAGCCAGTTGAACAAGGTTTCCCGCACACGTTCCGGCGTTGGCCGCAGGCCAGGAAGCTCTGGCACGTTCAAGCGCGAGTTCCGCAGCTGCCCGCCGATGATGCGAATGCGACCGGAGGCGCTCATGGGACCCGGTTCTTGCTGGCAACGGCGGTGAACGTCGTCGTCACGGCGCTGAACATCGCCCTTACGGCACAACGGGACCGGGAGACGAAAGTAATCGAACTGGCGCGGGGTGTTAGCATGCGCGGTATTGTCTTTGAATCGTTGCCGCAATGCTCAAGTTCTGGAAAAAGAAGCCTGCAGATACCACTGCGGAGAAGCCTGCAGAGCCGCCAGTTGCGGCCCAGCCTGCCCCGGACCAGGCGGTTGCGCACGACGCCGATGTCGGTTCCATGGACCATACCCGCAGCACCCTGGGCGAGGCCATGGCCGAAGCGGCTCCGCCGGCGGAATCGCTGACCGAGGAGCTGACGTTCGAAGTGCCGGCACCGGGTCCTTCCGCTGACCTGACGCCGGCGCGGCGCGGCTGGCGCGAACGCCTTGCTGGCAGCGCGTTCGCACGCGGACTCTCGTCGCTGTTCACGCGCCATCCGCGACTGGACGACGATCTCCTGGACGAGCTGGAAACCACGCTGATCACCGCCGACGTCGGCGTCGAGGCCAGCACCCAGCTTGTGGAAGACCTGCGGGCTCGCATGCACAAGCGGGAGTTCGCCGATGCCGGTGCCCTGCTGACGGCCCTGCGCAAATCACTGGTGGATCTGCTGACGCCCGTCCAGCAACCGCTGAACGTCGGCGGCCACAAGCCGTACGTCGTGCTCACCGTCGGCATCAACGGCGTAGGCAAGACGACGACCATCGGCAAGCTGGCCCGCCGTTACCGCGACGAAGGCCGCGCCGTCATGCTCGCTGCCGGCGACACCTTCCGCGCCGCCGCCGTCGAACAACTCAAGACCTGGGGCGTGCGCAACGACGTGCCGGTCATCTCCCAGGGCCAGGACGCCGATGCAGCCAGTGTCATCTTCGATGCACTCCACGCGGCGCGCTCGCGCAACATTGACGTACTGATCGCGGACACCGCCGGTCGCCTGCACACGCAGGGCGGGCTGATGGATGAGCTGGGCAAGATCGCCCGCGTGCTCAAGAAGATCGACGCGGATGCGCCGCATGAGGTGCTGATGGTGATCGACGGCACCACGGGACAGAACGCCGTGAGCCAGGTACGCCAGTTCCGCCAGATCGTGGGTGTCACCGGCCTGGTCGTGACCAAGCTGGACGGCACGGCCAAGGGCGGCGTGGTGTTTGCCCTCGCGCGCGAGTTCGGGCTGCCCATCCGCTTCGTCGGATTGGGCGAAACGGCTACGGATCTGCGCGTTTTCGATGCCCAGGCCTATGTCGACGGCCTGCTGCCGGCAAGCATCGGACATGCGTGAGCCCTCGCTTCCACGGCGTCAGGGCTGAGCCGTGCGCCGCTGGCTTCGCGTCACCCTGCTTAGCGCGGCCGCCGTCGTGGCGGTGGTCGTGGCGACGGCGGTCATTTCACTTTACGTCATGCTGCAGCCCAGTCGTTTCACGGCCATGCTGCAGTCGCAGGCCGCCGAAGCCGGCTTGCAGCTTAATCTTGCCAGTCCCGCGAGCCCGACCCTCTTTCCGCGGCCTGCGCTTGAGCTGCAGGGACTGACCCTGAGCGCCAGGGGCGCGACGATGCCAATCCTGCTGGCCGCGCGTGGCCGCCTGCAGTTGCCATGGCGCGCCCTGCTCGGCAATGAAACGGTGATCTCCCGACTGGAGATCGACTCGCCGCGCGTGGACCTCGATGCGCTGCAGGACTGGATCGCTGCGCTGCCGCCGCGCCCCGAAGAAGCGCCACCGGAAATTCCGCGCATCGACGCCGGCGTGCACATCACGCGAGGCAGCGTCGTGCGAGGTAACCAGATGTTGTTGAGCGATGTTTCGCTGGACGCCGGAAGCCTGATCTCGGGTCAGCCCTTCCCTCTGAGCCTGTCCGCCAAGGGCGCGGATGGCACCCCGCTTCAAATGCGCCTCAGCGCGACACCGCGCGTCAAGGGCGACGCGCTTCAACTGAACGATATCGCCCTGCACTTCTCGCAAGGGGCCATCATGACCCTGCAGTTGTCCGGCCAGGCCCGCTGGCACGGCGCCGCCGACGCGTCGCTTAGCCTGGCCGGTACGCTGGATCACGCCGATGCGGGGAGCTACAACACCTCTTTTGTTCTCACCCCGGCCAACGACGTGGATCCGCTCTTGCTGGCGGTGAAGCTGGACGGGCCTGAGAATCACGCCGACCTGCGCATTCCGCCCATCGCGCTGGCCGACTGGTGGAGCCAGCTCGACCATCCCCAGGGCCCGCGCCTGAGCGTCCCGCCCGGTAGCGGTCAGGCCCAGATTGCCAATCTGGACATCGGCGGCATGAACGTCGAGGGCCTGACCATCCAGACCGGCGTTGAGCCCGAGCCGCCCGCCGCCAGCGAAAAAGCTACGACCACCAAGGCCGCGGGCGGCAAGTCGACGAAGAAGCCATGAGCAAGCCAAAGAAGCTTTCCTTCGCCGACCGGTTGCTGGGGTGGTTCGACGTGCACGGTCGCCATGACCTCCCCTGGCAGTCACCACGCGACGCTTATCGCGTCTGGCTGTCGGAGGTGATGCTGCAGCAGACGCAGGTCGCCACTGTCATTCCTTACTTCGATCGCTTCATCAAGGCATTGCCGACCCTGCCGGACCTGGCTGAAGCCGACGAAGACACCGTGCTCGCCCTGTGGTCCGGCCTGGGCTACTACCGCCGAGCCCGCTTTCTGCACGCCGCCGCCAAACAATGCGTTGCCCTGCATGGCGGTGAGCTGCCGCGCGATTACGACGCGCTGGCGGCATTGCCCGGCATTGGTCGCTCCACGGCGGGCGCGATCCTGGCGCAAGCGCATGGCCTGCGTTTTCCGATCCTCGACGGCAACGTCAAGCGCGTCATGACCCGATTCCACGGCATTCATGGCCATCCGGGCCAGAGCGCGATCGAAAAGCAGCTATGGGCGCTGGCGGATAAACACACACCGGCAGCGAGGGCAGCCGACTACACGCAGGCCATCATGGATCTGGGCGCCACGCTGTGCGTACGCAGCCGACCCGCCTGCGAGGAGTGCCCGATGTCGGTCGATTGCGTGGCCTTCCGGGACGATCTCACGGGGCAACTGCCGAGCACGAAACCCGGCAAGGTCACGCCCACGCGCCAGACGGTGATGCTGGTCCTGCGCGATGCGCAGCAGCGCGTCTTGTTGGAACGGCGCGGCGAGCAAGGCGTCTGGGCGGGCTTATGGAGTCTTCCGGAAGCACTCGACAGCGAGGACGCCTGGAAAGCGGCGGAACGCCTCGCGCGCATCGATGACGCGCGCGCGCTGGCGCCCTTCACGCACGTCTTCAGCCACTACAAGCTCAAGGTCGAGCCACTGCTGTTCGATGAGGCGACAGCACATGCTGCCATCGCCGATAATCCCCGCTTGCGCTGGTGCGATACCGGCGACATCGCTGCGCTGGGCCTCCCTGCCCCCGTGCGCAGCCTGCTGCAAAGTCTTTGAGGACACCCCATGAGTCGCATCATTCATTGCGCCAAACTCGGCACTGACGCCGAAGGCCTCGATTTCGCCCCCTGGCCGGGCCCGCTGGGTCAGCGCATCTACGCGGAAATCTCCAAGCCCGCGTGGCAGCAGTGGCTGGCCCACCAGACCATGCTGATCAACGAGTACCGCCTGAACCCGCTCGATCCCAAGGCTCGCCAGTTCCTCAGCGCGGAAATGGAGAAATACCTGTTTGGCGGCGACGTGGCCCAGCCGGCCGGCTACACCGCCCCCGACGCGGAATCTTGACGGCGACCGCCACATCCGGTTTAATGCACGGCTCCACGCGGTAACGATGACCTAAACGGTCATTGGCCCATGGCCGAGTAGCTCAGTTGGTAGAGCAGGGGATTGAAAATCCCCGTGTCGGCGGTTCGATTCCGTCCTCGGCCACCATCGCATTCAACAAAAAAGCCCATCCGACTGGATGGGCTTTTTTGTTGGTCGGCTTCCCGATGCGATGAAGCAGGCTCAAATGCACCCGCGCGCATCTTCGACGAACGCATCGGCCTTGTCCTTGGGCCACGCATCCGAGTGAATGTCTACGTTGGTCAGCGAATCGGTGGTGATCGCATCCAGCGTGGCAGCGGTCTTGCCTTTTGCCGTGACGGTGATGCGCTTGCCATTGGGCGCATCGGCGACCGCGAGGTGCGCCGAGCGTCCCTCCCACTTCGTGGCGACACATTTGACGTAATCGGCAGCCGTCCTGCCCGTCTCGCCGTGATAGATCGACTTCGGCTCGCTGGCCGTGGACGTGACGGAATAGCCGACCAGGGTGATGGCGACGGCCATCGAAATGATGCGGAGCATGTGCACTCTCCCAGAAGTGGATGACGCGCCGGGTCTCGCGAGAAGTTGCGACTCCGGACGGGCGACATATAGCCATCCAAACATCAAATTCAAATGATGATGCGCCACTTTTCACGGCATCCAGTATTTCTACTGATGACTCGACCGTAGTTTGTCGGATCGATGGACGAACATCGTCAGCCAGACTACAGATTGTCGATCCCAAGGCCATGCGTACCCATGCTCGCCCTGCTCATTTCCCTGGCCATCTTTATCGCTGCATGCGCCAGCCTGCACGCTGGCCGGAGCATCGCCGCCCGCATGCCACAGGTTCACCTGACATACGAGGCGCAGAAGTCCGCACAGTTCGGCATTGGCATGATGGCGACACTGATGGCCCTCGTACTGGGCTTCATGGTGACGTCCGCGCGCGCTACGTTCGATCGCGCCAATGAAGATGTCATTGCCGTGGCTACGAACCTCGTGCTCGCCGATCGTGCACTTTCCGGATATGGCGAACAGGCGCAACCCATGCGCGTACAGTTGCGCCATTTTCTGGACACTGCCGCTTCGGGGCTTGAGGCAGATGACAAGACGCGCGGCGTGATCTTCCGCACGCCGCACACCAATCTCAGCCTGATCACGCAACTGCAGGGCAACATTCTCACGCTGGAACCGCACAGCGATGCGCAGCTGTGGTTTCGTGGCCGGGCACTTCAGCTGACCACTGATCTTGCGCACGCACGCGTGCTGACGTCGGAAGACGGGCACTCCTCGGAGCCCGTCCCCCTTCTGTGCGCGATCGGTGTGTGGGTCGTACTGATCTTCATCGGTATCGGCATCTACTCCACTCATAACCGCGCGGTCATGGTCGTGATGTTGTTCTGCGCACTGGCTTATGCAGGCGCGATCTTCCTGATCCTCGAACTGGAAGATCCCTACGGAGGCATCCTGCGGGTTTCGGGTGAACCCCTGTTGCACGCCACGGCTGAGCTGAAGCTCTGATGCCTGCACTATCCGGCGCCGGCCGACGGCGGCGTGGAAGTTTGCGCGAGCTGCCAGTCAAACCTGTCCTCCCTGTTGCGGCTGCGTGGCAGATCGCCACTGACCCGAACGCCCGGAATCGGCTCCCATGGGGTGGCACTCCATACTTCGCCAGGCGCCCAGGGCAAGGCTCCTGCCGGTCCCGCCACGTCGACGGGCACGACAGGCCGCGTAGGTAGCGGCGGCGCATAGCCCCATTGGAATGGATTGTTTGCGGACGTCAGGGCGAGCCACTCCTGATCGACTGGTGAGTACCAGTCATAGCCTCCGACAGATCGTCTGAAGGCGATCTGATGGCCCAGCGCATCGCGGCGATGCATTTCCTGACGGAACCTGTCGCGGTAGCTCGGTGCGGGACAGATGATGTCGAGCCAGGGATCGTAGACAAAAAGGCTCTCCCACCCCGGCTCACCGAACGAGGCGCTTGGCATTCCGGAAGGCACCGCCCCAACCACCACGAAGGTGTGCGCCCCGGGCATTTGCCAGGTCACCGCCGCGCCACCCGCGTCCACAATGGCGCGTGCCGCTGTCAGCGCCAGGTCATCGCAGTTGCCGGCACCCGCGGCCAGGACGATGTCGTAATAGTTTGGACTCCTCTCCCGCGCTTCCAGCGTAGCGGCGTTGGCGCTCCCCGGTGGTCGGTAAAGGATCGAGGCAGCGGGATCGGTGCGTTCCCGATAGATGGCCTGCACAAACAGGACCATCGGCACCGCGCGCGCCTGCCTTGAATCATTCGGACCGCTTCGAATGTTCGCCATGCGTATCCCCGTGGCACGAAGGTGCCCTTCCAGCATCTGACGCGCTCCATTCGCGAAGTGGCTGTTGAAGGCCAACGTGGACGCGCGCGCGCTTTGCGGCGCAGGCGAAATCGCCACCATGTGACTTGGTGAGGCATGCGCGTCGATGTCCATGGGGTGCCAATCCCCGATATGACGAACCAGGGCTTCTCTCGTCACCCGCTCATCCAGGAACCGCGAGTACTCCCATCGAATCCTCTCCACCTGCTGAGGACTCCACCCGCGACTGACCATCAGGTCACGCAGCTCCTGGATTTCAGGAATCCTGATAAACCATTGCGGCATCGGTGCGGCGGAGCGCCCTCTGGACAAGGCATCCCAGAGGTGGACATGCTGGGAGATCATGTCCTGATGTTGCTCCCAGCGTAACCTGCGGAACCTCAGCGTCGTGTGACTCAGGTCGGCCACTGGGGTCGGCGAATCCGGCATCTCGAACTCGCCCTCAAGAAACTCGCCCGGCATCGGCTGACCAACGAGGCGAAACCGGCGTTGACTGATCCAATGACCCGTGAAACGAATGATGCGTTGGTCGTTCACTCCCTCCACGACGCCATCGAGCATCACGGTGACGGTCATCTGCTCGATCTCATTGGCCCACGCCACGGTTCCGGGAACCATGCTCGTCACACGTCCAAAATGCGGCTGGAAGACGATCCGACCTGTAACCACCTCGCGCGGCACAAGCGTTTCGCCACCTCCGGTGGCACCTGGCTGCATTTCGCGCGAAAGGCCGGTGGTGTGATTGATAACGATCAGCCGATGGTTATGTGCGTAAAGCGACCCTTCGGCCATTTGTTGAGGAAGAATGATCTGGTGATTCAGGGACTGGGCAATGTAGTCATCGACGGTCTCGAGATTGTTTCGAATGGCTGTTTGTAGCTGCGTGCACCGTCCATCCCTCCTGATTCGCTCCTGCTCGCAGGTCGCCGCGCCGGTACTCATGAGTGCCGGCTCGCGCGGTTCCTGCAGGGAGCTCCTACGGAAAGCCGGATGGGAAAAGGGAAACAGAACGACGGCGTTTGGTGCAACGAGGTAGATCTCACCCAACTGTGCCATGGACGGCTCACGAGACACCGTGACATGCCGGATGCGCGCATCCACCTGGCGGGCGAGTCCAGCAATCAACTGCTCGGGCGAGGCCTCATACCACGAAGTGACCACATCGCAATGAATCTTCGTCGCCACCTTTTCGAACCCGGGCGGAACCGCGGCCACCAAGCGCATCTGGCGATCTGACCGATACTCAACCAAGGCGACGGCCAGTGCCTGATCATCGGGCAGACGATGCCTCAACGCATGCAGCTGGGCGCGCGTGACCCTGGCCATGTCGACCTCGGTAGAGCGAATCGAAAGCCCGTGATGCTGGGGCCTCCCCTCCGACCTGGTCAGCGCCAGGGGACGCGGCTTCTTCACGAATGAAAAGAGCTCGTCAATCCCTCCTCTGAAACCGGCGTTGCGCATCGCCTTTATGAAAGTAAGCGCATGCGACGCCGACACCTGCGTGCCGGATTCCTCGAAAGCGGCCGTCAATGATGCCACTTCCGTTGTTTCGATCAGGGGCGGTACGTAAGCGGAGCGCGACATCTGAATGGACCACTGTCCGTCACTGCCCCGCGCCATGGGAGGCCCACCGAATCCTGCGCGCCAACCGTCCGCAGACTTGGTCAGCGGCAAATAACCCATGGACGTCTTGAGGACAAACCCGCCATCGATGGCCCGATAGACATCGGGCGTGGATGTCGATGTCAGATGAACCGGATTCATCTCCTTGAAGGCGTGTGCGAACCAATACTGTTCAGCGCGACCGGGGACAAACGTCCAGTTCGGCGGCAGCACCTGCACGGCTTCGCGCGTTGCCCACCTTCCCTTTCCAAGATCCACCAAGGGGCTTCCGAAGGGCCATCCGCCGGGCGTCCTGCTCAGATACGTTTGGTTCCGGTGACGGCATATGGCGACATCTTCCTGATCATTGACCGTTGCGATCCCATCGGAGTCTCGCATCTTGTCCGCTGAAGAATTCCCAGGCTCAAGCTTCCACATGCCCTTCGTGGCAACCAGCGATCCGTCGCCGGACTCGTACGGCAAATGCGGCTCGATATAGTCATCGACGCACGTCGGGCGAGACTTGCCCCCCGTACCGTCGACGATCCATGCATCCCGATCAGAAAAGTAGCGGAAGACCAGGCGCTGCCTGAACTCATAAATGTCGCCCATGACCGGGTTGACCAGACCCACCCCGATCTCTGTCGACGTGCCGTCACGCACGCCCACGCCGAGGTCCCGCCGCCAGGCAGGACGCAAAAGGCGCCCTGCCTCTCGCAGGGCAATGTCTTGCGTCATCGGCACCTTGTCGGCAATCGGCAGCGCCTTGAGGAAATACCTCAGGTATCGCTTTCGCACTTCGGCCGATGGCTCGAATCTCATGATGTGAATGTCCTCCATGACGCGATGCTTCACTTCGCTGGCCGCATGCATGGACCAATCCCCCTCCACGGATTGTGGCGAAACCCTTATCAGCTTGCGCATGCCTTCTTCGCCACTTCGTTTGGCGAATTCAACCAGCATCGAATCGACACTTCTCCACGATATCTCTCGATCCAGAATGCCAAAACTGAGCGCAATCTCCTGGGGCGCGCTCGCAGCCTTCTTCACCACCCATGCCGCCATGTCCTCATGCGACCGGAACTCGATCATGAACTCCCGTGTGTGTGGCGCCACCAACATCAACGTCTTTCCCGCTTCAAACACATAAGCGTCCGTCGCCTGATGGCCGTCGATTTCGAGGTGCCTGACGCCAATAGCGGCATTCGCGAATGCACTCGGACATGCTTCGCCGATCACGGCAAGAACAAGCGTTCGCGCGAGATTGGAAAGCTCATGGCTCGGCTTCTGCTTCACGATGTGGGAAAGCTGCTTCTTCAGATATCCGGCATAACTGGACAGATGATTCGACCAGTATCTTTGAAGATGGATTTCGTACGCTTGAAGAAAATCGCTTTCCCTGAGTTGCCGGATCAGGTCGGCGGCATGGATCTCCTCACGATTTGGATCACCGTAGAAAACCGCATCGTCCGACAGATAAATGCCAGAGAATTTGTTCAAGTTGTCCGTACTTTCTTCGGATGTCTGCGAATCGTGCGTGATGGGCATTTGCCACAGACGTTCGGATCGATCGGGAAAGCCGAAATGGCTCCATACCCCGGGCGCCGAATCATCGAGCTGAGCGTTCTTGAACGTATTGAAGAAGCGCTCCACGGGATCGAGTGTCTGCCCCAGCCGCGCCAAGGCGGATGCTGCGGTTTGATTCGCCAGCGCCTGGATATGGGGAAAGTCGTTCTGGATGTGCTTCAGTGCGTTGATGTACTGACTCGACTTGAGCGGTCCGTCGCGTGGCGGTGGCGCTGCATGCGGAAAGGTGTCGTCGCCGTCCGCGGGACCATCAATGCATCGAAAGTCGACGCCTGCCGTTCCGGTGGAACTCCAGGAATCGGGGCAAATGGAAATCACCGCTTTCGCCTGGGCGGGCTGCCCGTTCTGCCCTTTCCCGGAAGCGAGCGACTGCGCGCCGGACACTGCACCTGGCGTGGATGCATTACGGCGATGGCGCGGCCTGCGTCCCCCACTCAGGGAAATGGGGTCCCGCTCGCCAGGCCAGCCGTAACTGGCATCGGCACGCTTGATGGATCGGATGACGTGGTCGCCCAGTTTATGCAGATGGCCTGACGCAGGCCCCTGCCCGGACACGCTCCTCACCGGAGACATGCCATCCAGGCCCGACTGATTCATCGCCAAGCGCGGTTGATTGAATATCGTGATGGCCGGCACGGGAAGCTCCTTGAAGTAGTGAGGCGTCTTTCATCATTGGCAAGGACTCCTCTTCATCGACTGACTGAATAGCGATGGGGTCCGCTCACAAAGCGTGCCGGGCTGGCCTGTACTGTTTCCGTATCCGGTGTGAGCCCTGCATTGCCTGCGAATGAAGTCCTGGCGCGGCCAACGTTTTGCGCAGCCATGCAGACTCCGCCGACAAGCACGTGCACTTCCATGAGGTACACAACCGGTGCACTCGAAGCCGACCGTTGAGCATCGCCCCTCCATCGGAGTCACGACACATGCGCCATGCCACAGCAAGGCTGGCAACGGTCTGGGGCCAATGATGAACGGCAGCAAGGTCAGCAACCTTCATGCTGAAGGCTTGAGTGAATGTCACGTCAATGCTGGCGCCGCCCGATCGCGGTTCACCGGCCGTTATTTCGCTCGATACGAAACTTCGAAGCCCATTCACGCAAAGGCACCCACTATGAAAACGACGATCGCTTCATTGGCCATCGTTCTTGCCCTGGGGACGTCAACGGTGATGGCGCAGGATGCGCTGACGGAGCGACAGATCAACACGCAGCTTGAGCAGCAGGGTTACACCAAGATCCACGACCTGAAGTTCAAGGATGGTGTGTGGCAGGCCACGGCGCGCAGCGCGGACGGCACCAAGGTGGACGTCAAGGTCGACCCCAAGACCGGCCAGACTTATCCCGAGAAGCAGGTATCTCGCCTGTCCGAGCGCGACGTGAAGGCATCGCTCTCGACGCAGGGATATACGCACGTCCATGACGTGGGCTTCAAGGATGGCGTGTGGCGCGCCAAGGCCGAGAACCCGGCCGGCGCGGATGTGAAGCTGCAGATCGATCCGCAAAGCGGGCGGATCGTCGGCACCAACTGATCGAAGCCCTTGCAACCCCCGGCGCAACGCCGGGGGCTGCTTCATTGCGGTGCAGCTGGACCACAGCGTGAAGGCTTCCTACTATCGGTGGCGGTTTCCCTCATTGAGTACCGCCACGTGAAGCGAATCGCGCTTTCCCTGCTTGCCCTGTCGCTGGGTGCTGCCTTGCACGCCACCGACGCCCCGACGTTCGATCCGCACCGTCTGTCCGAGGACGTCAAGACGCTCTCATCCGACGCCTTCGAAGGTCGCGGCCCGGCCACGGCAGGCGAAACCAAGACCATCGACTACGTGGTGGCGCAGTACAAGGCCGCCGGCCTCGAGCCCGGCGGCGATCTGAAGAACGGCAAGCGCGCCTGGACCCAGGCCGTGCCGCTGCAGCGCGCCGAGATTACCGGCACGCCTTCGCTGGCCATCAACATCAATGGCAAGACGATGGCCCTCACGCAAGGTGACCAGATTGCTGTTCGCGCGTCGATGGACGGCTCGAAGGACGTAAGCATCGCCAGTGCGCCGCTGGTATTCCTCGGCTACGGCGTCAAGGCACCGGAACGCCACTGGGACGACTACAAGGGCGTGGATCTGCACGGCAAGATCGCCGTCATGCTGATCAATGACCCGGACTTCGAGACGGGCCAGGGTGACTTCGGCGGCAAGGCCATGACCTACTACGGCCGCTGGACGTACAAGTTCGAGGAAGCCGCGCGCCAGGGAGCACTCGGCGTGCTCATCGTGCACGAAACCGACCCGGCCTCGTATGGCTGGGCCACGGTGAAGAACTCCAACACCAATGCGATGTTCGACATCGTCCGCAAAAAGCCGTCCGAAGTGCACCCCAAAATCGAGGCGTGGATCCAGCGCGATCTTGCCGTGTCGCTGTTCAAGGATGCGGGCCTCGATTTCGAGGCGCTGAAGAAGCAGGCGCAGACGCGGGACTTCAAGCCCGTGGTACTGAAGGGCGAAACGCTTGCGGCGAAGTTCAAGGTCGACAGCAAGGTCATCACCTCGCACAACATCGTCGGCCGCATTACGGGTAAGTCGCGACCGGATGAGACGGTGATGTACAGCGCTCACTGGGATCACCTGGGCGTCGGCGCACCGGACGCGAAGGGTGATCGCATTTATAACGGCGCCGTCGACAACGCCACCGGCACGGCAGCACTGATCGAACTTGCTCGCGCGTTCAAGAAAGCGCCGCAACCGAATCGCTCGATCGTATTCCTCAATGTCACCGCCGAGGAAAAGGGTCTGCTGGGCTCGGAATACTATGCAGCCAACCCGCTCTACCCGCTCGGCAAAACCGTGGGCGTGCTCAACCTCGATGCACTTGACCCGCACGGCCCGGCACGCAACTTCACCACCTCGGGCAGCGCAAAGCTTGAACTGATCGATCAGCTGATCGATACGGCAAAGAAGTGGAACCTGGCGTACTCACCGGATCCGAAGCCAGAGGCAGGCCACTTCTTCCGCTCCGATCACTTCTCCTTTGCCAAGCGCGGCGTGCCGGCGGTGTCGTTTGGCTCTGGCAATGACTGGGTCGATGGTGGCCTCGCTGCCGGCAAGGCGGCGGAAGACGAGTACACCGACAAGCACTATCACCAGCCCTCGGACGAGTGGCAGGCCGACTGGAGCTTCACCGGCATGGCGCGCGACCTGCAGGTCCTCTACACCGTGGGTAGCGATCTGGCCAATTCGGATCACTGGCCCAATTGGGGCAAGGACTCGGAATTCCGCGCCGCTCGCGATGCCACTGCTGCCGATCGCAAGTAAACGCTTCACGCATTAAAACAACGGCCCGCCAAGTGCGGGCCGTTTGTTTTTTGTAAAGCGCTGTGACGATTCATGACTCGCACATGAGACCGACACAATGCCGACTTATGCGAATCACCGTGCAGTCATCTATCCCGCGCAAAATTCACCAAGAACCGTCCCCCCGGATCTTGCTCCATGCTTGCCCAATACGTTTACTCAGCCAAGGTTGGCTTGTTCCGCATCGTTCGACATGGACGTCGTTGGCGCAGCCTGCTCGACGAACATGAAGTGGACCGTCATGACTCCGCCGAACACGCTCTTGCTGCGCTTCGCCGAAACTGGCCCCATGCGCGGCTACCTGACTGCCTGACCGATTGGCGCTTTGTGCCGGAACTGGCACTCGCCCATTCGCGTGTCTCACGGGAGCCAACCATGCGTTGGCAGGTGGCTGGATAAGCTCCAGCCGCTTTCGATCCAAGCTACAAGACGGACTGGACCGTCGCCTCCGGGCCCAGGCCAGTGATCATCGTGCGTGCCAGCTCTTGTTCACCCTGCACCACCAGGTTGGCACCCTGCTTGAGCAGCAGGTCGCGGCACTCGTCCGAATCCGCGCGGGCAATGATCTGAAGTTGCGGATTGAGCTTGCGCGCCACGCGCACCACTTCGCTGCTTTCAAAGGCCTTGGGTAGCGTGATCAGCAGGGCGCGCGCTTTGGGCAGATTCGCCGCCTCAAGCACCGGATCGGCGCTGGCATTGCCGACGATGGTGTCGATGCCTTTCGCTTTGAGCGCTTCGACATGATCCTTTTCATCGTCGAGCACAAGCAGCGCCTCTCCGCGAGCCTGCACGGCATTTCCGAGCATTTGACCCAGGCGACCGTAGCCTGCCACCACGACGTGATCGTACAGCGCGCTCGGCAGCAGTTCCGCGGGCTCTTCTGTCGCTGCGGCAGGCGTGACGATGACGGGCGCGGCGGCGGCTTCTCGCTCCAGATAGCGATCAAGCATCTTGAACAGCAACGGATTGATCAGGATCGAGACGATGGCGGCCGCCAGCAGCACATCCTGCGCTTCCTTGCTGACCAGATGCTGGGCCACGCCAACGCCAATGAGGATGAAAGAAAACTCGCCGATCTGCGAAAGACTCGTCGCAATCGTCAGCGCCGTCTTCTTGGTTTTGCCAAAGGCGCGCACGATCAGATAGGCCGCCAGTGACTTGCCAAAAACGATGATCAGCAAGGCCGCGAGCACGACCAGCGGCTCGGTCAGCACGACCTGGTAGTTGAACAGCATGCCGATGGACACGAAAAACAGCACGGCAAACGCGTCGCGCAGTGGCAGCGTTTCTTCAGCCGCATCATGTGCCAGCTTTGATTCGCCCATCATCATGCCGGCGAAGAACGCGCCCAGCTCGAAGGACACACCGAATAGTCCCGCCGCGCCAAAAGCGACACCCAGCGCAATGGCGAGCACCGCAAGACGGAACAGCTCACGCGATCCGAACTTGGCGACCGATTGCAGCAGCCAGGGAATCAGGCGACGCCCGATGATCAGCATCACGGCGACGAAGACAACCACCTTTCCGATGGTCCATCCGACCGTCGCTGCGATCTCCCCAAGCCCTGGTACGTCCTGGCCGTCGCCAGCGAGCGATGCGCCAAGCGCCGGCAGCAGCACGAGCGCCAGCACCATGGCGAGGTCTTCCACGATCAGCCAGCCCACCGCAATGCGGCCGCGCTCGGTGTCCATGAGGCGACGCTCTTCCATCGCGCGCAACAGCACCACGGTACTGGCGACCGATAACGCCAGGCCAAACACAAACCCCTGCACCATGGGCCAGCCGAGTGCCCAGCCGAGCAGCATGCCCATGGCCGTGGCGACGGTCATCTGACCGAGGGCACCCGGGATGGCGATGTTCTTGACGGACAGAAGATCCTTCAATGAAAAATGCAGGCCCACGCCAAACATCAGCAACACGACGCCCAGCTCCGCCAGTTGATGGGCGAGATGGCCATCGGCGACATAGCCCGGCGTGAACGGTCCCACCACGACGCCTGCCAGCAGGTAGCCCGCGAGCGCCGGCAGTTTCAGTCGATGCGCGATCGCGGCAAAGATAAAGGCCAATACGATGCCGCTGACGATCGTGGCGATGAGCGGGGCGTCGTGCATGGCGGAAATCCTTGTATGGCGGGGATATACCGGGACGTTTCAACGCCCGGGCCCGAAGGGACGTGCGGATCACTCCGCTCGCTGGGCGCAATATCATTTTGTAAGGGCACAAGCGGCCAAGCACAAGCTGAAATTTGAAGGATAATTCAGGCTTGAATGACTGCCACGGCATCGGACGCATCCGATGCCGTGCGGCTTCATGCCTCCTGGGCGTTGATGACGCGCAGAAAATCCTGACCGTACCGTTTCAGTTTGGCCTCGCCCACACCACTGATGGATGCCAGTTCGGCCTCGTTGGCAGGCAGCGCACGCAGCATGGCCAACAACGTGGCGTCGTGGAAGATCACATACGCCGGAACACCATGCTGCCGTGCCAACTGCGCACGCAGGGCGCGCAAGGCGTCCCACATCGCTTGCTCATAGGCCTCGATACCAAGGCTGCTTCCGGTCACCACCTGGCTGTCGCGACGACGGCGGGACGTACGCGCCGGACGCACGTCCTCACGCAGATGGACGCTCTGGTTGCCAACCAGCACCTCGCGACTGGCCTTGGTCAGACGCAAGGTTCCGTAACCCTCGCCATCGGCTTCGAGCAAACCTGCGGCCAGCATCTGGCGAAACACGGAGCGCCATTGCTTTTCGTCCATATCCGCGCCAATGCCGAACGTGGTCAGGCGATCATGTCCGAGATCGGTCATGCGCTGGCTATCGATGCCACGCAAGATGTCGATCACATGTCCGGAACCGAAACGCTGGCCGCTCCGATACACCGCCGACAAGGCTTTCTGGGCCGGCACTGTTGCGTTCCAGGTCTTTGGTGGTTCGACGCAGTTGTCGCAGTTGCCACAGGACCCTGCGTAGGTTTCGCCGAAAGCGGCAAGCAACAACTCACGGCGACACGCCGTGGCCTCGGCATAGCCGAGCAAGGATTCCAGCTTTTGCCGTTCGATGCGCTTGCGCTCGTCGGCGGACTCGGACTGGGCAATCATCTGGCTCATGGTCACCACGTCCGAGAGACCGTAGATCATCCACGCCTCGGCGGGCAGGCCATCGCGTCCGGCGCGACCGGTTTCCTGGTAGTAGCCTTCCATGCTGCGCGGCAGGTCCAGATGAGCGACGAAACGCACATCCGGCTTGTCGATTCCCATGCCGAAGGCGACCGTCGCCACCATCACCACGCCATCCTCGCGCAGGAAACGCTGCTGGTTAGCGGCACGCGTGGCTGCATCCAGGCCGGCGTGGTACGGCAAGGCGGGAATGCCCGACTCGGCAAGCCACGCCGCAGTCTCGTCAACTTTCTTTCGACTCAGGCAATAGACAATGCCGGCATCGCCCGTATGGGATTCGAGAAAATCCTGGAGCTGTCGACGCGCGTTGTAGCGCAAGCCCACCCGATAGCGAATGTTCGACCGATCAAAACTGGCGACGAATTGCCGCGCATCCTGCAGCGCCAGGCGCTCAACGATTTCATCACGCGTCCGCTCGTCAGCGGTGGCCGTCAGCGCAATGCGCGGCACCGCCGGGAAGCGCTGGTGCAGTATCGCCAGCTCGCGGTATTCGGGACGGAAATCATGGCCCCATTGCGAAACGCAATGCGCCTCGTCGATGGCAAACAGCGCAATTTCCGTCTGTTCGATCAGGCTGAGGAAACGCCCGGTCAACAAGCGTTCCGGCGCAACGTAGAGAAGATTGAGTTCACCGGCGAGAAGCTGGCGCTCGACCGATCGCTGGGTGTCGGCATCCAGGCTGGAGTTGAGGTAGGCAGCAGCCACACCGGCCTCGCGCAGGGCGTCCACCTGGTCCTGCATGAGGGCGATCAGCGGCGATACGACGATGCCGGTGCCCTGACGCAACAACGCAGGCACCTGGTAGCACAGCGACTTGCCGCCACCGGTGGGCATCAGGACGAGCGCATCGCCGCCCTCGGCTACGCGTTCGACGATGGCCTGTTGCTGGCCACGGAAACTCGTGTAGCCGAAAACACTTTGCAGAATGTGGAGGGGCGAGGAAGGCATCCGGCCAATGCTAGCAAATGGGCGCGTCGTTCCCATGTCCGCGGAAGCGCATTCGGATGCCCGCCAGCGACACCGGCGCGCGTAGGATGCTCAGAACATGCCCCAGATCGCCCGGTCGATATCAGCATCCAGGCCGAACCTCGACAGCGGCACGCGTCCGTTCCTGACTTCGACGCCTTCGGCCTTCAGCAGGCGCGATTGCTCGCGAAACCCGCGACTTCCCGCAGGAAACGCGATCTGACCGCTCGCGCGCAGCACGCGGAACCACGGCAGCGTCATGCCGTCTGGCACCTCGCCCATCAATCGACCCACCAGCCGGGCGCGCCCCGGCAACCCCGCGCGTGCGGCAATCGCGCCGTAGCTGGCCACGCGACCCGGCGGAATCGCCAGGATCACGGCATAGACCCGTTCCTGAAATTCATTCATGGCGCAGCGTTAACACCCTGTCGTGTCACAGTACGTGCGGGACCGACCCCGCAGCGGAAACCGCATCATGCGTCATTTTGAAGCCGTGCGTTCTCATATCGGCAGCCTGCACCAGTTGCGGCACAACGACCCGTATCTGATCAGCTTCGATCTGCTGCTTCCCCACGGACGCCACCAGGGCATCTATCTCACGGAACTGGAAGACGAAGGCGGACGCCGGTTCCTGCGCGTCTCCACGCCGGTCGGCCCGTTGGCCGGCGCTGATCCACGTCGTTGCCTGCGCTTCAACTGGGAGCAGCGACTGGGATTCCTGGCGGTCGCCGATCTGGACGGCGCGCCCTTCCTGCATCTGTGCGAGAACCGGCCCTTCGAATTGCTGACAACGGCCGAATTGCAGCGACTGATTACGGAGCTGGGAACCCTGGGAGACCAGCTGGAGCGCGTCGTCGCCGACGGCGGAGACGCGCTCTAGGCAACAGGCGAGGCGGCGTTCCGCCATCGCCCGTCGTCCGTTACCCCACGATAGCCTGTGCAAGCCGCACGCCGACATAGGCGAGCAGTGCCGTGATCGGCAGCGTGAGAATCCACGCCCACACCATGCGCTCGACGACCGACCAGCGGATCGCGTTCCAGCGCTTGGCCGCGCCCACGCCCATGATCGAGGCAGACACGTTGTGCGTGGTGGACACCGGCACGCCCAGCGCCGAGGCAGTAAGGATCACGGCTGCCGAGCTGCCTTCGGCCGCAAAGCCGTTGATCGGATGCAGCTTCACCATCTTGTGACCGAGCGTCTTGATGATGCGCCAGCCGCCGCCGGCGGTACCGGCGGCCATGGTCAGCGCGCACACCACGGCCACCCACGAGGGCACGTCAAAACCGCCATCGGCCGAACCGTTGATGCGCAGGAAATGCAGCCACGACGGGAGCTGATCGAACTGTCCGGCAGCGGTTGCGCCGGCGAGGGCCAGGGCGATGATGCCCATGCTCTTCTGCGCGTCATTCATGCCGTGGGCCAGGCCCATGGCGCTGGCGGACACGATCTGTGCCTTGCCGAAGAAGCTGTTCACGAAAGGCGTGCGACCGAAGCGGCGCAGGAAGCCCTTGCGATTGGAGAACCAGCTGAGCAAGGCGTACAGGCCACCCATCAGCAGGAAACCCATGATGAAACCGAGCAATGGCGACACCACCATCGGCACGATCACCTTGGGCACCACGCCCTTGCCCGTCCACCAGTGGTCGCCACCCTGCATCCAGATGATCGAGTGGAAGTTGTCACCCGAAGACGCAATCGCCGCGCCCACCAGCGCGCCAACCAGCGCGTGACTGGAACTGGACGGCAGGCCCAGCCACCACGTGATCAGGTTCCACACCGTCGCCGAGGCCAGGGCACAGATCAGCAACTGCGAACCGGCGGCCACGACGCTCGTATCGAGCAGCCCAGCGGCGATCGTCTTGGCGACCGCCGTGCCCCACAGGGCACCAATCAGGTTGGTGATCGCCGCCAGCAACACCGCCTGGCCGGGCGTAAGCACCTTGGTCGCCACCACCGTGGCGATGGAGTTGGCGGTGTCGTGAAAACCATTGATGTAGGTGAAGACGAGTGCAATCAGCACTACCGCGACAACCATGCTCATCGCGGTGTCCTCAGGAATTCTTGAGGACGATGGAGTACACGATGTTGCCGACGTCACGGCACTTGTCGATCGCCTTCTCCAGCAGCTCGAAAAGATCCTTCGCCAGCATGGCGCGCATGGCGTCGTTGCCTTCGACGTAGAGCGTGCGATACGGCGCGAGCAGCATGCGGTCACCCTCGGATTCGAGCGTCTGCAGGCGATCCTGCAGCTTCTTCACCGGGTCGATGCGCAGGCCGCGACGCAGTTCGCCGATCATCTCGGAAACCACGCCGGCGGCGCGCTCGAGCACCTGCGCGCGCTGGGCGAAGTCCACACCCTCAAGGCGGGTGGCGACGATCTCGTAGCGCTCG